>CALBUI010000209.1 GCA_937968125.1 uncultured Anaerolineales bacterium | reverse complement strand
ATATTAATGACAACTTGCATTTCCTGCCCGATACCGACCTTTGTCCGCGGATCGACTCGAGCGACAAAATCATGTTTCCCGGATTTGAGGAACAACATGATCTCATTGCCCATGAGTTCGGTAATGTCGACTGTTGTTTCTACCGGCTGAGCAATAATCCCTGGAGGAGCATATTCAGGGGTAAAAATATCCTCAGGTCGGATACCGAAGATGATTTCGCTACCAGCGTGTGACTGGAAAACATCCTTGCGACTGTCGGGAATTTCTAATTGAATGGTGTCGGAATCGACGACCAGTTTTCCATTACTCTGCTGAATTGTCGCAGGGAAAAAGTTCATCGCTGGAGAGCCGATAAAACCGGCCACAAAGATGTTGTCTGGTTTGTCATACAGGTTTGACGGTGTGTCAATTTGCTGTAAGAGCCCCGACTCCAACACCGCGATGCGCGAGGCCATGGTCATGGCCTCGATCTGGTCGTGCGTGACATAAATGAATGTGGTTGCCAGCTGCTGGTGCAGTTTGCTGATGTTGGCTCGAGTTTCAACACGCAGTTTTGCATCCAGGTTTGAAAGGGGCTCGTCCAGGAGAAATACCTTAGGCTCGCGCACGATGGCCCGTCCCAGTGCAACTCGCTGGCGCTGTCCACCGGACAGCTGGCGAGGCTTGCGATCGAGTAGAGTCTCAATACCTAAAATTTCTGCAGCTTCCCCGACCCTGCGTTTAATTTCATCCTTGGGGGTCTTGCGAAGCTTAAGACCGAACGCCATGTTGTCATACACAGTCATGTGGGGGTAAAGCGCGTAGGATTGGAATACCATGGCGATATCCCGATCTTTGGGGGGAACATCATTGACGACCTGGTCGCCAATCAAAATCTGGCCGTCGCTGATGTCTTCTAGTCCGGCCAGACAGCGCAAGGCGGTGGATTTTCCACAACCCGACGGGCCAACCAGGACAAGGAATTCTTTGTCTTCAATCTTGATATCAAGATTGTCGACAGCGACAACTTCCCCGAAGCGCTTCGTGACTTTGTCGTACGTTACGCTTGCCATTGGATACATCTCCTTTCTGAAAGAGTATAGTGATTTGATTATATGATGAAGATCTCAAAAAGGCAATAAATATGTCCATCAACGGGGCCAATAGCAATTAGCAATTTGATCTTGAAGATTTTTCACCCTCATCATACAATGAGCGCATGGCCCGTTCAAAAGGCGACACCCCAATTCGCAAGCAGTATCTCGAGATCAAAAGCCAGTACCCTGACACGATCTTATTTTTCCGGCTGGGGGATTTCTATGAAACTTTTGACGAAGATGCTGAAACAACATCTCGCGAATTAGATATTGTCTTGACCTCGCGCAATGTTGCCAAGGGGAACCGGGTTCCGATGGCAGGAATTCCTTACCATGCGGTCGAGAATTACCTGGCGAGGTTGATAGATAAGGGCTACCATGTGGCAATCTGTGAACAGGTTGGGGACCAGCCGATCAATGGATTGGTGCCCCGCAAGGTCACCCGCGTGGTGACGCCCGGGACGATTGTTGAGCCCGGGTTGCTACCTGGAGATGCGAATAATTATCTGGCCTGTATCGTCTGGCAGGATAAACGAGCGGGCGTGGCCTATGTAGATATCACTACCGGAGAATTTTCTGCAACTGAGATTACCGCCCCCGAGATTGAACCAGCTGTTCGGGCGGAGATGATGCGCTTGAATCCGGCAGAGATCCTTTATGCAGATGAAGCCTCGCTCGAGAATGAACTGCCAGGATATTTAACTCCTTGGCCAGCCTGGCGGTTCGAGTCAGCTCGCTGCCAGCAGATTCTTCTCGACCATTTCGAAACGGCTTCACTGGATGGTTTTGGGCTGCGGGGAATGCCATTTGCCATTTCGGCAGCTGGCGGACTCCTGCAATATCTTGAAGAAACACGACCCAGCGCAACGAAATTGTTGACCGGCCTGGCGACCTACAAGTTAACCGAGTTTATGAACCTGGATGCGGCCACGCGGCGCAATTTGGAATTGACCGAAACGATCCGTGACGGTGGAAAAACCGGGGCCCTATTAGGAGTATTGGAGCACACCATCACACCCATGGGAAACCGGTTGATCTACCAGTGGTTGAGCAAACCTCTGTTGGATCTGGATTTGATCCGTAAACGTCAAGATGGGGTTGAGTATTTTGTTAATCATGGTTTGGTAAGGGCAGAACTGCGAGAAAAATTCAAGCCTTTGGCTGATCTGGAGCGGCTCACCCAACGAATAGTTGGCGGATCAGGTCAGCCGCGTGACCTGGTTGCCATGCGGAGCACTTTGCAGCAGCTGCCAGGAATCAAGGAATTACTCCCTGATGATGAATCCACTTTGAAAGAAGTGTCCAAAGATCTGCACCTGTGCTCTCAGGAATTAGGTTTGATCGAATCTGCATTGGAAGATGATCCCCCAGCCACTCTGAAGAATATCGGAGTGATCCGGAACGGTTATTCTGCGGAACTGGATGGTGTGATCGAGAGCTCCAGGCATGCCCGGGATTGGATTGCTAATCTTGAATCTGTAGAGCGGGATAGGACGGGAATAAAAACCTTGAAGGTTGGTTACAATAAAGTCTTTGGCTACTATCTCGAAGTCACAAAATCGAATGTAGACTTGGTGCCTGAGAACTACATTCGCAAACAGACCTTGGTAAATGCTGAGCGTTACATCACCCCGGAGTTGAAAGAATATGAGACGCTGGTCCTTAACGCCGAGGAACGCATCCATGAGATCGAAGCCAGGCTGTTCAAGGAACTATGCGAAAGGTTGGCCGGGTCGGTGGAGAAATTGCTCTCAACTGCCCGGATGATCGCTCGCCTAGATGTTTTAGCCAGTCTGGCAGAAGCGGCCGCATTGAATGGATACGTAAAACCTGAGGTGGTTGGGGAGGATATGCTGGATATCCATGAAGGGCGCCATCCAGTAGTCGAGCAGCTTCTGATCTCGGAACGATTTGTCCCCAACGACGCGGTGTTCGATGCCGAGGAGCGAATTCGAATCATCACTGGCCCAAATATGTCCGGCAAATCGACATTTTTAAGGCAGGTTGCATTAATCGTGCTCATGGCTCAAATAGGCAGTTATGTTCCCGCCGATGCAGCTCGAATCGGCCTGGTAGATCGAATTTTCACCCGGATAGGAGCCCAGGATGAGATCTATGCTGGCCAATCCACGTTTATGGTGGAAATGGTGGAGATGGCCAATATTCTGCACCATGCCACGAACCGCAGTTTGTTGATCTTGGATGAAATCGGGCGCGGCACCAGCACATACGACGGCGTTTCTATCGCCTGGGCAGTGGTTGAGTACATCCACAACCATCCTGGATTGCGAGCGAAGACCCTGTTTGCCACCCATTACCATGAGTTAACTCAACTCGCTGACCTGCTGCCAGGCGTGCGCAATTACAACGTGGCAGTCAGCGAAGCGGATAATAAAGTTGTCTTCTTGCATACTATCGTTCCGGGTGGTGCGGATCAGTCTTATGGGATCCATGTTGGTCAGCTGGCTGGATTGCCAGGTCCGGTTGTACAGCGGGCAAGCGAAATTTTGCAGCAGCTGGAGGAAAGCTCTGGAAAAGCAGTCCGCATTGATCCTCAAGCTCCGCAGCAGTTGGCTTTCTTTCCAGAGACAAATCCCTTGCTAGCTGATCTTGACCAGCTGGATATGAACACCCTATCTCCGATTGAAGCTTTGAACAAATTGTTTGAATGGAAGCGGAAATATCTGCAGGATGGGGACGAATAACCACTAACTAATCACAAATTACAAATCATCATCTTGTTTCTTGAATTGGGAAAGCAATTCTTCCCGTTCCGTTACGACTTCTGGGGGAGAATCCTTAGGCAGCAGATATGTTCCAAGCAGCAGCAAGATTCCCAGGATTGTAAAGATGGCT
>CALBUI010000208.1 GCA_937968125.1 uncultured Anaerolineales bacterium | reverse complement strand
GGTACTTTTTCCATCACGAACCTCCCGGATGGTGGTGCACAGGTAACCGCCAGTCTGCCTTTGCACCCAGTTTATAATAACGGGCAGAAGGAGATCCAGCATTAGCACTATCCGCATCGTCATTGCAGATGACCACACTTTACTCAGAGACGGATTGCGGGCCCTGTTTTCTTCAGTGCCTGATATTGAGGTGGTAGGGGAAGCAGAAACCGGCGCGGAAGTGATCGCCAAGGCGGCCAAGCTTCATCCGGATGTCATCCTGATGGACATTCAAATGCCGGGCGTCAACGGCATCCAGGCTACCCGCCAGATCATGAACACCAATCCTGAGATCGGGGTGATCGTCGTCACCATGTACGAGGATGATGACTCGGTCTTCGCGGCCATGCGAGCTGGCGCGCGTGGCTATATCTTGAAAGGGGCTGACCAGGAGGAAATGCTGCGCGCCATCCGTGCTGTCGCTGAGGGGGAAGCCCTGTTTGGTCCTGACATCGCCACCCGGCTGATGAATTTTTTCGCCTCACCCAAGCCCAGCGAGCAGACACCAGTCTTTCCGGAGCTCACCCAACGCGAACACGAGGTGCTCGAGTTGATCGCCCAGGGTTTGAATAATCCACAGATCGCGGAACGCCTGACGATCAGCGAGAAGACCGTGCGCAACCACGTCTCCAACATATTCAACAAGCTTCAAGTCGCTGACCGGGCCCAGGCCATCATCCGTGCTCGAGATGCCGGGATGGGAATTTAAGGCTCACAGCCGCTTCAATTGACCGATTCTCATCCAAATTTTGACAATCGCATACACATACAATAGGAACAGCAGGAAGATAAACACCAGCAAGAATTCCACCCACTCGTAGGGCCGGGATTGCAGGTTTATCAGGCTGATGACCAACGGCAGGATTAATATCCCCAGAAATGCCAGCAAGCGCTGGTATTTTTCTATTTTGGACTCAGCATCCGTATAGATTTCGAGCTCCTCGCCTGGCTGCGCTTGCTGGCGGAAGTAATGCCAGCCTGCCATTTGTTCAACGTACTCCCAGCCCGCATCGCGGAAGAGCTGCAGGTAATCCTCTTTATCCATCTTCCAATGAGAGCGGTAATCCAGGCGATAAACTAAATCTTTTGGCTCGCCGGATTCGAAACTGTAAATCGTGGGAAATCCAATCCCGGTGAGATACCAGCCCTCGTTGGACATCTCCCTCAGCCAGGCTTCCTCATCTTCGTCTTGCCAGGCCCAGAACCATTTAAATTTTCGCATAACCCTCTTATCCATGATCTTCTCTCAACAATTCATCTTTAACGGATAACCCATTCCCGTTCATAATCTCAAGTCTTTCTATTTGCCCCAACAGAACCTGCTTCCCCTTGGGCGTCAGGGCATAACACTTGCGGCGGTCTTCCTCAGTAACCATTACGATCAATTTTTCTTTCTCCAGGTTTGAAAACGCACCATAAAGGGTTCCCGCGCCCACTTTGACCGTGCTCTGGCTGATCGTTTCCACCTTCTGCATCACGCCGTAACCGTGTAGTGGTTCAATCAATGAAAGCATGATGTAGTAGGTAGCCTCTGTCAGCGGCAGGTATTTATTGGTCTTATCATCAGACATCTAATGGCCTTCCTTTGTATCGCCACTCGCTATATCGTGAAACGGTATATCGTTACTCGATATATTAGCAGATTTCTAAACGATTGTCAAGCTGGAGATTGTACCTAGTTGTAAGGGCAAAGCATCTGGATTGGAGGAGGGTTACAAGTGAATCTCAGTCAGATGCTTTGCCCCTACTGGAGATATCATCGAGCAAAAAGGTAGATTCCTAACAAATCCATGGACCCCCATTTTGCTCACTGATATATAGAGTAGAATCTGGGTTCCGAGAATATTGGCTGTTCCCTACACATCAATGCCCGACTCAATTCCGAATCAAACCGATCAGGCTCTCCCCCAACTTATCTGCCTTCACTGCAGTACTCCTTTGGAAATGGATGGCATCAAAATTCGCTGTCCAAATTGCAGCGCGAACTGGCCCATTCTATCTGGCATCTACGACTTTCTTGCAGATGGCGAATCCGGCGCAGCAACATCAGACAGTTACCTCAACGAGTTCAACCGCATAGCCTCCAGCGATGGTTGGCAGGCTGCCGCTGAAACGATCTCACGCACATCCGCAAACCCGGCCCACCTCTTCGAGTACATCACCAGTGAAGCCCGGGCTGATTTCAGGTTTTTGCTGCCGGTCAAAGATGATGCCATCGTCTTAGATGTCTGCGGGGGGTGGGGCAATATAAGCACTGCATTCGCGCGCACCTGCCAACATGTGTTCGCCTTAGACACTTCCTGGGATAAACTGGTCTATTCCAACCTGCGCGCCTCCCAGGAAGGGTTAAACTATATCACCCATCTGCACGCCCAGCCGGATGAAATACCACTCCCTCCAGCCTCGTGCCACATCGCCGTATTTGCAGATACCCTCGAGTGCGGCTTCTGGCAGCAGGCCTCTACGAATGCCCGCCAAAACCACTCAAAAATCCTGCAATCTATTTGGGAGAAGCTTGTCCCTGGAGGCTGCCTGTACCTGGGCATCGAAAACCGCTTCAGCTATAAATATGTCCTCGGCGGCAAAGCACCGCTTTCGAACCTGCGTTTTATCTCGCTGCTGCCCAGTTCGCTTGCCAATCGATATTCTCAATCAACTCGTAACGTCAACTACCAGGAGATAACCTATTCACTGCAGGGGATTACAAAATTACTCCAACAGGTTGGGTTTTCAAGTATCGAAACCTACTACCCCATCCCGGCCTATCCGAAATTCCGCTTCCTGGCGGATCTCAATTCCAAGGCAGCCACGGAATTCATGATCTCGAGATTGCGGGTGCATTCCGGATTCAACCGATCTTTTTACCTCTTCTCCAGGATCGCTTCCACCCTGGGGATGCTGCCCTGGTTTGCGCCAGGATTCAGCCTGATCGCTTACAAGGAATAAACATTGATCCAGCAACTGCAAGCCCAGGCCCTGGCTGCCTGGGACAAAATCCACCCTGGGAAAGCAAAACCACAAGATTTAGATTACCTGATCCAGAGCCGCGATTATATTGTTATCTTCTGGTTTGACAGGCAGAGTAAATCGAAAGAGCCAGTGTTGATCTCAAAGATCCCGCGCACTTCAAACTTCAATCGCTATGCAGAAAGATCGGTAAATCTTGTTGACCGATTATTAGATGATCTCAAACCACCGGTCAGGGAGACCCTGCCCACCCGGGTGCTTGCCGGCCAGATCAATGGTCTGACCCACATCGTTATGGGCACCATGCCAGGAGAACCGATCACCATCCCCGCCGATGATTCTCCTGGTCGCAGGACAGTGGAACAGCATTTAGCAGCTTTCCTTTCATGGCTGGTGGAATTTCAAGCGCAAGCTGCTCTTGGCAAGGTGGAATTCTCCTGGGAGGAGTTTCTGGAAGGCCAGTCGGAAAAACCTGAAATGGAATTCCTGGGAGCGGAACCATACCAGGGGATCAAACAAGGTCTTATCAGCCGCTTGCCAGATTCGCCAATCCCCTTCACCTGGGGATACGGCGACGCTCACCACAGCAATATCCTCCTGGAGGCAGGTAAAGTCAGCGGGGTGATCGACTGGATCGGAGTTATGGAGGAGACCTGGTTCTTCACGGATTGGTATTATTTCTTATTCTTTTATGCGCTTGAGTTCTTCAAGAAAAACTCAAAAACAAGCCCGGACGAACTGCGCAGGCTGGCCATATCCACCACCATGGGAAATGGCGACCATTGGCTTTCCGGTCTCTTCCAGGATAAGATCCAGGAGTTCCTGGAAAATTATTCCTTCGATCCCAAGATGAGCCCCGAATTTTTCCTAACCTTCTTATACGATCTGCATTGGCCGCAGGGTAAAGGTCAACTGCTTAAAGACGCGTATTCAATTTACAAAAACAAAACCGGATAGAAATTCTTTTCAGCAATTATCTCTCCATCCAGCGACCAGGGGATTCGAGTGGAGTATAATTGTCTGACCATTTTCGCGTTTCCGTACTGGATATCAAACTAAATACCAAAAATCTATTATGGCCGAATCCCAAAATTTCGGTATTCACACGTTCCTCTTTACTGACATCGCCGACAGCTCTCGCCTGTGGCAAGAATTCCCCAAGGAAATGAGCCAGGCTCTTGCCGTCCATGACGATATTTTGCAGCGACTGATCCCCAAATTTGAGGGGCAAATCGTAAAATCGACCGGTGATGGGGTGCATGCATCCTTTGATCGTGTATCCGACGCGGCGCAGGCCGGGGTTGCAGTACAACAGGAACTGCTCGATTATCCCTGGCAGGAGACGGGGCCGCTGCTGGTGCGTATGGGTCTGCACACCGGAGATGCTGAAGCCCGAGATGGCGATTACTACGGCACATCAGTCAACAAGGCAGCCCGGGTGATGTCGCTCGCTGCTGGGGGGCAGATTCTTCTCTCTGATATCACATACGCACTTCTAGACGAAGCTGTTGAAGCGGATTTCAACAGCCGCTTTCTTGGCACACATCGCTTGAAAGGACTTACTGGCAGGACCGGTATCTACCAGCTCATTCATCCTGATCTTCCGGACGATTTCGCAGCACTAAAAGGTGGCGAAGCAGTTCCCAACAACCTGCCGGGGGAAATGACCAGTTTTATCGGCCGTGAGCAGGAAATCGATCAAATTGTCAATTATCTCCTCGACACAGAAGCAGACCCTGCGCGCAGGCGGCTGGTCACGCTGATCGGCCCCGGCGGAACCGGGAAAACACGTCTTTCCATCCAGGCTGCCAGAGCTGCTCGAGAGGCTTTTCCAGATGGTGTCTGGCTGGTCGAACTGGCCGCTTTGACTGATCAGGATACGATTCTAAGCACTTTGCTGAATGTACTTGATCTGCACGAGACATCGAGTACACCCGCCCTGAAGATGGTCACAGCATATCTGAGAGATAAACAGGCGCTGTTGATCTTCGACAACTGCGAGCATTTGATCGACGCCTGCGCGCAGCTCATCGAACAAATCTTACAGGTTGCCCCTCTGGTGCAGGTGTTGGCCAGCAGCCGTGAAGCCCTAGGAGTTTCTGGGGAAACCATTCAACGCATTCAATCTTTACCCTTACCGGAGAGTGATGAAGAATCATGGGGTGAAATTCAAAAAAGTACTGCCATACAGCTCTTCATGGCGCGTGCAGAATCCGCCAATGCCCAACGCTGGCTGACCGCAGAATACAGTCCTGCCATCGTCCAGATTTGCCGCCGGCTGGATGGCATCCCCCTGGCGATTGAAATGGCCGCCGCACGGCTAAAAGTCTTCTCGCCCGCGCAAATCCTGGAGAGATTGGATGATCGCTTCCGCTTACTGACGGGTGGCAGTCGCACTGCCCTGCCGCGCCTGCAGACCCTGCAGGCACTAATCGATTGGAGTTATGATCTGCTCACCGAAGAGGAACAAGGCTTGTTTAATGACCTGTCTGTGTTTTCGGGAGGCTGGACGATCGAAATGGCGCTGGATGTCTGCTCAGATTGGGATGTGTATTCACTCTTGCCCCAGCTGGTAGACAAATCCCTGATTATTGCGGAACCCCAGGGAGATAGTATGCGCTATCAATTCCTGGAAACCATTCGCCAGTATGCCAGGATCCGATTAATGGATTCTGGGCGCTCCACCAAAGTCCGGGATCAACACTTAACATATTTTGTATCGTTTTCCGAACCCGACGATTTAGTGACCGCTTTTTCTGAAAGAGAATACTTCCTGCGTTTGCTTCCGAACCTTGAAAACTGCCGCAGTGCATTGACCTGGGGAATCGATGAAGACCCGCTCAGTGCTCTCGAGCTGGCAGGGAATTTGGTGACCTTTTGGGGGAACGTTTCGGTTAGGGAAGGCATATCCTGGGTTGATAAGACTATGGAAAAAGCAGCCTCCATGCCGGTTCAATCCGAAAAGGCTGAAGATAACCTGCGCTTAAAACGAGCCCAGGCAATCGGGTTCCTGGCTCGTGGTCTCCTCATGTTCCCATTAGGACACAATGAGCAGTCTTTTGAAGCTGCACGGGAAAGCATTGAATTGTATACAACCCTGGATGATGAACTTCGCCTCACAGTTGCATATAGTCTTTACGGCCTGGCTGGCATCTCGATTGGAAGAAAAGAGCCCGCATTGGAAGCGATCGAGGCTGCCTCTGTCCTGGAAGAAAAGAATCCCAATCAGTTCATACGTGCCTTGTTGTTAAATCTCAAAGGGCTGGCCGCGATCTACTTAGAAATGGATATTCAAAGAGCCCGTGAGTTAATGGAAGAGGCGATTGCACTTGAGCCAGCCATTGCTACCAGTATGATTTCGGGAACTTTTGCGCTGATCAAAATTCAGTCTCTCTCCCAGAATTGGGATCGGGCGCGGGAATTGGTAGAAATGGCCCTGGATGGAGTTGCACAATCAGGATTGATGGATAATAAAAGACGGATCAATATGTACCAAGCCGAACGAGGCCATATTGAGCGTCAAAGCGGCAACCTGGATGCCGCACTTAACATTTATTCCAACATAATTACCTCATATCAAGAATTGGG
Organism: uncultured Anaerolineales bacterium; assembly: GCA_937968125.1. Taxonomy (GTDB): domain Bacteria; phylum Chloroflexota; class Anaerolineae; order Anaerolineales; family UBA4823; genus PFL25. Next base: position 10,862 of record CALBUI010000208.1, on the reverse strand, counting down.
TATGGATCCAGCTGTTGCCAATCTACTGGAATGCTTCGCCATGATCGCGGTGCAAAAAGGTCAGCGTGTCCGGGCAGGTCGCTTATTCGGCGCAGCTGAGGCGTTACGCGAGCGCATCCAGGCTGACATGATGCCCTACGAGCGCATGGAATATGAAGCCGCCTTGTCAAATTTCAAGTCCTTGATTGAGCCAGACGAGTTATCCGCTGCCTGGCAGAGTGGGCGCTCTTATACAATGGATCAAGCGATTGATGAAGCCCTGCGATATGCAGAATATAAAACCAGGTTTGGTGATTGAATTGATCCTTGTAGAGACGCCTCGGCGAGGCGTCTCTATACCCGTTAGGTGAATAATTTTTGTTCGGGTCAACACCATTTATCCATTCCTGAAAGATCTCGCTGGGACAATATTTTCGCTGTACCAAAATTGCTGGTGAAATACTTATTACTGCCAGGCGTGCTTTTTAGGATCATAAATAAACCAAATTGATTGGTCTTTTAGCCATTTTTTATACCGGAGAACCTTGTTATGAAACCGACTCCTTTCCACCCAAGAACCTCTGAACTGCTGGACAGCTACGATTGGAATGAGTGGTCCGGATGGCTCTCTGCCAATGTATATGATCTGAACCCCACTCATGAATATCTCGCCATCCGCACCTCCTGCGGCGTATTTGATACCTCCCCGCTGTACAAATACCAAATCCAGGGCCGGGATGCCTTGAAGTTGATCAATCGGGTTATCACCCAGGATGTCACCCGCTACGCAGTGGGGAAAAGCATGTACTCACCCTGGTGTGATGATAAGGGCAAAATTATCGATGATGGGATTGTGGCTTGGGTAGACGATAACTCGTTCCGCATGACCACGGCCGAACCAACTTTATTTTGGCTGGAAGACAACGCCATCAACCTGGATGTGTCCATTGAAGACATCACCGAAGCCTACGCCATCATGGCTTTTCAGGGACCGTATTCACGGGAAGTTTTAAAGAGACTTACTAAAGCGGATGTGAATGGCTTGAAATATTTCAGCCTGATGGACATTGAATTGGCCGGTATCCCCATTACCCTTTCCCGCACAGGCTTTACCGGCGACATGGGATACGAGCTGTGGGTCGAACCTGACAAAGCCGTCGCCCTTTGGGATGCGATTTTTGAGGTTGGCCAGGATTATCGCATCCGTCCATTTGGCGACTATGCCTTGGACATCGCCCGCATCGAAGCCGGCTTGCTGTTGGCGAAAGTCGACTTCAACTCCTCGACAAAGGTGATGTACGAACACGAAAAATCGACACCCTTAGAGTTGGGCTTAAGTTGGGCGGTAAAGTTAGGCAAAGATTATTTTGTCGGACAAAAAGCCCTGATCAAAGATAAAAAGGTGGGTCTTAAATGGAATACGGTCGGATTAGAAGTAGATTTAAAGTCGCTTGAATCCATATACGCCAAATATGGTATGCCGCTTTCTCTCCCCTACCGATCATGGGGCGAGGCGGTTCCGGTTTATTCCCAGGGAAAACTGATTGGGAAAGCAACCAGCGGGACCTGGTCCCCGATGTTAAAGAAATATATCGCCATCGCGCGGATAAAACCCCAATATGCCAAATTGGGGAATCAAATCGAGATGGAGGTTACTGTAGATGCCGAGCGCCATAACGCCAAAGCTAAAATCGTTAAAATGCCATTTTTCAACCCCTCGCGAAAGATGAGCTAGGAGAATTTGAGGATGAAAAAGCATATCGTCATCGTCGGCGCGGGTTTTGCCGGGTTGACGGCCGCACTTGAATTGGACGAGCGGGAATATAAAATCACTGTTCTTGAAGCTCGCCACCGTGTCGGTGGCCGAGTCTGGTCAACAACGTTAGCTAATGGTGAAATTGCTGAACTTGGTGGTGAGTGGATAAATGTAAAAGATGGGAAAGTCTTAAGCATGCTTGACCGCTTGGGGCTCTCAAAAACCGAAGTCGGGGTGAATTTTTTACGACGAAAGGTAATTGCAGGTGCGCCCGTACCTTTCGCCGAACAGGCAGTTGCCATCGACCTTTCTGCAAAAACCCTGGCTGGTATGCCTGAAGAAGCCATCACCTCAGGAACTATCCGCGATTTCATCAACCAGCTACCCTTGAGTCCACCACAAAGAAAATATTTCTTCTCCCGGCTGCAAATTTCTTATGGTTTAGACCTCCATCAGGTCGCCCTGCGCATGATGGAAGTTTATACCCCCAATCAACAGAAATCTATTAATATTGATGGCAGCTATTTCCGGGTCACATCCGGCAACATGTCAATTGCCCAAACCATTGCCGACTCGCTGGAAGATATCCGCCTGGGTCATGAAGTCAGCCAGGTGGGTTATTCGAAACAAGGTGTCACAATCAGTGGAAACTCAGTCGATGGTCCGTTCCAACTTGAGTTTGATGGGCTAGTGATTGCAGTACCAGTTAAGGTCGTGGCGGAATTTGAGTTTCAGCCCCCACTGCCCCTCCCGATTAAAAATGCGATTGCTTCAATAGCGATGGGGACGGCCGCGAAAATCACCGTCGCCACCAGGGGGAGGCCGACTCTGAGAGCGTACCATGATGTCGAAACGCCCTTCTGGTGTTGGACAGGTAATGGTGGTGATGGGAACGTCAGGAAGGTCATCACTGCGTTTTCCGGCTCCGTCGAAGCTCTAAATAAGTTAGACACAAATTCAAACGATCCCGCGGTATGGTTCCAGAAATTGAAATCAGCCAATCCGGATTTGGAATTTGAAGGTGATCCGGTCATGGTCGATTGGTCGGGCGACAAATGGTCGCGTGGCTCCTATTCTGCCTTCAGTAACCAGGCCACAGATCAAATTCCATTTTTGACCAACTCAGTGGGTAGCGTTTTTTTTGCTGGAGAGCATACCGCTTATCAATCAGCTACGATGGAAGGCGCCATCGAGAGTGGTCTGAGAGCAGCCAAACAGGTCAGTGAGGAGCTTAAATGAACAAGGATTTTGATGTAATCGTTGTTGGGGGCGGGCATAACGGCCTGACCACGGCTGCTTATCTCGCTAAAGCAGGAAAGAAGGTGTTGGTTTTGGAAAGAAGGTATCTGGTGGGAGGGGCCGCGGTCTCCGAAGAGATTTACCCTGGCTTTATCTATACAGTGTGTTCTTACGTGGTGAGTTTGCTGCGCCCCGAAGTCATTCAAGAGCTGGAGCTGTATAAACACGGATTACATTTATTGCCCACTGACAGCGGCTTCATTCCCATGGAAAATGGAGATTACCTGGCCAGGTATCCGGACCACGCCCGCAGCCTGGATGAAATTCGCCGGCACTCACTACGCGACGCAGATGTTCATGATGAGTTCGACAACATGCTTTATGAAATCGCTTTTGCGGTTAAACCGATCCTGGGTTATACCCCACCCAATCTCACCAATCCGGGTCTATCGGGTACCCAAACTCTGAATCGCTTCCGAAAGCATCTCCAATCTTTAGGTAAAGAGAAGTTCCACTGGTTCACCAAGATCATGACTATGAGCGTCTATGATTTCCTATCCGAATGGTTTGAGAGCGATGTGTTGATCTCATCCATATCGCTTAATGGCATCATCGGGACCATGTTGGGAATCAAATCTCCAGGGACAGCTTATGTCTTGCTGCACCATTACATGGGTGAACTGGATGGTGCCTACAGCGCCTGGGCTTCGCAGAAAGGGGGTACAGGGGGGGTGAGTGAAGCCATTGCCAGTGCTGCCAGGAGTTACGGATCGGAAATTCGAGTAAACGCCCCGGTCAAACAGGTTATTGTCAAAAATGGTAGAGCCATCGGTGTAGCCCTGGAAAATGGAGATGAGCTTTATGCCGATATAGTTGTATCTGGCGCAGACCCGTATGTCACCTTCCGCAAATTGGTGGACGAAAAAGATTTGCCAACAGAGCTGGTTGAATCGATTGATAACTTTAAGTTCCGTGGTTCCTCGGGCAAGGTCAACCTATCCCTGGATGCCCTGCCAGATTTTCCTGCCATGAAGGATAAATCCCTGATGCAGGGCGGCATTTATATCTGCCCCAGCACGGATTTCATGGAACAGGCCTATGATGATGCCAAATATGACGATTTTTCCAAAAGACCATTTTTAGAATGCGTAATTCCAACCGCGGTTGATCCATCCATGGCTCCTCCCGGAAAGCACGTCATGTCAATTTTCGTACAGTGGGCCTCCTACAATATGCCCAAATATGGCGATCGGGACCAGCAGCGGGAGGCATTCGGAAATGCGGTCTTGGATACACTGGCTGAATTCTGCCCTAATATTAAAGATTTGATCTTGCATCAACAGGTGTTAACTCCCTGGGATATTGAGGACTCGATCGGTCTTACGCAGGGCAATATTTTTGGCGGCGAGCTCACCCTGGACCAGCTGTTTTTCTTCAGACCGGCGATCGGGTGGGCGGACTACAAGACACCAATCAGGAATTACTACCAATGCGGCTCAGGAACTCATCCAGGCGGCGGCATCACCGGCGGACCGGGGAGATTGGCAGCCCTGAGAATCCTGAAAGACGGGGCATAAATCAAGGGAGAAAACAACGTGGCTCAAGAACTAAAAGGCAATAATGATGTGATCGTCATCGGTGGTGGGGTGAATGGCCTGGTGGCAGCGGCTTACCTCGCCAAGGCCGGCCGAAAGGTGCTCTTGTTGGAGAAGAAAGATGCTTTGGGCGGCATCGCTGTTACTGAGGAGTTCTTTCCCGGTAGCAAATTTTCCTCCCTGGTGGATGGGGCTGGATATTTTGCCCCTGCTGTTGCTTCGGATTTAAAGCTGCATCAGCATGGATTAGAAATAGTCCCAGTAGACACAATAGTCTATTCACTGCAGCCCAGTGGTCAGAATTTGCTGATCACACAAGATGTCAGCGCGACTGTTGAGGAAATTGCGAAATTCTCGGCTGAGGATGCCAGAGCTTATCCCAAATTCGTAGAGCTGCTGGGCAAAATAAGCGCGGTGGTGGCGGGCATCATGCACATGACACCCCCAGACTTACCTGAAATCGGTTGGGAGAATTTGTTGAATTTGCGACCACTGATAAAGCCGGTTAGAAAGATCGGGCGGGTGGATTTTGCCGAGGTACTGCGCGTGATGCCGATGCCAGTTGCGGATTTGCTCAATGAATGGTTTGAATCGGAGATTGTAAAAGGGGCCATCGCCGCCTCTGCCTTGCTCAATACTTCTTTGGGACCTCAAGAGGCAGGCACCGGCTACAACTTCTTATTCAATTGGGCTGGCAGCAATAATGGCTTCTTCCGATCAAGCGGCAACATAGTGGGCGGGATGGGAGCGCTCAGCGAGGCGCTTGTTAATGCGGCCAAGAAGCTTGGTGTAGAGCTAAGGTCGAATTCCCCCATCGACAAAATATTGGTATCCAATGGGATTGCCTCTGGTGTTGAGCTCAGCAGCGGCGATCAATATTCGGCAAAGGCGGTTGTCTCGGCGACTGACCTGCATACCACCTTTATGAAATTAGTCGATCCCTATTACTTAGATCAAACATTTGTCAGGCATTTAGAAAATATTAAATACCGGGGAACGACTGCACGAGTTCATTACGTGTTAACAGAACTACCGGGTTTCCGGGCGGTAAATGGTGAGGCCCAAAAACTCATCTCCGGGCACCTGCAGATTTCGCCCACCATCACTTATCTTCAACAAGCCTATGATCCGGTCAAATATGGTCGTTATTCAGAAGATCCCTATCTTGACATATTTATTCCAACACTGAGCGACCCTTCTCTCAGTTCAGATGGCGCCCAGCTCATGTCGGTGACGGTGAAGTTTATGCCTTATCATTTACAGGATGGCAAATGGGATTCAACCAGGGATGACCTCGCCAGACTGGTCACAAACAAGATCACCGAATATGCCCCTGGCTTCGAAAAACTCGTCAAACATCAGAAGGTGATTACACCGTTAGATTTAGAACGTGATTATGATTTACCAGAAGGAAATTTAACCCACGGCGAGATGACCCTGGACCAATTCATGTGGATGCGGCCCATACCTGGCTATGGACAATACCGCGCCCCGATCAAAAATCTATATCTTTGCAGTGCGGCCACCCATCCCGGGGGTGGGATTACCGGCATCAATGGTAAAAATGCTGCCCGTGAAATCCTAAAAGGATAACGAGATCATAGTTGCCTGACAGTTTAAAAATGTCATTACGAAGGAGTCCAGTGACAACCCAACCAGCTGTCATTGCGAGGAACGAAGCTATCCCCTCCATAGCCACGAGGAGACTGCTTTGCAAGCTCGCAGTGACAACCAACTACACGTCCATGAGGCACAAAGCCTGTCCTAGAAAGGCACTGACCGGGGGACGACCGGGGCAATCTCCTCCATAGCTAGCGTTGACACTATGAGTAAAATTGTCGGGTAGCCAATTGATTTTCATCACATCAAATTAGTAAATTCCAAGGAGGGCAGCACATGAAATCACACGCCCGTGTGGTTATCATCGGGGGCGGCATGATGGGGGTTGGCTTGCTTTACCATTTAGCCAAAGACGGCTGGGACGACTGTGTGCTGATTGAAAAGGGTGAATTGTCCTCCGGATCAACCTGGCACGCGGCCGGGCAATGCCCCAGCTTCACAGCTGATTACAACATAGCCAAGATCCATCACTACAGCAACACCCTCTACCCGCAGTTGGAAGAATTGACCGGCCAGCCTACCGGCTGGCATGGTTGTGGAGGGATCCGCTTTGCCACTACCGAGGCGGAACTGGACTATTTTCGCCTGGTTGAAGGCGTCGCAGCCAATATTGGCTTCCGCATGCAGATCATCAGCCCCGAAGAGATTAGGCGCATCAACCCCTTTGTCACCACAGAAGGTGTGCTGGCTGGCGCCTGGACGATCGACGATGGGCACGTCGACCCGGCTGGCTGCTGCATTGCCATGGCGAAAGGCGCGCAGAATTATGGCGCCACGATCGTACGCAACAACCGGGTGACGGACATCAATTTATTACCTAATGGAGAATGGGAAGTTAATACTGAGCAAGGCAATATCATTTGTGAACATGTCGTCAATGCTGGTGGTTGTTACGCCGCCCGCATCGGCGATTGGGTTGGACTTGATCTTCCAATTACTAATATGAAACACCAGTATGTGGTCACCGAGCCCGTTGAAGAGTTCATCGTACTTGAAGGTGAGCTGCCCGTCGTACGTGACCCGTATGCGAATGCTTACCTTCGCCAGGAGCAGCATTCTGGCTTGATCGGGATTTATGAGCGCAGCAACACCCGGGAGGCCTGGCCTGGTACCGGGCAGGATTGGGAAGCTGAAAACGAACTGTTCGCACCGGAATTTGACCCGATCATGCCCGGGTTGGAGCGCGCTATGGAGCGCATGCCGGTTCTTGAAGAGGCTGGCATCCTGCGGGTGGTCAATGGCGCCAGCCCCCATTCACCGGACCACAATCCCCTGGTCGGACCCGCGCCAGGGTTGCAAAATTTTTGGCTCAGCTGTGGCGCCAGTATTGGCATTGCCCAGGGTGCCGGCGCTGGAAAATATTTGGCCCAATGGATCATGCACGGCGCGGCTGAGATCAACATGTTGGGCGTAGATCCCCGCCGGTTTGGATCCTTCGCCGATCAAGATTACGCCCGCGCGAAGGCGCACCAGGATTACAACTATATGTACGTGCTCCGCCTGCCGGGAGAAGAGCGTCCTGCTGGACGACCCAAGCGCACCAGCCCCTTGCATGAAAAACTGGTCGACAAAGGTGGACAGTTTGCAGAGGGATTCGGCTGGGAGCGCCCAAAGTGGTTTTCTCCGGACGGGCGGGTGGAGGGATTAAGTTATCGCCGCAATAATATTTTTGAGGTGGTGGCCGAGGAATGTCAGGCCGTCCAGGAACGAGTGGGTATCCTGGACCTTTCCAGCTTCACAAAACATGATGTAACCGGACCTGACGCGGAAGCATTTCTCAACCGGGTTTGCGCCAACCGCGTCTCACCCCGGGTGGGCGGCATCGTCCTCGCCCACGGATTGACGGAGACGGGCCGTATCGAGAGCGAGTACACGATTACCCGCCTGGATGACGAGCATTTTTACCTGCTTTCGGCCGCCGCGGCAAATATACGTAATTCCGATCAGCTTATGCAGAACAAACGCCACAACGAGCAGGTCGAAATAAAAAATATTACCGATGAGTGGGGCACTTTGGTCCTAGCCGGACCTCGTACTCGCGATTTACTCTCCAAAATCACCTCTGCTGACCTGAGCAGCGAGCATTTCCCCTGGCTAACAGGAAAGGAGATCGAGGTAGCGGGTGTAATATTGCGTGCCCTGAGGATCAATTATGTGGGTGAGTTAGGTTGGGAGCTGCATGTGCCCATCGACCAGCTGGTAAATGTCTACGATGCAGTCTGGGCAGCGGGGGAGGAATTCGAGATCGCCGACTTTGGTATGTATGCACTGAGCAGCCTGGGCAAGGAGAAGGCTTACTATGCCTGGGGAGTGGAATTGATCAACGAGATCACCATGATCGAGGCAGGTATGGAGCGTTTTGTGAATTTTGATAAAGGAGATTTTGTCGGGCGGGAGGCGCTGCTGAAGCGCCAGAAGGAGCAGCTCAACTGGAAGATCGCCTACGTCGAAGTAGAGGCTGAAGATGCAGACGTGCGCGGTGGAGAGCCGGCTTATGATGGTGATAAAGTCATTGGGGTGACCTCTTCGGGTTCCTATGGGTACCGGGTGGAGAAAAGCCTGGCTTTTGTCTTCGTTCACCCTGAATATGCCCTCCCGGGAACCACTTTCGATATTGAGATCTTGAGCACCCGTCGCCAGGCGAAGGTGCTGGGAGAAGCAGCTTATGATCCCGAGAACAAGCGCTTGCGAGCTTAAACGAAGCCAAGTCCAATAAATAATTAATGTGTTTTTTAGAGCCTGCCCCGCCATAGGAGGGGGCCTTGTGCCCGTTTTGGCAAGTTGATCTGGCGTCCACAAAAGCCCCACTCAAATACCTATCTGGGCAGGCACTGCACCGAGCTTACCGAGTTGGGCTATATCACATCAATCCAATTCATGTCGTTGAGCACAAATTCATCTTATTAAGCCAACCTGCTCGCAATGTGGGCTGGCTTGGTTCTCCGACCGCCAGCATCCCGACGATCCTGGCCAGCCCGTATCTTGGTTGGTGAACTCATGTGATGGGATGAATTTCCTATTCACACAGCGGCTCAATGCTGTAAGTCAATCGCTCCTCGCAGCTCAGATCCCGCACATAACGATTCTCGGCGATCCATTTACGCAGCTCTGTCACATTGCTTGGCAAATCCAAACGCCATAAGATCGCGGAATTATTAGGACCTGGTGAGATTCCGATGGTGCCATCCGCATTCATATCAATATCCAAAATGAGAAAGTTTGCATTGAATTCGCGAATAACTTCTCCTGTGTCCACATCCCATAGGTAAAGGTTTCCATTCATACCACTTGAAAGCAGCACCTGGTCATCACCGCTGAGTGCAATCCGTGTTCGAACACCGCCGTGGGGGCCAAACTCTTGGATAATTTGCTTGGTTTCTAGGTCTATCGATCTTACTACAGTGTCATGATTATCAACGATGTAGGCCATTTTCCTATCCGATGTAATCGCCAACCCAGTGCAGCATTCATCAGTGTAGGTATCTATAATCTCTCCTGTCTCAATGTCAAGCAATTGCAACCCACCGGAGGATGCAAATGCAGTTGATTCATCCGGGTTGAATATGACGGAGGTGGAATTTGCCCGTCCGACCCACTCGTTGAGCATCTCTCCTGTTTCTAAATCCCAAAGGCGGATGCCGTCATCGGGAAAAGTAGAAGATGACATCGATCCAGAAAGAGCAGCTTTCTCATTTGGGCTGAATGCGATGGCAAATACCCCACCGGAATGAGCATCAAACCTTTGCAGTTCTAAACCATTTTCCAGATCCCACCAACGCATGGTCCCATCCCCGGAGCCGGATAAAGCTCTGCGTCCATCCTGGGTGATATCAACCATGACAACCGAATTTGTATGTCCTTCAAGTACCTGAAGGAGCTCCCCGGTTTCCACATCCCATAAACGCAGGCTGTTATCTTGTGCGGGCTCCCCGCCGATATCTAAGCTCCCCGATCCGGTCAGGGCATATTTGCCATCTGGCGTCAAGGCAACACCCGCTACGGGTGCCTGGTGCCCGACCAACCTGCGCAGCTCAGCTGGGTCGGATAAATCCCAGATGACCAGGGTTCTGTCTTCCGCACTGGTTACTGCCAGGCGGTTCATTGGACCCACAGCGACTTGAACCATCGGGATGCGGCTTACCGACCAGCCTTCTCCTCCCGCATGGTGGATTTTTGCCCGCATCAGGATCTCGCCACTTACTGCATCCCACAGGATCAAATTGCCGTTAGAATCAATTGAAATGATCCGGCTGCCATCGGAGGTGTAGGCCAGGCTGCGCACCATGCCATCATGCCCTTGCAAGATGCCGGTTTGCTCTTGAGATTCCAAATCCCAGCGATAAATATCTCCAAAGTTTGAGCCCGATATGGCTGATTTCCCGTCAGGGCTGATAGCCAGCGCGTAATGATCGTTTTCCACTGGAAAATTTTGGATCATCTCTCCATCCTTTACATCCCATAAGATCAGGCTGAATTCATTTTGGAAATCTACAAAAAAGCCTGAAGAGGCAAGAATTTGCTGCCCGTCCGGAGTGAAAACTGCCTCCTGTACACCGCTCGGATGGCCAGAAAAACGTCTGATTTCCTGACCTTGATCAAGATCCCACAATATAAGCTCCCCAGGATTGGTGATTGTGTCTTCCGAGCTGCCGTCAAAGCCACCGGAAACGGCA
>CALBUI010000207.1 GCA_937968125.1 uncultured Anaerolineales bacterium | reverse complement strand
CCTCGTTGGCTGGGAACGAAGGGGGAGTGATTTTGCGGGGAGCTCCCCTGGCAAATGAAGGCGCTTGGGACGATGGCTTGCCAGTGCGACTTGATGGTTATGACGGTTTTGCTGGCATATACGAACCAGGATTGAACTTCGATATGTACGAGGATGACAATCCGAACAAGCTCTCCCGGTTCTATGACATCCTGGATCACACTGAATATTTATTAATCAGCTCCAGTCGACAGTGGGGCTCCCTTCCCCGTATCCCCGAGCGATTCCCCATGACGAGCGAATATTATCGTCATTTATTGGGATGCCCTCCTGAGTTGAGCATTGAGAGCTGCTACAATGTCGCCAGGGTTGGGGATTTCCAAGGCGATCTGGGATTTGAATTGGTTGCTGTGTTTCAATCAGATCCAGGATTTGGAACAATAGGGGTGAATGATCAATCTTCAGAAGAAGCTTTCACAGTTTATGATCATCCAAAAGTGTTAGTCTTTCAAAAAGGGTCAGATTACGATCCTGAGAGAGTTCGCCAAATTCTTGGGTCGGTAGATCTAACCAAGGTCATTCATCTCACTCCGAAGAGGGCCAGTGAATTACCAAGCAACATGATGCTCCCGCTTGATAGGTTGGCGAGTCAGTTTGGGGGCGGTACCTGGTCTGAACTCTTTGTTATTGAATCCTTGATCAATCGATCACCCATCGTGACAACCATCGTCTGGTATTTGGTCGTAGCTTTATTAGGGATTATCGTTTACCCAATCCTGCGATTTGCCTTGCCCGGTTTAGCAGACCGCGGCTACCCCCTATCCAGGATAGCGGGATTGTTATTCCTTTCGTACCTGGTTTGGGTAGGTGGTTCAGCGAAAATTCCTTTTACAAGCCCGACCATAACGTTGATGATAATTGCTTTGTTGTTAGTGGGAGGAATTTTTTTCTTCTTCCAACGGGCAGATCTCGGTAAGGAATGGCAAGAAAAGCGCAATTATTTTTTGGTCATAGAAGGTCTCTTCCTGGCGTTTTTTGTCTTTGATCTACTGATCAGGTTGGGTAATCCCGATCTCTGGCATCCCTGGAAGGGTGGGGAGAGGCCAATGGATTTCTCATACCTCAACGCGGTACTCAAAAGCACAACCTTTCCACCTTACGATCCCTGGTTCGCAGGGGGTTACATTAATTACTATTATTACGGATTCGTATATGTAGGTGTTTTGGTCAAATGGCTCGGAATCGTGCCATCCGTTGCTTATAACCTGATCATTCCGACTTTGTTCAGCATGATCGCAATGGGGGCTTTCTCGATTGGCTGGAATCTGGTCAGTTTTGGGCAAACGGCAATTCGGCAAACAAAATCCATATTTAAGTCTTTGCCATTTTTCTCTGGTATTGCTGCGGCAGTGGCAGTCGCGGTAATTGGAAATCTAGGCACTTTACGGATGATCTACCAGGGTTACCAAAGGCTTGCTGCCCCAGGGGGGAACATTGAAGGAGCAAACATTATCAGCCGCATTATTTGGGCGGTGCAAGGGGCAATCATGACTCTCACCGGATCATCAATGCCTTACGGGATCGCGGATTGGTATTGGCTCCCCAGCCGGACGATCCCTGCTCCAAATGATGTGGAACCAATCACTGAGTTCCCATTTTTTACTGTACTTTACGGCGACCCGCATGCGCATTTATTCGCCCTTCCACTAACCTTGCTGGCTTTATCCTGGGGTTTATCAATCGTATTTGCGCGAGGATGGAGCCACAACCCAGAAGATACTTACCAAAATCGAATCCTGTTGATAGTGACAAGTTTATTGGTTGGTGGATTGTCGATTGGCGTTCTGCGTCCGACGAACACCTGGGATTTTCCGATTTACCTGGTCTTAGGTCTCATCGCCGTCGGGTATGCGATATTTAAATACTTCCATCCAGAACGAAATATTAAGGACAAATCCAGTCAATTATCGACGACTTTTAAATGGATTGGGATCGCGGTTGGATCGATACTGGCATTGGGGGGATTAGCTTTTCTCCTTTACCAGCCTTACGCAAATTGGTACGTTCAAGGGTATACAAACATCCAGCTCTGGAATGGATCCCATACCCCCTTCTGGTCTTACCTGACCCATTGGGGAGTTTTCCTCTTTGTGATAATTTCCTGGTTGGCGTGGGAGACACACGAGTGGATGGCAAACACACCGCTATCCAAACTCAGAAAGCTGACTCCATATCGCGGCATCTTAATTGTTTGTGGAGTCCTAATTATCGCCTGGATTGTTGTCCTGCAGTTGGTGGGGGTGTCAATCGCCTGGTTCGTAATACCACTGGTAATTTGGGTTGGTTTACTGGTCTTCCAACCAAATCTCTCCGATGCCAAAAGAGCCGTTTTGATCATGATCGCGGCGGGATTATCCCTCACCTTAATGGTGGAAATCATTGTGTTGGTGGGTGATATTGGACGGATGAATACGGTATTTAAATTTTACTTACAGGTGTGGACATTGCTGGCACTCAGCGCTGCAGCTGGTTTCGGCTGGACTCTATCCTCCTTAAAAAGATGGTCCAACTCCTGGAAATCTTTCTGGCAAATTATAGTCATCTTGCTGGTATCATCTGCTGCGTTGTATCCCTTATTAGGTAGTACTGCAAAGATCAACGATCGGATGGTAACAGGTGTGCCTGCCACCTTAGATGGGATGGCATTCATGGAATACGCTCAGTATGATGATTTAGGCAAGAACATGGATTTAAGCCAGGATTACCATGCCATTCGCTGGCTGCAGGAGAATGTTAAAAACTCTCCCGTGATAATTGAAGGCAACATGGTGGAGTATCATTGGGGGACACGTAATACTATTTATACTGGTCTGCCTAATGTCATCGGATGGAACTGGCACCAGCGCCAGCAACGTGCCTCCGCCTCAGAAGATTTAATCCAGGAGAGGATCACGGAGGTAAATGAATTTTATCTGACCACGGACCAGGAGCGGGCCAAATCCATTTTAGACCGGTTTGGTGTCGAGTATATCGTCCTTGGTCAACTCGAGCATGCACTTTATCCAGGAATTGGCCTGGACAAGTTTGAAGCATTCGACGGCGAACTTTGGGATGAAGTTTATCGCAACCAGGATACAGTTATCTACCGGGTCAAAAGAGAAATGCATTTTTCAGGTAGCAATTAGATGGTGACTTTCATCGTTTGGTATATCCTCATCACGATAATCGGAATACTGTCTTTTCCCATTACATACCGATTATTACCCGCACTCTCCGATCGTGGATATGCAATCAGCCGGATTCTGGGATTGCTGATTTGGGGATATGTTTTCTGGTTGTTAGCTTCACTTGGAGTGATCAGAAATGATGTCGGAAGTTTACTGCTCGGCATACTTGTATTAATTGGCTTAAGTTATTGGGCATTACGAGGTATTAAGTTTCAAGAACTGCTCACCTGGTTGAAGGAAAACCTGTCTCTAGTAATCAGTGTTGAGTTGATTTTCTTACTTGCTTTTGCAGGATGGACAGTAGTGAGGGCTGCAAATCCAGAGATATTAGGGACAGAAAAACCGATGGAGCTGGCATTCATCAATGCCATACTCAGCTCCCCAGAATTTCCACCCCATGATCCCTGGTTGTCAGGTTACGCAATTTCATATTATTACTTTGGCTACGTGATGACAGCCATGATCGCTAAATTAACTGGGACGGTTGGCAGCGTAGCCTTCAATATGGCAATTTCACAAACCTTTGCATTAAGTGCCATTGCGGCATATGGCTTAATTTATTCATTGCTGGGGTCAATTCGTTCAAGAAGCTCAACAAACGGAGATTCCAACAGGTCGAACAACCTGCTTTTATCTCTTCTTGGTCCGGTATTCATCCTCATTGTCAGCAACCTGGAGGGATTCTTAGAGGTCCTCCACGCGCGTGGATTGTTCTGGCTGCGAGGGGAGGGCGGGCAATTAAGTTCAACATTCTGGTCGTGGTTGGATTTGAAGGAGCTGAGCCTGCCCCCAACCCAGCCATTTTCATGGATGCCCTCCAGGTTTTTGTGGTGGTGGCGTGCATCTCGGGTGGTCCAGGATTACGATCTGGCTGGGAACTGGCGAGAAGTGATTGATGAATTCCCATTCTTCTCTTACTTGTTGGGAGACCTCCACCCGCATGTATTGGTGATGCCATTCGCGCTGCTTGCGGTTGGATTGTGCTTAAACCTTTATCTGGGCGGAGCGAGAGGAAAAATGCGTTGGCTAGGATTGAGATTGAAAATCGATACCAGGTTCTTTTGGTTGAGTGCACTGGTCATCGGGGGATTGGCTTTTCTTAATACGTGGGATTTTCCTATGTATGTATTCTTATTCAGTCTCGCATATATGGCTTGGCAAGTTGCCGCTAAAGTAAATGAAAAACCACAAAAAGTTGACCAAGATGAGGAGAATACAGACAGCCAAGCCGAGGAGGATGGTAAATCTTCATTAATTTCGCTGCTCAAAAATTTCGTCATTATTGCTTTCCCTCTTGGTATTACAGGAATCATCCTTTATCTGCCGTTCTACCTCGGATTCTCTTCACAAGCTGGAGGAATCTTACCGAATCTGGTGTTCTCAACCCGTGGGGCACATCTTTGGATCATGTTTGGAGCCCTTTTATTGCCCATATTTGCATACTTGATTTACATCAGGAAACAGAGTAAGAATCATTTTCTGACTGGTCGAGGTTTTCTTTTAGCGATAGGTTTAACCTTTGGTTTATGGCTCATCTCATTATTATTTGGGATTGGAATCGCAAGTATTCCTCTGCTTGGGAATATCTTTCTTAACACATTTGGCGGGGAATCAGCATCTGCATTATTGGCAGACTCGATTTCCAGGCGATTATCTGGTTTGGGTTGGGTGACACTGGTCTTGATACTTGGATTAACTTTCAGCTATTTGCTGGGTCTGCTTAGATCTAAATCAGTTGAGATCGAAACCCAAAATTCTTCATTGGTGGATAAGGCATCTTCGGAAGATCAGTTTGAAAAGACCAGATATCTTACTTCGCATAATTTTGCTTTCCTTCTGATCTTGATGG
>CALBUI010000206.1 GCA_937968125.1 uncultured Anaerolineales bacterium | reverse complement strand
GCGGGTGGCAGGGCCGTATGGACTGCTGACCATCCTGCTCACCAACAAAAATATGGCTGACGTTAACTGCACACCTTCAGATCGGCGAGGATCTTAAGTTTGAAATGGACTGATCCTTGTGTCCACGATTGGTACGGTGGCTTACTCACACAATGTCATTCAAGTTTTCAAAGAGGTGTCCACTAAGGCCAGACTGCCTCAGTTCCATGATCTGCGCCCCTCGCGTTGCCAAGGGAGTACCCCCCTTGGCAAGGGACACAGCCTGAAGTAAAATAACCCCGACTGGGGGTGAAAAAATTGGGCGCGTAGCTCAGCTGGTTAGAGTGCACGGTTCACATCCGTGAGGTCGAGGGTTCGAGTCCCCCCGCGCCCACTTTTCTGTCAACAGTGGACATGCTGTAGCAAGGTATTCT
Organism: uncultured Anaerolineales bacterium; assembly: GCA_937968125.1. Taxonomy (GTDB): domain Bacteria; phylum Chloroflexota; class Anaerolineae; order Anaerolineales; family UBA4823; genus PFL25. Next base: position 5,536 of record CALBUI010000206.1, on the reverse strand, counting down.
TGGGGAGTTAGCTCACCTCAAAACAAGTAACTTGGTTTACTCGCTTCGAAAGCAATAACACACGGGTTTGACGAGTCACCTAGCCCAATCAGGGGATATCCGGAATTACTGGCCGAGGCGCTGTTTTCAACAACCAGTAGAGAACCAGGATCACCAGGGGGATTTGGAAGAGTATTGCCAGGAAGTACTCCGGGTAGGAGAATGCAAGGCCCGGGTGATTCAATCCCTTAATCATGACGAACGCATTTGATCCGGCGTGCAGCAATACTGCTGGCCAAATGGTTCCCCAAAGGATCACACAAGCTCCCCACCATAACCCTGAAACTGTGCCTTCCAAGACTGTCATAAGGGCATCACCAAGCGGTTTGCCAGCAAATACCTGCAGGAGATGGATAATTCCGAAGAGAAATGCTGAGAGCAATACTGCAAAGAATAAGCCACGCTTCGTATTCCCCCAAACCCTGACGAGAGCAAACAGCACGACCCCGCGAAAGAGGATTTCCTCAACAGTCCCTACGACGATCTGCCTGGAGAGGATTGATCGGGCAGTCTCGGAGGAGAACAGGTTGCTGAAATCGAACGCTAAATCACCATAAAAGGCGAAGGAGTAGGCTGCGATCAGGTAGCTGAACATCAATAATGCCATCAACCACACTTTGATATTCCCAATCGAGCCGATACCCGAAGATTTTAACCAACCAAACCGCCAGGTAATCAGCAGGATTGCTAGCGTCCCAGACAAAGTACCAATAGATTGTGGTCCAGAGTCAGTGAATGGGATCTGCAAGGCGACCGCAGCTGCTCCTGTGGCGAGCGCGCCAACCAGGAACCAGACAACGATCAGGATTAAGGAAAAAAGAATGGGATGTGACCCGGAGAACCTCTGGAATTTTGTCATTGGTATCGCTCCTTGATGATGTGGATGAATGTTATGAGCGTCGTGCTATCTCTAATGTTGTTCCCAGTGGGTTGGTATTTTAATTAATTCTAACATTGAGATGATTGCCGGTAAGAGGAAAAGGCTGTAATCGAGGAGCATGATGGAATTCTGGTAATGTAGAATTGTTTATCGACACATCAGGCGGGCGAGCATTTTTATCACGCAGATCATTTACATACAACTAAAGAGAGGCATCATGAGGCGAGCTTTGGGTCGTTCTGGAATTGAAGTGAGTGCGTTTGTGTATGCATCTGGTCTACTCGGATCAACGCTGATTATTTCGATCCCATTTAGTATTGTCCAGTGGATAGCCTGGCGAAAGATCTTCCCTGTTTCAAATTTATGGATCCTCGCCATGCCGGTCGCTTTATTGGTTGCAGTGCTGATTTTGCGGGAAATTCCGGATGGCTTATGGCAAATTGTTGATGATGAGTCTCCACTGGCTTTGACTGCCGGATATCTACTTATTGGTCTGATTATCGCCATCCCACAGTGGCTGTTATTACGTCGTGAATTCTCTAATTCATCAATATGGTTGTTGAGCACATCGATTGGCGTTGCTTTGGGTTCTGGGCTTGTATTAGTCACAAATTTGATCAATCAATCCCCAATTATTGCATACCTCGTTGCTGTTCTTGCTTATGCTGTCGTAACCGGATTAACTCTTTCAAGGTTGATTATCAATCAAGATCAATCGCAATCCGGTCTGGCCTCAGCTACCTGACAGATCGCGTTGTTCAATCTATCAATCAAACCGAGACCTCATCTAATGAGGTTTATATCTGATAGCATTTTCCTTTTGAGGTAAAGCTAAGAAATAAATATTCGACAATTGGGAGATACTTTGCACTCAATTTGCTCCCTTGCTCCTGTCTGATAGAAGCAAACTAATTGTATGCTGGTACAATTCGATGCTTGCATAAATCGGTGTACCGAGTTTTGTACATTCATTTCTGCCCAGGCTTGGGTTAAACAATATAGGAGAATAAATGATTCGTCACACTGTAGTTTTTAAGCTCAAACACGCCACAGGTTCTGAATCTGAACTTGATTTCCTTCAGGTTTCACAAAAGCTCGCTGACATCCCTGTCGTCAAGAATTTCGAATGCCTTCGTCAAATCAGTGAAAAGAATAGTTTCGATTTTGGCTTGTCTATGGAATTTGATTCCCCAGAGGATTACCAGGCTTACAATGCTCATCCAGATCACGTTCAGTATGTTCAAACTCGCTGGATTCCAGAGGTCATCGATTTCATGGAGATCGATTACATTCCCTTTAGTTAAGCCAAGTAAAACTGAAACACCGATCTGATCCAATTACAATCAAACTATGATTACCAAATCACCAGGTGAACTTTCTTACTACGCCTCCCAAGGAGCTATTACTAATCCCGGCACAAATTCCGGATTATTTGACCAACTCCCCTCAGATATCTCTCAACTCTGTTCCATCATCCAAGGCTTGCTGCTCCACCAGCACTGGGCAAAGCGGTACGGCGAGACCCTATCCGCAGCCAGAACTGTTGAGGCAAGCATCCGTCACGTTGAGTTCATCCTTGAGAAGATCCAGGAGATCGATCAGGGATCACTTCTAGAGCCTCGCCAGTTGAGTAAACGGTTTATTGGCAACTGCCGTACTTATTCCGTCCTCCTGGCGTCAATACTGCGCAGCCAGGGTGTGCCGGCGAGAGCGCGCTGTGGTTTTGGTCGTTATTTTTTGCCCGGTCATTATGAAGACCATTGGGTTTGTGAATACTGGCAGGCTGAGGAAAGCAAGTGGATCATGGTCGATGCCCAGCTAGATGAATACCAACGCCAGGTACTGGATATCCAATTTGACCCACTGGATGTGCCTCGCGATCAGTTCATCGTCGCTGGCAATGCCTGGCTCAGTTGTCGAAATGGCGAGTCGGATCCGAAAAAATACGGCATCTTCGACATGCACGGTCTATGGTTCATCAGGGGCAATTTGATCCGGGACATCGCGGCATTGAACAAGGTCGAGCTGCTGCCATGGGATGGTTGGGGATTGATCGACCGAGATGACGACAGTCTCACTGCAGCGGAACTGGGAATATTGGATAATATCGCCTCGCTGACCTCAGATGAGGTTGAGTTTCAATCAGTTCGAGAGGTTTACGTATCGGAGCAGGGGACTCAAGTCCCGCCAGTGATTCACAGTTATACCCAATCCGGAAGGCTGGAAGTTGATTTGTCTTTGGAGGAAGTGATCAACTAAAGGTATTAATAAAATTCAAGCCAAATGACCAATTTCCACAATATCTGTCTCCAGTAATAAATCATACAATTGATCTAAGTGTTTATGGGAACCGTTCTCTATCGCCCGGTGTATATATATAAAGCGTGAGAGGTGGTTCAATGAAATTTCAACTAATACTGCTTTCTGCTGTGGGATTGTTGGCTGCAGGGTGTAATACTGCGACAGCTGCAAGCACTACGCATGAAACTGCTTTTACAGATGGTCAGCTGTCAACCTGTCCTATCACTCTACCGCCCAAGGCTGCCTTCATCCCTCCTGAACCGTGGCCCTCTGTTCCGCCTTCTGAGGATCAGTTCTGGTATGGTGAACCAGGTCTCTGGACTGCCCTACCGAAGGATGGCAGCTGGGGTCAACTAGCCCTTGGGGAGAAGTTCTGGTGGTGGAGTGAATGTTTCGACGTCGCTGAAGATGAGACCCCAGAACTGGTGGTGACTGCCAGACGATTGGATGGGGATATGCCCACCTACCAGGTTTCAGATGCCACCAACGGCTATCACCCGAGCTTCCACTGGGCGATGTTGATCGGCGTGGAACTGCCCTCACCGGGCTGCTGGGAGTTTACCGGTCAATACAGCGACCATGAACTGACATTCATCCTGTGGGTGCCTGGGGAGTAGCACGTTCTGCTGAAAGCTTTTTTTTCATGTCGTCTCAACAAGCAACGTCGAGAGCATTCCTCAAATCCTTTGCATATCTTTCTTAGCAATCACACCTTGATTATCAATTTCTAGGGAAGAAATCAGGTTAGAATGAACGTATGTCAATCGTGATTGAACTGAATAATTCCTTTCAACCGATAAAAGATGCGTTCAACGCTTCCCCGGGCACCATCAAGTTTTTGACCATCCTCTCCCCAACCTGACCCAATTGAATTGAGGTTGGCGCCCGTGCGGTGCAGATAGTATTCCTTGAGCAACACCCCCAGGCAAAAATTAACCTGCTGATCGTCTGGTTGAAGATGTATGCTGTAGATTCCCATGAGGAAGTAGAAAATGCATCCAGGCTATTCAACGATGATCCACGGGTGACCCAGTTCTTTGATCCGGAGAAAATCAGTGGGTTGGAGGTCGCCGTGGGACTTGGGGCAAAATCGGGTGACGTTGCCTGGGACGTTTACTTATTCTTTGATGGTCAAGCTGAGTGGGTTGATAAAATGCCGCCACCAATAGACTGGGTCCACCAGCTCAGGGACAGCAGATGGGCAGATCCGGATCGTTTGTACCAGGGACGTCAATTGACCCAAAAAATGGGGGAAATCATGGCTGATCTCTTCACAAATGAAGATGAGAAATAATTTCTCCTAGGTTCAACAATTTTCTTATTTGTTAACTTCCTTTTCGGACCGCGGATAGCTTAATCGATTGGGAAGGCATTACGCGTCATTGTCGTCTTAAAATGATAGAATTTGCACCTCAGCGTTATCAAATCCGCAGGATTGGAGTACCAATTGAAAAGAAGAACTTTATTATCCTGGAGCAGCGGCAAAGACAGCGCCTGGACCTTGTACCAGCTCCAGGCGGATCCGGAAATTGATCTACGGGGATTATTCTGCACGGTGAATAGCAAATTCAACCGGGTCGCCATGCACGCTGTCCGGCTCGAGCTCTTGGAACAGCAGGCGGAACACCTCGGTCTTCCTCTCCAGGTTATCGAAATCCCGTATCCATGCAGCAATGAGCAGTATGCTGAGATCATGGCTCACTTTGTTGAGGGTGCCAAAGATGAAAAAATCGAACAATTCGCCTTCGGAGATTTATTCTTAGAAGATATCCGCAGCTACCGGGAGGAAAAATTGGCTGGCACCGGCATCACCCCGGTCTTCCCTATCTGGGGTATCCCCACAGATCGATTGGCCCAAGAGATGGTGTCCAGCGGAATGAGGGCAGTCATCACCTGCGTCGATCCGAAACAGCTGCCAGAGGAGTTTATCGGTCGAGAATACAACCAAGAATTCCTGGATGATTTGCCTGCCGGGGTTGACCCCTGCGGCGAAAACGGAGAGTTCCACAGTTTTGTGTTCGCCGGTCCGATGTTTCGCCAACCAATCCAGATCGCATTGGGCGAAATCGTTCACCGGGATGGATTCATTTTCATCGATGTGACTAAAAATAATCCTTAATGGACACGGACGAGCACGGATGAACACGGAGGAAATTAAATTATCCCGATGCAAGATCGCGATCCCATTTTCGATAATCCCCATAATCAAGGAATCCTTCGCTGTCTGCGCGATATTGGACGCAATTGGCGTGGACCGCGCAGCTGCCCTCCCTCAGAAATTGAGGACCCATATTACTATCTGGGCACTCACCCGGA
>CALBUI010000205.1 GCA_937968125.1 uncultured Anaerolineales bacterium | reverse complement strand
GCAAATGATAGTATCGACCTCACGTTAGAACAAGGTGAGGTACACGCCCTGCTGGGGGAACATGGAGCAGGAAAAACAACCTTGATGAACATCTTATACGGGTTATACCAGCCGGATGCCGGCGAAATTTTCGTGCGCGGCGAGCAGAAACAAATGTATTCCCCCAGCGACGCCATCGACGTGGGTATTGGCATGGTCCACCAGCATTTTATGTTAGTGCCAGTGTTCACCGTCACTGAAAATGTCATGCTGGGTGATGAGATGCTGCGCGCAGCTGGCTTCCTGGATCGCAAGACAATGGCTGAGCGCATCCGCGAAATTTCAGAGCAATACCATCTTGAAGTTGATCCGGATATATATGTCAAAGATATCCCTGTTGGCGTCCAGCAGCGCGTGGAAATTATCAAGCTGCTGTACCGGGAGGCTGACATCCTGATCATGGATGAGCCGACCGCGGTTCTCACACCCCAGGAGGTTGACGAGTTATTCAAGATCATGCGATCGCTGATCGATCAAGGCAAATCGATCATTTTCATCACTCATAAACTGCGCGAGGTTTTAGAATTCGCTGACCGCATTACGGTTTTACGCCGGGGGAAAATCGTCGGTACGACCACACCCTTCGAATGTGACCGCAACATCCTGGCTACGATGATGGTTGGGCGCGAAGTTGATTTAACCGTGGACAAAGAACATGCTGATCCGGGGGAGGTAGTTCTCGAAGTCGAAGATCTTAAAGTTATCGACGATCGCGACCAGGTCACGGTTGATGGCGTATCGTTCGATGTGCGCGCAGGAGAAATCCTGGGCATTGCAGGTGTTCAAGGAAATGGTCAGACTGAATTGGTGGCAGCTTTGACGGGTCTGAGAAGAAGCGTTGAAGGAGAGATTAAAGTGTCAGGCGAAGACATCACCAAAGCCTCGCCACGCAAGATTACCGAGTTAGGTACCGCACACATCCCCGAAGACCGCCAACAAGACGGGTTAATCCTGACCTTTCCCGTCGAAGACAACCTTGTGCTAAACACGTATTATATTCAACCCTACACCAAAGGGGTTGTGCTTCAAGAAGACGAGATCAGAAAGACCGCTGTAGAATTAATTGAGAATTTCGACATCCGACCACCGAGTCCCGAGGCAGAAGTGGGTTCACTCTCTGGTGGCAACCAACAAAAAGTAATCGTAGCGCGTGAACTCTCCCGACCGATCAAGTTTCTGGTCGCTGCTCAACCGACACGTGGTTTGGATGTGGGATCGATCGAGTATATTCACAGCCAGTTAATTAAGAAAAGAGATGAAGGAACTGCTGTTCTCCTGGTTTCAACCGAATTAGACGAGATCATGCAGCTTTCGGATAGGATAGCGGTTATGTACCGGGGTGAGTTCATCGCAACCCTACCTGCTGAGGAGGCAACTAAAGAGAAGGTTGGATTGTTAATGGCTGGTGTTGCCCCTGACCAGGTAGACATTCAACCGGAAGTACCGGTCATTGATGAGGGAAAGGTTTCTGCTTATGACTGATCATGAAGAACAGCCACAAGAACAACCCGAAGAGCAAACCCAAGAACAACCCGAAGAGGTTCGCCGATCTTTTGTCTCAGTTTTCGTTGAGGAGGTCTCGGCCAGCCCTCTTACAATAACCATCCTGGCGATTGTCAGCGCACTGATCCTAGGTGGTTTATTGGTCGCGTTGACCTCGGAAGACGTTTACGCGGCCTGGGGAGAATCACCACTATTGGCGATCCGAACAGGATTTGAGGCTGCCTGGAGTACTTATGTTGCCCTTTTCGAAGGCGCCATAGGCAGTCCTGCCCGCATGTTCGCCGCATTACAAAGCGGCGATGCCGAGGAGATTCGGCGGGCGTTCAACCCCTTCTTTGAAACATTAGTTCAGGCAACGCCGTTAATCTTCACTGGGCTGGCGCTAGCGCTTGGCTTTCGGGCTGGGCTATTCAACATCGGTGCCGAAGGTCAGCTTTTCATCGGAGCCATATTTGCGGTCGCCGCCGGCATATATATCAAAGGTTTACCACCCATCATTCACGTTCCGCTGGCGTTTATGATTGGCGCGTTGGGAGGTGCCCTATGGGGATTTGTGCCGGGTATATTGAAGGCAAAAACGGGCGCCCATGAGGTGATCAACACGATCATGATGAACTATATTGCCTTCCGCTTGAGCGAATGGTTATTGCGTGGTCCATTACAAGCTCCCAACTCCTTTGTCCCCATCAGCGCCAACATCGAGGAAAGTGCACAATTATGGACATTTTTTGGTGCTCCAATCCGTTTCCATGCAGGCTTTTTAATCGCCCTGGTTATGGCCTGGCTGGTGTATTGGTTCTTATTCAAGACCCGCTGGGGTTTTGATTTTCGCTCGGTAGGTATGAATCCGCGCGCCTCGCGTTATTCTGGTATGAACATCGTTGTCGTCACTGTGCTTGCGATGTCCATGTCAGGTGCCTTAGCGGGAATGGCGGGCGCCAATGAGGTCTTGGGAGTAAATCACAACCTGGCAGTGGCTTTTTCATCCGGTTATGGTTTTGATGCTATTGCAATCGCCTTACTGGGGAAAAGTCATCCTCTGGGTGTGGTATTAGGTGCATTATTGTTTGGCGCCCTGCGCAGTGGAGCGATCCAAATGCAGCTGCAAGCCGGTATCCCGATCGATATCATCTCTGTAATCCAGGCTTTTATCCTGGCATTCATCGCTGCCCCGGCGATAATCCGCACGATTTACCGCTTAAAAACCCCTTCTATATACAAGGGAGAAGTATTTTCACGCGGTTGGGGAGGAGATTAACATGGCTACCTCTGAAATGACCATTAAAAAAACAGCTGATTACGTCTCTCCCACCCGGCAGCGGGTGATGGGCATCCTATTCCTGCTGATCGCTTTTTCAATCTGGTTCTTCTTCTCTCGTTCTCTCGAGCCTGGCTTGCAGACCACCTTCGGCCTGACCCCTGGCGGATCCGAAACCCAGCTCCCAGATTGGATATTTACTACGGCACCGGTTCTCAACATTTTAGCCCTGGTATGTGCCATCCTGGGAGGCGCCCAGCTGGCGCGTGGTTTCGGCAGCCGCACAAACCTGGTGCTGGCCTGGGTGGCAGGCATATTTATCTTCAGTTTCCTGGCCTGGGGTGCGTCAGGTGGTTCATTAAATATGGCAGGGCTGCTGCGCAGTTCTCTCGTCAGATCGGTACCCATTACCATTGGAGCCTTATCGGGGGTATTATGTGAAAGAGCCGGGGTGGTCAACATCGCCATCGAAGGCATGATGTTGACCGGGGCGATGACGGGCACCCTGGTCGGCAGCCTGACGAATATGTGGATCGGTCTACTGGCCGCGGTTGCTGTTGGAGGGTTGCTTGGTTTAGGTCACGCGATCTTATCGATTAGATACAAAGCCGACCAGATCATCTCTGGAACGGTGATCAATATTGGCGCGGTGGGTATCACCTCCTTCATCTCCGCTAAGTTCCTGCAAAAATACCAGGAATTAAACAGTCCTGGTATTTTTCCGGCCTGGGATATCCCTGCATTGTCGAAAATACCGTTCATCGGCCCAATATTTTTTGAACACAACCTGTTCGTCTACGCGCTGTTTTTCTTCCTGATCGTGCTCCACGTTGGTTTGTTCTATACACGCTGGGGATTGAGGATGCGCTCAGTTGGTGAGCACCCCAAAGCTGCAGATACTTTGGGGATCAACGTGTTCAGAACCCGCTATATGGCTGTCATCTTAGGTGGTATGATGGCGGGATTTGGCGGCGGCTACTTTACCGTGGGCTCGGTAGGGCGTTTCGACGAGGTTATGACCGCCGGGCGTGGATTCATCGGCCTGGCCGCGATGATCTTCGGCAACTGGACGCCGTTTGGCTCATTTGGCGCTGGATTGCTGTTCGGTTTTACCGACTCCTTAGCCTCCAAGCTGGCCATTTTAGGTGTCGGTATCCCATCGGAAGTGTTATTAATGGTTCCGTATATCGCCACGATGATCGTTTTGGCAGGTGTGGTCGGACGCGGCCAGATGCCAGCTGCAGATGGGAAACCATATGAGAAAGAGTGATCAAAGGTAGTACAATCCAAAATTCAACCATATACCACAATCACCCCAAGGAAATCCTTGGGGTGATTTATTGATACTGACAAGTGATTATTATATTCATGAGATATCTCCTAATGTCATTTCGAGCGACGCTAGGAAGGGATTTCTCGTCGCAAGCTCCTCGAAATGACAATTAAACCCCAATTCCATAATCAAGAAATATAGCAATGAGAGAGTGGCATTCAATGTTGTAGATAAGATCAATCCAACGATTTAGCACAGCGGAACCCAACCCTGTAATTAGGTCGATCAGAATGAGACGAATCTCGAAAGAATGTGGTTGCGAATTCCGCTGGTCCTGCGAATGAGCCTCCACGCAAAACTCGGTCCATGATTTTCTCCGGTCCAATGGGATTGCGATCCGGGGCGTACGAGTAATAACTTGGATCAAAATAATCAGAGACCCACTCAGCTGCATTGCCCGTCATATCCAAAATTCCATATGGGCTGCTCCCTCCCGGGTAGCTGCCTACGGGCAGCAGTTTAGCCAAATTACTTTCTTGCGTATTCGCTTTTAGAACATCCCACTCATCCCCCCACGGGAAACGGCGCCCATCGGTACCCCGCGCAGCTTTTTCCCATTCGGCTTCCGTTGGGAGACGCATTCCCAACCAGCGGCAGTAGGCATCCGCATCTTCCCAGAGAACACCGACCACGGGTAAATCATCCTCTTCTGATGACCCTGGGATCCAGCCTGGCGCCTGGTAGCCAGTAGATTCTATGAACCTGGCGAAATCTGCCCGTGTGACTTCATTGACCTGGATTTCATACTCATCGAGATATACCTGTCGTTGGGGCTGATTGGTTAATCGGCCAGAGTCCTCCCCCATTAGAAACCACCCGGGGGGGATTTGGGCTGTTCGTTGTTCGGGCAGTCCGGGGATTTCCTGCTGTGTTTTTTCGACCGAGCAAGATGAGAGAAGCAAAAATGCGCAAGTAGCCAGGAAAATATGGATGATTCTCCCCTGCATATTATCAGCCCCGCGAGTTTATCAGATCAACTAATTACTCAATGGATACTGTCCGAACTCCTCGACCGCATCCACCATCGCCAGAATATTTTCTGGTGGAACATCATCCATAATTGTATGTACTGAGGCAACCATGTAACCTCCACCTGGCCCAAGAGCAGCAATCACCCGCTCCACTTCCTGGCGAACCTGGTCTGGACTACCATAAGGGAGAAGATCTTGCGTGTCAATCGCACCGCAAAAGGTCATTCGATTCCCAAAACGTTTCTTTAATTCCTCAAGATTTGCCATCTTTCCCGCCGAAGTCTGGATGGGATTGAGAATATCAATTCCGATCTCAATGAAATCCTCAACCAGATTGAAAACATCTCCATCGGTATGGAAGAAGACTTTCGCTTCTGTCCGCTCTTTGATAAATGAGATGAATTCAGCATGCAGCGGCTTGAGGTACTCGCGATACATTTTTGGTGATATCAAGAGCGAATCCTGGGTGCCAAGATCGTCCCCGATTTTGATGATGTCCACATTATCGTCCAGTTCATCAAGAAAATGTCCCATGAGCGATTTGCACAAATCGGTGATTCTTCTCAATAATGCCTGAGCAAATTCAGGGTTTATCACCAGCTGGGGCAGGAAACCTTCCATGCCCATCAAAGCATTTGCTCGCTCGAAGGGAAACAGCAGCCAAGGTGTGGCGATGATCGCATACTCATTTTCCTCAGCGAGTCTTCCGGCCTCATTGCCAACATGAGCCACCCGGGTGGGATCATCCATATCCGGCCAGGGATATGCCTCAATATCCTCCAAGGTGCTTGCTTCAGCCAGCGGATGCAGGCCTGGGAACCATACGCCTGGTTCTGTCTCGATCTGACCGATGCCCCAATCATCAATGAACGGCGAATGTGGTGGTCGGTTCTGATTGCGTCGATATGTACCCTCTGGAAAGCGATCGAGCACACCTCTGGCGTCACTGTGAAGCCGAACGAGCGTCTCCTCATCCAGGGCAGCTGATCCTAATTCGGGCCAATTATAGATATAACCATCCTGCGCTTGAATCCCAAGATGTTCTTTGAGCCGCTGATACGGTTTCATCTTCATGGCTGTTGTGTTGCTGGTACCGATAATGATTGGAACCCGGTCCGGCTCATTGTGATTGATGGCTGCCAGAACTCTTTCCCGGGAGGTCATAGACATGGAACACCTCTGATCCTGAGATATATTCCATTGCATTATAATGTGCCAATGACTGAATCTCAAATCCTTGAGGTACCGATCCAGGGCATGGATTGTGCAGAATGCACCCGACACGTGAAACATGCGATTGCTGAAGTGCCCGGGGTTGATTCTGTTGAGGTTTACCTGGCATCTGAAAAAGCCGTCATCCAGCACCAAGCCGACAGCATCAACATTACGACTATACGCAAGGCTGTCGCCTCCGCTGGTTATCAGGTGCCAGAGATCGACGAGAATGATGCCAACATCACCACTGCCTCCAGCTACACCAAAACTATCCTGACCCTCCTGGCTGTTCTATCCGGGGTAATCCTTTTCATTATCGTGGTTGGTGAAGGTTTGGGTCTCTTTGAAGCGATCAGCACCCGCATCCCCTGGCCAGTCAGCCTGTTGTTTGTCATCCTGATTGGCTACCCAGCTTTCATCAAGGTTATTCGGGCGACGCTCAACCGCCAGATCATCGCCCACACACTGATGAGCCTGGGTGTCCTGGCCGCAATCGCAGTCGGGGAATGGGCTACCGCGGCGGTGGTTGCGTTTTTCATGCGTGTTGGGGATTACGTGGAAGGCTTCACTACCGAGCGCGCCCGCCAGGCGGTCAAGGATTTAACCAGCCTGGCTCCGCAGACCGCCCGGCTGGTAGACCAAGACATTGAGCTCGAAGTTCCTATTCAACAGGTCAAGATTGGTGATACGGTCGTCGTCCGTCCTGGTGAGCAAATACCAGTTGATGGAAACGTGATATCAGGTCACGCGATTGTCGATCAGGCAGCTATCACCGGGGAGAGCATGCCGATCGAAGCCGGACCTGGGACACAAGTATTTGCAGCCACGATTGCCCATCAAGGCAGCTTGAGGGTCACCGCGACCCATATCGGATCTGATTCTACCTATGGGAGGGTGATCAAACTGGTCGAAGAGGCCGAAGCCAATCGTGGGGACATCCAACGCCTGGCGGACAAATTCTCAACATATTACCTGCCAGTCGTGATTAGTGTGGCGCTGCTGACATTAATCATCCGTCGGGACCCGATGGCTACCGCGGCTGTGCTGGTCGTGGCCTGTTCCTGCGCATTCGCTCTGGCCACACCGATCGCCATCCTGGCCTCCGTTGGCGCCGGAGCTAAACGCGGCCTGTTGATAAAAGGTGGCAAATATTTAGAAATCCTGCCCAGTGCGGATGTGCTGTTGATCGATAAAACCGGCACGCTCACCCTGGGAAAACCATATATAACTGATATCCTACCGGTCGAGATCGGGTCAGGCACAGCCGCGACCAGGAAAGAAGAACTTCAAGACAAAGTTCTCGCCCTGGCTGCCTCCGCAGAGAGGTATTCCGAACATCCGCTAGCCGAGGCGGTTCGCCTGGAAGCCTTCCAGCGAGGGATTTCGCTGCAAGAGGTAGATGGATTCGAAGCCCTGCCCGGATTGGGAATTAACGCCCGATTGAATGGAGACACAATCTCAGTCGGCAATCGCAATTTTATCGAGGGGTTGTGCGGTCAGAAATTGAACTTGGATGTCTCTGAGCAGCTGCAGACGGATGGCAAATCCTTACTCTACATTGCCCTCAATGGTGAATTATGTGGGCTGCTTGCCGCGGAAGACAAGTTGCGCCGCGAAGTCCCCAAGGCAATTCAAGAAGTACGTGATTTGGGTGTTACCAAAATCGTCTTATTGACTGGCGACAACCAGGTCAGCGCTGCAAAACTCGCCCAACACTTAGATATCCCCTACCAGGCTGAACTGCTTCCCGAAGATAAGATCGCTATCGTCAAAGAATACCAGGCTAAGGGACAAACTGTGATCATGGTCGGCGATGGCGTCAACGATGCACCGGCACTAGCCCAGGCTGATGTCGGCATCGCTATGGGTGCGGCCGGTCACAGCATCGCTATGGAGGCGGCTCACGTGGTGATGATGAGGGAGGACTGGAACCTGATCCCTCAGGTACTACGCATTGCCCAACGCACTACCAGGGTCATCAAAGGCAATATTACATTCACCCTGATCTATAACTTTTTCGGGCTTACTTTGGCTGCTTTTGGAATCCTGCCGCCCATTCTGGCCGCCGCGGCCCAATCTATCCCTGACTTGGTTATCCTGGGAAACTCTTCACGCCTCTTGAGGCAGAAGAACTAGTACTCGACCAATATTGCAATGTGCAGTTTAGCCCACTTCGGCAGGCTCAATGCAGTGCCTGTCCCGCCAGGTTCTTGGGCGGGGCTCTTGTGGGCGTT
>CALBUI010000204.1 GCA_937968125.1 uncultured Anaerolineales bacterium | reverse complement strand
CCTGGAAGAGATGATTATCTTTGAGGGTCCAGAAACGATTGCCGGTATCATCCTCGAAACAGTAACCGGAACGAACGGCATTATTATTCCACCAGAAGGGTATCTGCAGGGAGTTCGTGAGCTTTGTGACAAGTATGACATTCTGCTGATATGTGATGAAGTGATGAGTGGATTCGGTCGCACAGGTGAATGGTTCGCAGTTGACAATTGGAATGTCGTTCCAGACATAATGACCATGGCCAAAGGATTAACTTCTGCCTATGCTCCCCTCGGTGCTGTGGCGATGAAAGATGAGATCGCTGAATTTTTCAACGACCGGGTGTTCTTTGGCGGTCTTACCTACAACTCCCATCCAATTTCGATGGCAGCGGCGATTGCAACCATAAATGTCATGAAAGAGGATCAAATTGTAGAAAATTCCAAAAAAATGGGTTCAGTCTTGCGCCAACATCTTTACGATTTAGGGGAGCAGCACCCCTCGGTTGGAGAAGTCCGCTCGATTGGCCTCTTCAGCGCGATTGAATTAGTGAAGGACCGGAAAACCAGGGAACCTATGGCCCCGTATAACGGAACTTCTCCTGAGATGAATCAGATCCGCCAGTTCCTGTTGGATAAAGGAATTTACACTTTCGTCCATTGGAATGTAATTTTGGTCAACCCACCCCTGATCATTAACGAAGAGCAACTGGCAGAAGGATTTGAAGCGATCGATGAGGCACTCAAGATAGCTGATCGTTCCGTCATTGGATAAATCATAAAATTATCACCAGTATATTTAACAAAACGAAATCATCCAGATTGGATGATTTCGTTTTGTCAAGGACTGATCCTATTGTTATTGAACGCGCTTTCTTTCTAAATCGAATATGCGCCGCAGGATAGCTACTGTAACCCCGTAAGTGGAATCCATACCATAGTATGATAGGCTGCCAGCGCCCAGATTTCTACCCTTGCTGAGTGGGGTGTCCGAGGCGTAATGGAGAATTCCCACATCGAATGGAATACCGTATAAATTTACTACTTCATTGATCGGATGTCGCTGCGGTCTGTACATCTCGTACATTGCAGAAAGATATGGCCCAGCCTCCATTTCAATATCCGTGTACCCTTCCCGATAGAAAACGTCCATATAAATATCATTTTGCAGGAAAGTTCCTCGTACTGTGACCGCTTTTTGGTTATCAAGAACAGCGCCATATACTACGTATGGTGTGACATCTGCGGCGGTGAACGAATTTGGAAAGAGATAAGTGTTATGGGATTGTTCATCTTGAACTACGGTAGGTATCATCACGTCGCCGATCACCCCATTCAAGGTCGCTGCTTTCCCGGTTACATAAACACCCAAGATTTCCCCAACTTGTTCGGAGATTTTGAAGAGAATATTGTAGGCTGCCATCCCTAGTGGATAATCGATATTTAGTATCAGGGCATCACTATCTTTTATGAACGCCAGGTCCGGACCTAAGCGAGGATCCATCGTAGGGGGATCTAAATGCGAAAGTTGGATGACCTGGGCTTCAACATCGAAACTGTGCAGGCTGGCAATATGTTGGATACCCAAATTTTCCTCATGTGCTTTCATTTCCAATTTTCTTTCAGCGGACCGTTGGTGACTTAAAAATTCTTTAAATACGTAATAGAAGAAATTCTCACGATTTGAAGGAACACGGTCTTCTTTTATTTTTAACCATTCACTACTTAAATCCCCATTGCCTGATTCTTCGACATAAGTTAACAAATCTTCTGAATGCTTCAATGCAAAGCCCGAGATCAGATTGACGACGCTGTGTTTGTTGCTGGAGACAAAATAAACTGGTCTTTCCTGTAAATCTGGACAATCCTCTTCAATATTGTTCCACCAGATTCGAGTAGCCCGCCAATAATCGCTCAAAGAGCCGCTCAGCAGCTGCAAGCGGATTCGACTTGGTCTGGAGGCCATCTCGCAAATTACTTTTTTGAAATCATCTCCCAGGAGTGTTTGCAGCTGTTCTAATTCTTCAACTGATATTTTTAATGCTTCTGCTACCTTATCGAAGATATCCGCATCTTTTTCTAAATCAGCTATTTCGATCGAGCCAGGGATCATTTGGAGGAGCCCGTGAATCTTATTCCATTCAATCTGATAAGCGGTAAGTAGGGGGACGACATCATCGATATCGGTCCGGCTGGCTATGTAAACTGCTAATGTCTTCTCTCCATCATAAAAGCAGCGCCTGCGCCTGGCAAGCGCGAATACCTGCTGCCATGATTCAACATTCCCAAAGCCTCTCCGTTCGAACACCTCCGGAGATTGTCCTAACACAACCAGCTGAATATGGTGCATTAGAGGAGGTAAGCGCAAAATCGAATAAAAAAAAGCTGAAAGGTCTGGGGAAGTTTCACGCGCTTCTGGGTGCAGCAGTGAGTTCATGCGCGCATGGGCTTCCTCCAGGGTGCGAATTTGCACCTCAGCTGTCGAGCGAAGCAAAGAATAATAGGTTCTCTGATAAAGATCGATCTCTTCAGAGGCTGTACTGGGTACTGTCCGTTCCATATATTTGGTCTTTTCTGTGTTTAGCTAGCCTGGAGGAGAATCCATCGGCCCATACCTGGGAACCCCGATAATTTTATAGATAATCGCGTATATCACGGTCAAAATTGCAAAGATAAGGAAGATCAATCCAGCAGCTACCACGAGGTCGGCATAAAAAACCCTTCCGATCATTGGAACAATAAAAGAGCCTGTCAATTCTGTCGGAATTTGGACCCACCGCCGGGTCCTATTCGCTTGAACAAGTAGTTTTCCACCAGCGAATGCCAGAACAGGTAGCAAGATCAATAAGAAACAACCTATCCCCCGCCAGACAGGGTGAGTTGGTGGCAGGATCGATCTGCGACTCTTGGCCTGATAGGTTGGATCGTATTTGCTCATTGCCTTACTCCACTTGACTTGCTTTTTCTACGGCCGAAATGATCTTGTAATATCCCGTACAGCGGCACAAATTACCTGTGATCGAGTGTTTAATTTCTTCTTCAGTCGGATGCGGCCTTTCTTCGAGTAACTTTGCAGCTGACATGATAAAGCCGGGGGTACAGTAACCGCATTGCACCGCCCCTTCATCTATGAAAGCTTGCTGAACAGGATGCAAATCACCATTGGATGCGATGCCTTCGATGGTAACGATTTCAGCACCGTGAGCTCTCGCTGCTGGAACCATGCAGCTCATCACAGCGACACTATCTAAAAAGACTGTGCAGGCGCCGCATTCACCTTCTGCGCAACCCTCTTTCGTCCCAATCAGGTGCGCATCTTCTCTGAGCAACCGTAGCAGACTTTTCTGATACCCACTATCAAACGAATACTCGGCACCATTGATGCGGGTGATTATAGATTTGGTAGATTCAGAATGTTTTACAGATTGATTGAGTGTTGGTCCAGAACCATTTTCTCCCCATAAGAGAATTGGATCATCCGGTACGATTTTATTTATCTCTCCATTAGCCAATTCACGCAAAGCCCTTAATGTGCAAACTCTGACCATCTCCCTGCGGTAATCGCTCGAGCTGCGTACATCGTCTATCGGAGTCGAGGCTTCTTCAGCCAGTTTTGCAGCTTTCTCTATTGTGTCCTGATCAAGTTTTTTTCCAGCAAGGAAGTTCTCCGCCTCCTCTGCATGGATAATGACTGGTGCTACTGCACCTAAAGTAATGGCTGCCTGTTCAACAGTAAGATCAGAATTTGAGCCATTCACCGGTTCCGAGAAGTTAACAATCACCGTCACATTGACAAGGGAGATCGCTTGGGCCTGGCGTAAGGCTAGTTTTATGAATTTTCCAGACTGATTTAAGGTCATAGCCGGAAAAGAAATATCCACCATCATCTCATCCGGTTCCATAACAGTTTTTCTGACGCCGCGATAAAACCTCTGAAGAGGGATAACCCTTTCCCGGGTGGTTGAACGTAAAGTTACCAGCGCCCCGAGAGCCATTAAGGGCGTAATCGTATCGTTTGCCGGAGAAGCTGTGATCAAGTTTCCTGCAATTGTCCCCCGATTTCTGATCTGGGGAGATCCTACTTCCCAGGCAGCTTGTGCTAAAGGAAGCGCTTTCTCACGAATTATTTTAGAGGCTACACAGTGATTGTGTGTAACGAGTGGACCAAGATGGATCATCCCATCCTCATCCAACATGATTTGGTCTAATCCTGGGATCCGGGTCACATCAACCAGTGTATCAATTCCCGTCCGAACTCCATTTTCCATCTCGAGGATCAAATCGGTTGCGCCTGCAATGATGCGCGATCGTTCTCCCCGCTCAGCCAATGTTTCTAACACTTCATCCAGTGAATTCACGTTCAGGTATTCATTCCACATAAAGTCCTCTTCTACTCAGGGAGCAGCATTTATGAGATTTTTTGACTTTCTTGGTTGATTAATTTCATCTACTGACTATCATTGCCATGCCGGATACGAATAATCTCAGCCATAATGCTGACCGCGATTTCCTTTGGAGTTTCGGCATGGATCTCAATCCCCATTGGAGATTGTACCCGGTCAATTTTTTCTGCTGAGATTCCTTGTTCTTCGAGGTGTGCGCGTGTGGTTTCCCAGCGCCGTTTTGAACCGATCACACCAATGTAAGCTGCCGGTGAATCCAGGATTGTTGGCAGTCCAGGAACATCCACATCCACGCTGCGGGTGGTCAGAACTAAATAGGTCCAGGGTGTGATTTCAATCTGCTCAGTCAATTTTTCAAATGGTATTGGAAAAAATTCTTCAGCTTCAGGAATAAGTTTCGGATCGCAAAATTCTTCCCTGTCATCACTGATAACAACTCTGAAATCTAGCCAATCAGCCAGGTGGGCAACTTCTCTGCCAACATGACCCGCACCCACAACAATCAAGGTGGGTTTAGGAATTATTGGTTCCACGTATACCTCCAGATGTCCGCCGCACACTCCAGGATCCCCCCGTCCCGGATCAACCATATTATATTCCAGGCGCCGTGGCCTGCCATCCTGGATCGATTCTAATGCCGCCTTTATCGTTCGATCTTCTAGTTCTCCTCCCCCAACACTGCCAGTAATAATACTCCCATCCGCAGAAACCAGCATCTTACTGCCGGTATGGCGCGGAGTTGAACCCTGGCTGTGTATGATTGTACACAGAACCCCGGCTTCATTCTTGCGTTCTAATTCAGAAATTAAGTTCCAGATAGACATAGATCGGTGAGTGCCTCATAAATTGTTACCAATATCAACCTTCGAGTAAACCGAGCACAACCGGCAGAAGCTGTTTTTTCCTGGATACGACATCCTCGGCATATAAAGTACCATCAGGCTGTTTTGGATAGGGTAGTTCACCCAGGATCGGTAGATCATCCGTAAATACGAGTCGGCTGGATCCTTCTACCACATCTGTAACCATCATCATTGCAAAATCCAGGCCACGTTTGTCTCGTAGATCACACAGTGCTTGTTGTAATTTGGGTAGCCTCTCCTTCAGCAGCAAAAAATCGGTTACTTCTGCCTGAGCAATCGCGAAATCCTCTCCACCTGCCGAATAGACTTTTGTATCAGTACTGACGACTTCACTCGCTTCCCTGGAGGCTATCCCAGATCCAGCACGAATCACTTGCTCTCCATAGGATTCAATCGATTCACCTTCTAGCGGCGCACCCTGGATAAAAGACCAACGGCTGAGACGTTCTGCAGCCTGTCGATCTCGATCAGTAGTCGTTGGAGAATGCAATAGTAACGTGTCCGCCAACAATCCGGCTAGTAATAATCCAGCCAGGCCTGGTGGCGCGCTAAGACCCGATTCCTCGATCCGTTCTGTGACCAGAGTGCTCGTACTCCCAACCACGTCAATCGTAAAGCGGATTGGAACATGAGTAGTTGTACTGCCCAACCGATGATGGTCTAAGATTTCGACTAATTCAGCATCTTCCAGGGCGCCGATAGCCTGGTTTGGCTCATTGTGATCGACCAAAATCAGCCTCAATCGAGGTGGATTCAATGCTTCCCGCTGCCGGCAAACCCCAACATATTTCCCCTGCTCATCAACTACCCAAAAATCATCGCCTTCGGCACGCATGATTCTCAAGATCGAGTCTCGAATCCGGCCAGAAACCTGAAATCGAGGTACGTTAATATCTGCTGCATCCCGACAGGGGAGATCTAGAATATCCGATATCTTCATCTCCTGGCGGCGAGGATGAGGTCCGACCAATTTACTTAATAGCGCAAATAAACTTGGTCCATTGACCAAGCCATATGGTGTCCCATCCTCTTGAACGATGGGTGCGACTCCCCAAGTGCGGCTGGCAATCGCCCATGCTTCCCTCAATGGTTCATCCGGTGAGGTCGAATCTAATCTTACGGATACGGACTCAAAACGAGGTGAGGCATCATTTAGCAGGACCGGCGTCTCAAGGCCCAACCGCTTGAGCACCCACATAGTTTGGGGATTAACCGGGCCAGCTCTGGCAGCTTGAATATCTTCTCCGTCTAGTTCATGTAGAAACCAGGCATATCCCATTGCCGCTGCAATAGAGTCAGTGTCCGGATTCACATGTCCAATCACATAAGTTCGTGCCATTGATTATTTATCTCTTGTTCTTGAGCTCTCGCCAAACCTTCTCGGGGGTGATTGGATTCGCATCCACATTTACGCCGACAGCATCAAACACCGCATTTCCAACTGCTGGTGCAACGCCATCAATTGGAATCTCTGCGACGGCTTTGACTCCAAATGGATGTGATGGTTCAAATGTCTCCACGAAGATCGTGGTAAGGTCAGGCATCTCATGGGCCTGAAAAATATGATAATCCTGCAAATTCGTCTCCCGAGCCTTGCCATCCGAGTCATATACCATCTCTTCACTGACTGCGTATCCTAAAGCCTGGGTCATGCCGCCCTCTACCTGACCTGAGGCGGTGATTGGATTTACAATCACGCCAGAATCAACTGCCATGACCAGTTTGTCAACCACTACTTGACCAGTCTCAATATCAACAGTCACCTCGGCAAATTGAGCCGCAAAGGGGGGTGGTGCTACTGGTGACACAAATGAGCCAGTTCCCATGATCTGTTCCTGATCCTTGTGATGCAGTGTTTCGAGGCCAATATCTGCCAAGGGTATTGTTCGCCCATCCGGAGCTATTGCCTTACTATCGGCGAGACGAACATCTTCTGCATTAGTTGTGGGAGATTCAGCCTCCTCGTTGAACATGTTAGCAGCACGAACCTGGATTCGTTTTGCTGCTTCCTCAGCAGCTTTGATCACTGCTGCTCCGGAAATATAAGTCGTTGAAGATGCATATGCACCCTTATCGAAGGGTGTGAAGTCAGTGTCCGAAGAGTAAATGATAATGTCTTCGACTTTTACACCCAAGATTTCAGCTGCCATCTGGGCTAGCACAGTATCAGAACCGGTTCCTAAATCTGTCGCTCCTACCAAAAGATTGAAGGAGGCATCATCATTCATTTTTATGCTGGCGCCGCCCATGTCAAGATATGGGATGGCAGTGCCTTGCATCACCAGAGCGACCCCAATTCCCTTCCTGAGGTGAGGTTTTCCTGGAATAAGATGCCAATCTTGATCCCCATGTTTTTGATCCCAGCCTATTGCCGCCCTCCCTTGCTGGACGCATTCATCCAAACCACAAGTCTCAATTGTCTCAGGACTTGGTTCGCGTCCTTCACTCCAGGCAGTGCTGAAGGGTTGTAGCTCACCTTCACGGAGGGAGTTTTTCATGCGAAACTCAATCGGATCAATACCAAGCTGGTTGGCAATTTTTTCCATATGCCGCTCCACTGCCCAGAATCCTTGTGGTACGCCATATCCACGATAAGCTCCAGATGGAGGGTGGTTGGTATACACGATATCTGCGTGGAATTGGATATTTGGTGACTGCCGATACTCACCATCGCCGACATACAAGGCCATCGCCTTATGCCCGGTATTGCCAGTCACTGTTAGAGCATGGCTGCCGTAAGCGCCCGTGTCCGATAAGGCATACATGCCGTTGGCCGTGATCGTTCCATCCGACTTAACGCCGGTTTTCATGCGAATTCGCATCGGGTGTCTTGACCGGGCAGCGATGAACTCTTCTTCCCGGGTGTATTCGTAAATAACTGGTCTTCCAGTGGCGATCGTCAGGTGGGCAGCGACATCTTCACTCAACACTTCTTGTTTCCCACCAAAGCCTCCACCAATCCGGGGTTTGATCACCCGGATTCTTTTGATCGGCAGCCCAAGAACTGGTGCCAGCTGGCGCCGGGCATGGAAAGGTACCTGGGTGCTGGTGAATATCACCAACCGGTCATCTTCATCCCAATAAGTTACAGATACATGAGGCTCAATATGCGCCTGCTGAACTTTGGGAACTTCGTATTCTTGTTCGAAAATATGATCTGCATCTGAAAAACCCACCTCCACATCCCCAATGTCGATTCTAATTTCAGCTGCCAGATTTCTCGCTGGATCGGATTCAGCAAAATTCACATATTCTGGTTCATCGTGCAGGATAGGAGCACCCGGTTTTAATGCGTCACTGGGATCAAGAATCGATTCTAACGGATCATATTTAACATCGATTAGATCAAGCGCTTGAATAGCGATCTCTTCACTCTCTGCTGCTACAAATGCAACCCGATCACCGACAAAACGAACCTTGTTATCCAGGGAAAACGAATCTAATGGTCCTGGGATCGGGTCCGACTGACCAGCAGTTGAATAAACCACCCTGGGAATATCCTGCCAGGTTAGAACAGCAGCTACACCCGGTAATGATTCCGCTTTCGATTTATCGATACTTTTGATTTTTGCATGGGCTAATGGGCTGTGGAGCACCTTGGCATACAGCAACCCCCGTCGATCAAAATCAGCTGCAAAAGCTGGTTTACCCTGTACCAGCTTCACCGCATCCACCTTCTTCTCGGGTTTGCCCACCTTCTGCCAGGCCTCAGTCTCAGGAGTCACCTGGATCTTTGGCATAACTCTGGTTGGAGCAATTACCTCACCCGTCTCTATTCCTGTTAGGGGTTCTTCCAATCCAGATGAAGGATCGCCATCTCCACCTAACCATTCGGGTGAGGCTGGGATCATGCCATCTGTAGGATCGATCTCTTCACCCCTTGCAGCTGCGGCAGTTCTCAAAACTGCCTGGACTGGCTTTTTATATCCTGTACAGCGGCACAATATTCCGGAGAACACCTCTCGAATCTCATCATCTGATGGATTAGGATTACTGTCGAGTAACGATTTTGCTGCGAGAACCATTGCTGGCGTGCAATATCCACACTGGATTGCCCCGCTTTCCACAAATGCATCCTGGATTGGGTGCAGTCCTGGGGATCGTTTCCAGCCCTGTTCTGGATGCTCACCAACCGATTCAATTGTCACCGCAGAGTGACCAACTGCCTGAGCACTGGAAAATAAACATGCATTGACCGGTTTCGAGTCAATCAAAACCGTGCAAGCACCGCACTCACCGGTCTCACAACCGTGTTTTACGCCGTAGTAACCTAATCCCCGCAAAGTTTTTAGGAGAGTATCTCCAGGTTTGATCTCGACCTCATGAGATTCGCCATTTATCGTCAGTTTGATATTCATAATAATTTTTGTGGAATTGAAATCAAGTAATGATCAGGTAGGTTAGTTTGATAGCTTGGCTAAACAGCGTTTTACCAATAATTGAGCCATCTCCTGCCGGTAATCTGAAGATGCCCATTCATCACCTGCACGGCTATACGCATCTGCGGCAGAAATTTCCTCGCCTCCGCCATCTGGTCCATCCATAGCCAAGACAGGAGCACCTCCAGTTCCACCCAAAGTGACCCGGGTTCTTCCGGATGGCCACCTTGCAACTGCTGCGCAAACGATAGGAACATCGGCTGGTGTGCGAGCGATATATTCATAAGCCAGCTGTGCATTGAGCGGAATAGAAATCCTGGTTACCAGTCTTGTTTCGAGCTTCTCTTCTCTGAATAATAACAAATCACCCAGCGCGATGTTTTCATCACCGGGTTCTAGAGCTATCGATGCATCCAATGCAAGCATTACAGTGGAAAAAGGTGATCTACCACCAGATGCAATCAGTGTCCCAGCAACTGTTGCCACCTGCCGGAGGTTTAAAGCTCGTTCCATCCTTATCGATACTTTTAGATCAGGTTCAATATCAGGGTGTTCGAATAATGCCTGAAGAGATACGGTGGCACCAATCTCTAGAGTTTTACCCTTTGCCTTGATGGAATTCAACCCCAAATCCTGCAAATCAACCACCGCAAATGGTTCGTTGGCATATCTATCGATCGATGTACCCCCACCCATAATCAGGGTCTTGATCTCAGGAGACTTGATCAAATCAAGGGTTTCTTTGATATCTTTAGGTCGAAAATACTCAACAATCATAAATCACTGCTCAATTCATGAAGTTCATATTCATCATCGTAAACTTTCCATCCAAGCGCCTCCAAGTCAACTTCAGTGATCGCTTCTTCGGGAAGGTCTACAAGCAATGCATTTGCCTCTGCCAGCAGCTCCCCACCTGGTCCAAAAATCTTTCCGGTGCTGGAAGCCATTCTACGCTTGGATTTTACGATGTTGCCAACGACACGCAACGGGGTATTGATGGGCACATTCTTGCGAAATCGAATCTCCAGTTTGGCGGTATACATGAAGCGTGTCTCTCCATCACTCATGTGAGCCCGACCGGTGACTTCGTCCAGCATTGCGGTCACGATACCACCGTGCACCAAGCCCGGATAGCCTTGAAATTGATCTGGAACAGTATATTCTGCAGTCACTTCACCAGGACCAGTTTCATAAAAACGCAGCTTCAATCCGAATTGATTTTCTAATCCGCAAACAAAGCAATGGCGGGAATTTGGTTGTAATGTGTGCTTTGGATCTTCGCTCATAATGATTAAGATTATACTATGCGCCCTACTTTTGCACCTGTTTCAATTGCTCGTTTAGGTGTTGGACACCGCTTCAAAGTTGCGATAATCTCCGTCACTTTTCCCAAACTCCAAGTATATTTTAGGTCATTAAAATAATCAGGGAAAGTTGTCATGAGAAAATAATGGCAACAAGGCGGCATTTAATCCGCCTTGAATTTCCATCATTTGCGATTGTTTTCAGATTATGCAAAGGTATCGATCAGGAGTTTGACATCTCCTCCAACTGGATACAAGATGGGAGAAGTACAGCCATGCTTCCGATATTCCTCGACCTTTTGTTTTGCTTCTTCTGGGGTTCCTGAAGCTGTGATCCGGTCGATTAAATCATCGGGGACCAGATGTTTAGCCTGCTCGATCTGCTCTTTTGTCGCTGGCCAGCCAAGAATTGATTGGATTTCCGTCACAACATCCTGAGAAACACCAGAAGCTTTCGCTATATGGGGTTGTTGGGCCAGATATTGCGTTAGCAGTTCGCGTGTACTGTCAATGGCTTTTTCACGATCGTAGTCAACGGAGCAGACGACCAGCTGTGGTCGGTCTATATCATCCAGAGTGCGTCCAGCTTTCTCCGCGCCGCGAGATAAGAATTCCAAGGCGCGATCATTGTATTCCGGAGGGACGCAATAATTCAAAACTACACCATCCGCGATTTCACCTGTCAACTCCATCATCTTGTTGCCTGTTGCACCGATCATGATGGGTACGTTGCGAGGTTCCCGGCGACCATGAACGACGTCCAGCTCAATTTCATCCACGTGCACGAACTCGCCGTGAAAGGTTACCCTCTCCATATTCAATAACCTGCGCAAAACCTCGACGGTTTCGCGCATCGCAGTCAATGGTTTCCTTCTTTCGATACCAACATTTTTGGCAAGGGGGTCCCACCAGGCGCCAATCCCACAGATCACCCGATCCGGTGCCAAATCGTCCAAAGTTAGATATGTTGAGGCGAGCAGGCCGATATTGCGGGTCCAATTATTAATCACCCCAGATCCAACCTGGATCCGTTCGGTTACTGCCGCATAGGCTGCCATTGGTACAACTGCATCACGAACTAACCGGGATTCTGCCTGCCATACAGCTTCAAATCCTTTCTCCTCAGCATAGCGCACATAATCCAACCCATCCCGTAAATCATGCGCATCTTGTAAATACAAAGCAACGCGTCCAGACATTTTTACCTCCGCACACCAATTATATGATTTAGTTATTGGGTAATTCTATCAGACGGACCAGCTCTCCAGCTCGTTGCTGACCAATTCCAGATCCTCCGGGACATCCATGTCCAATGCCAGAGAAGGTAATTCACAAATCTCCAAGCGCGCGCCTGCCTCCCGGGCATGCTGGCAGTGGCGTTCGAATGAATCTGGTCCGTAATCGTATTCAATTAGTCCAACTGGACAGACTAAAAGTGCATTGGTACCGGTCTTCTTTCGGTCTGGTGCAACTACGACAACTGGGGGATCTTTAACTTTTTCCAGCATCGCATAAACATCTTCTTTTGATATCATCGGCAGATCGGAAGGGATGATCAACACTCCCCGTGTCGCGTATCTCTTGGCCACAATCGTCGCCCTGGTAAGAGCAACATTTAATTCGGGTGCACCTTTCTCTTGTACAGTGCGTGCTCCGTGGGCTCGGGCCAACGACAAAGCCGCCTGATCGCGGCTGACCACGAGGACGTGCTCAATCTCGGGGATGTCGCCTAAGATATCTACCGTATGAGTTAGTAACTGACTGTTCAGGCCTAAACGCTCCTCTTCTGTTAAAACTCCCGCCAATCGTGATTTACCCCTCCTTAGAGGTTTCACTGGAACGATCGCCCATAATGTCATTTATCTTTTCCTTTCAGTTGTTTACAGATAATAAACACCAGCTTTCCCACTTGCTGAGTATAACAATGAATGTCCCAACCAGAGCCATTAGTTTTGTTAACTGTTGAGAGACTCCGGAAATTAAAGCATAATCCTCAATTCAATGATGATTTAGTAAATCTCAGCACCTCCTTAGCTAGTTTGATCCTGTCTGCGTCAAATTTCATAACAGTATTGGTCATCAGGGTTGATAAACCTAATGCCTCGATATCATTTTCTTGGTCTCGATCAAGCACATCGAATACATACCCAGTGAGCAAGCCACCATTTTTTTGAGATCCATAATGCCGGGCAACATTCAGCGCGGATGGATCAATGCCTAACTCTGAATACATTTTAGCTGCAGGACCCTTTACTGCTGCACCAGCAATTATTGGCGAAACCGCGATCACTAGTAACCTGTCAAGCCTGTCCAAGATTGTTTCCTTGATACCTGGGACGGAAAGGATTGGGTCAATGCTGACCCAAGGATTAGAAGGACATATAATGAGGACATTCGCATCAATCAATGATTCCAATACGCCTGGTGCGGGTTGAGCAGATTCAATATTATTAAATTGGAATCCAATAACTTGTGGCTGGCACTTTTGGTTCACGAAATAATCCTGAAAGGCTAACTGGCCTACATCAGTATGGACGATTGTTGGCGTGCGATCATTACTCATGGGCAGGATGCGATGTTTGATACCCCATCGCTCGCAGAAACTTTCAGTTACCTGGCTTAAAGTCAAACCTTCAGCCAGCAACCTTGTCCGCTCAAGATGAGTACCTAAATCATGATCGCCCAAACGAAACCAGGTTGGACCTCCCAACTGTTTGAGAGAATCCATTGCATGCCACGTTTCGCCTGCCCTTCCCCAACCGGTATCTGGATTGGCTAGACCAGCCAAAGTGTAGCAAATGGTGTCCAGGTCTGGACAAACTCGCAAACCGAGGTGATCAAAATCATCCCCACTGTTCACGATCACCGTCAATGAACCAGCTTGTAGATTTCTGGCCAGCCCATCGGCCAGCTTGGCGCCACCAACACCACCTGCTAAAGCGACGACGTTCATTTTTAATTCTTGATAGCAATTAGCATGAATATATATTTACTGTTTATCCGGAAACCTGTATTCTTTCAGGCAAAAATTTATAAATCAACCGCACTTCATCTGGATTTTTAAGCGTGAAGGTCGGATTTCCAGTATATTTCAACGATAAATCATTGATGTGCTGCCGGGCACCTTCACTAATTATTTCAACAATCTTCCCGCGTACTTGTGCATACCGCAGGGGAATTTTCTGGTCGTGAATAACTAATGCAATCTGAGGACGTTCCTGCATATTTTGATCCTTAATCCGCCCTTGCGCAGAATTGAGCAGAATATATTCACCATCCACATTGAACCACACTGGAGTTAGCTGTGGAGTTCCATCTGCCATTATAGTAGCCAGGTATCCAAATGCTTTTGTTTCATCAGCCAATAAATCCTGATGTGAGGTGGGAAAATTATCCATTCCTTTCAAACTCCTTTATCTACGGATGAGCATAGCGCGCATGCTCCCGGTATTTTGAAAATCTACTATCATCTGCACTTCGGTTTCCGAACACCCGACCAGGACCTTGACCTCCAAGTCATTTTTCTGAAGATCGATTGTACAAATCACACCTTTAATGCCCTTTTGAGGATTACTCCCAATCCAGACATCCAATCCCGCACCATCTCCTGAAACCGAATCTTTCAAGTATCCATAATCAAGCGGATAAATTGCATTTCCATACTGGGGGTGCATCGCTCCTTTGGGGCGGTCGATAACCACCTCGCTTCTAGAGAAAAGTTGATCTATGTAATCCCAAAATTCGTCTTACATCATCAAAGAATATGGCTTAGCGAAACAGATCCTCATGCTCAGGACGGATCAACTCGTTAAACTGGCCTTCTCGTAAATCGTATGGAAACCCACGCACATGGACGACCGGTCTTCCTTCGGCTGCCTGTCCCATAACCAGGGATGCCGCAGAAGCCAGCTCATCCGCAGCCCCAACCTGAGTAATTTCCAATGTGTATCCAAACAGATCCGTCTGACCTCTCATGTCCACCAAACCCGGGATGCCGGAGAACCCGATTGCAACACCTGCCGTTCCCATTCGCCATGCCCTGCCGTGCGAATCGATAATCAATACGCCCAAAGATACATCTGAGTTTTCTTCCAACCTCTCTCTCAACCTTCTTGCTGAGGCATCTGGATCTTCTGGAAGTAATAGAACCCACTGTTCTGATTTATTGGAAGCTCCCACATTGGAATGATCGATGCCCGCATTTGCACAAACAAAACCAAGGCGGTGCTCTACGATAATAGTACCCGGTCTGGTTCGCAGGACTGAACTGCTCTCCTGTAGGATCAATTCCGTCAGGCGAGGATCTTTTGCAATTTTCTGCGCCAGATCAATTGCCTCTTGTGATGGTCTGACACTCGCCAGGTTGACTGCACGTCCCTCCGATTTGGAGATGATCTTTTGGGCGACAACCAGGATGTCTCCATGCTTCAGGGATATATCATCCCGCTTTAATCCTTCATTGATTAGAACGACTAAATCATCCCCTGGATTAACAACCGGAATTCTGGATATTGGGGTTAGCGTTAAGGTCAATATAAACGCCTCAAATTAGGGATTTACAATACCTAAGCCTTATCAATGCCGGATATGTTGATCGATCCTGTTTTACTGCCATAATGCTTGTTCATACTGATCAAGATCGAGGTCAAGCCTTCCACGACAACCGCATTGTCCAGATTTCCGGCGTAATATGCTTTCATTCCAACAGATTCTGCCAGCTTGATCACTTCTCCTGCATCTTCAGGATCGTCAGCACAGATCAACACATCTTCTTTGAGTGGTTGGTCAAGATTCTTGCGAAGTGCTGCCGCGGGGACATTCTGGAAAGCTGCCACGACTCGCACCTGGTCTCCGAGGACAGTCTGGGCCAATCTGGCAGCAGAAGGAGGTGTGGGAGGGATTGGATTTCGAAAATCAACTCTGGCGGTGGCATCAACCAAAATTTTTCCTCTCAAATCATCTTTGAGCGATTTAATAGCGGGCTCGTGAGCCGAGTAAACTACAGTCAGCACACAAATATCGGCTTTGCGGGCTGCAATGCCATTTTCGAAACCCTGAATTGAGTCGCTCTCCAGAATACTGTTCAATTCATCTGCAGTAGCCTGTGCCTTTTCATGCTGGCGTGATCCGATAATCACAGGATATCCCGCCAGCGCCCATCGCAAAGCTAAACCTGGACCTTCTTTTCCAGTCCCTCCTAAGATCGCTAAAATCGGCAGATTGTTTTTATTTGTCATCGATGCTCCAATTTCTATTGTACGAATGTGTTATATCGCTCCCAAACCGCAGGAGCCTGTTCTCGAGCTCTAGAGGTGATTTCTTCTTCATCCATCGTCAGCAGCTCCCGGTTGCGCATTAGGACCTCCCCTTCTACAATTGTAGTCGTGACCATACTCTCATTAAACCCAAATATGATTTGCCAGGGTAAGTTACCCTCTGTCAATGGAGTATGGGGATGGTAATCGACAAAGATCAGGTCAGCAAATGCTCCCGGGATTATCTGGCCTAATGTGGCTTCGGGAAAGAATTTATTTGCTAAAGCCGCATTATTATAAACACCCAATTCAACAGCATCAATTCCAGAAAATCGCCTTGGATCCCGGTGCCAGACTTTATGCAGCAAATATGCAGTTTTCCATTCTTCCCACATTGTATGGCTGAAGCCATCCGTTCCAATCCCCACCTTTATCCCAGCTCGGAGCAGATCCTCAATCGGTGCAACACCGACCCCGTTATTCATATTAGAACGCGGCTGGTGAGTCACCCAGGTTTCTGTATCTGCCAGGAGTTCAGCCTCCTTTATATCAATATGAACGGCATGGGCAACGATGGTCTTTGAACCCAGGATGCCATGCTTCATTAACCGGTCAACAACACGCAGCTCGGATTTATTCAGGCTGTCATACTCATCCGCTTCATGTTCAGCGACGTGGATGTGAAATCCCTCCCCTTCGGGAGCGGCCTGGCGGCAAGCCTCAAGGGTTTCATCTGAAAGGGTCAGGCTGGCATGCAAGCCGAAGGTGCCAGCCACCCGGCCACCAGAAGAACGCTCCGTAAGATTTCTACCCAGGAAGCGGACATTCTCCCGAATCCCAGCTTGAGCTTTTTCCTCTCCATCACGGTCTGTTACTTCATAGCACAGTACCGCCCGTAAACCAGACCTATACACTGCATCGGCGATCACATCCAAAGAACCATCGATTGCATTTGGAGAAGCATGGTGATCAATCAGGGTGGTAGTTCCGTGCTTGATCGCATCCACCAACATCACCTCCGCAGATGCGCGCACATCTGCCTCTCCTAGCGCTTTATCCAAGGGCCACCAGAGCTTGCGCAAGATTTCTGGAAAATCCTTTGGCGCAGTTCCTGGGATTGCCATTCCTCGCGCAAAGGCACCATAAAAATGTGTATGCGCACAAATATTACCTGGCATGACATATTGGCCACCAGCATCCAGGATCTCTTCTCCGTTTGTAGCCTGAATTAAATTCTCTTCTGATCCAACACCCTCGATACGCCCTGAAGAGATTTTGACCGCCTGTCCATCCAAAACTTGATTCGGTTTTTCCCAAGTGATCAACTTCGCATTGGTGATCAACATGATATCACTGCTCCTTCAATCAATATTTCCTGATAACCAGTTCTTGTTCAGGGACCTCAACCGCTCCTGGGATTAAATTGCGTACCCAATTGATCGCCTCTTCGCTGGAATAATCCAATCCACCTTTAGCCATGCAAGCGGCAAACATGCCCGTCCGGCCAAGCCCTGCATGACAATGGATGACCATTCCCTTTCCAGATTGAGAATAATCCAGCGCTTCTTGCACTGCCTCCCTCATTTCCGCCATATCCGGGGTGCCGAAATCTGGGATGGGAAAATACAGAACATCTAATCCCTCATTTCCATAAAGTGCACGCAAATCCTGGCCAGTTATGCGCAGGCCCTCTTCATCATAGGACAGCAAAATGACCATGGAGATGTCTCGATTTCTGTATTCAGAAAGCAATTCGCCGTCAGGATCATACGAACTATACGGCATCGCACTGCGATATATCTTTCCAGGTCTTGCGAAAGGGAGCTCAGTCAGTTCCATTTGCTTATATATTCCTTATCCATGAATTAATATTTGTTCAATTCAGTCAATTTCTCAATCAAATCTCGTTGGTCGATCTTCGGAAATTGCCTGGAAAGCATCATGAATGTGCCGTGTTCTGGTGCGCTCGCCGGATAAATTGGTTGGAATATTCTTTTTGTCGAAGAAAGCAACTTCAGATGTTTCATCACTCACGCGTGGTTCTCCAGAAACGATGTCGCATAGGAAAACGATCTTGTAAGCGTGAAAGATTTCCAATGGCCCGGTCCGATTCGCATCATATAATCCAATTACCTTACGTGCCTTTACATCAAATCCGGACTCCTCCAAAACCTCCCTCTCCACAGCTTCTGAGGGGACATCACCCACATCTGCCCAACCTCCTGGCATTGTCCAGCCACCATCCGCTATTTCACGGACGAAAAGCAAGCTCTTATCTCTAACCACTGCACCCCTCACATCAACACGTGGTGTAGCATAACCAATTTGCTGATTAAATCCCTCGATCAAATCTGATCGACCCAGATTTGAGTGAGTGCTGATAATCTCTGCAGAAATCTCCAGCAATCTGGAAAACCGTTCTTCTTGATAATGGTTCTCAGCAAAGTGCAATCCT
>CALBUI010000203.1 GCA_937968125.1 uncultured Anaerolineales bacterium | reverse complement strand
TGCCTGTTACCCAGGCGCACGAATTAGCCTCGCAGTTAGAAGTTGAACTCAGACGCCGGCTGCCGGATGTTTCGGATGTATCCGTA
This sequence comes from uncultured Anaerolineales bacterium, assembly GCA_937968125.1. Lineage (GTDB taxonomy): Bacteria > Chloroflexota > Anaerolineae > Anaerolineales > UBA4823 > PFL25. Next base: position 22,596 of record CALBUI010000203.1, on the reverse strand, counting down.
CATCTTGAGCCTCATGACCAGGTATAGATTATCGTTTAACCTGTAAAAAAGGCAGGCTTGTCTTTCCGAGGACAAGCCTGCCTGGTATTGGGAGCACATCCTGCAGAAAACCTACAGAATGAGTCTGGCTAATTTGGGGATTTAAGCTTCTTGTACGATTGATGCCTCTGGCATATCCTGCGGCACAATGATCATCATTGCCAGGTAAACCAGCACCAATGCACCGGGGATACCCAGAAAAGCACCAAAAATGAAGAGTAAGCGCACTAAGGTGGGGTCAATATCGAAGTATTCTCCCAGGCCTCCACACACACCGCCAAACATGCGATTCTCGCGCGACCGGTAAAGTTTCTTGTATTGGGTAGACATATTTTTCTCCTGTTTTTATTGTTCTACTATTATCTACGCAAAACTCGACCCAAAGTTGCATAAAAAAAACCCCCTCAGGGCAATTTGTCCCTGAGGGGTTGATGGCGGAAAATAATTCGCTGGCTCAGTTCACACCGCAAGTACTGCAGGTGTGTGTGGCGCAGGAGCCGCAGGCAGACGCGCTTTGTGTGACGGCGCGCCCGTCGGAATGGGCGTAAAACAAGGAAAGCATGCGGGAGGTGTTTTCCCCCTGGCAGTCCTGGCAGGCGATCGGCGCATCGGCATCGCTTATCGAGCGCAGGGCGTCAAATTGTGTCCGGCAATCAATACAGATATATTCGTATAACGGCATAAGCTTTCCTCTTTACCAGCAAAGATATCCAGGCTGCTGGATGAACCAAGTATAGCACAATGGAGAAAAGACTTCTCGGTAATTCACTGCTTCTAACCTTCCAACAGATAACGGGTATTCCATAACGGCAAATCGCGGTATTTAAACGCGGGCAGCTTGCCCGGTGGGGCATTGTAAGCCGCGTTGCTGAACAACCACTGGCTGAGCATCTGCTTGCTGACCCCAAACGGTTCCAGCATGGTGGTGGCCGCGCGCAGCAGCAGCTCGCTGTAGCGTTCCACATCCACGCTGGCCAGGTCGGGGGGCTGGGGCAGATTCCAGGCATAAACCCCCGGCTCGCCGCGCGTGTAGAGGAACCTGATCTTCTCGCCGGGACTGGTGGTCTTGCCCACTGCCAGCAGCTGCGTGGCGGCGCGCGCTACGGGTGAAAGGGTGCGGAACTCATCCAGTTCGCGGCTGAGTTTTTGGGCCACCAGCAGCTCTTCCAGGGGTATGCGTCCCTGGCGCAGGGCGAGCAGCTTGCGGCGTAGCAGGGCCAGTATCCTGGGCAGGTAAGCGTCTACCGGGACATTCCGCGCGGCGTGTGCCAGTTCACCCAGCAGCTCGGCCTGGGTGCGGGCGATGAAGTGGGGCGTGTCACGCCGCCTGGCTTCGATGCCGCGCACTTTGACCGAGCCGTCCTGGAAGACTCCAAAATAGCGGTTGGCGACTGGCACCCGCGCATCTACCCGGGAGGCGAGGAATGCCATCCAGCGGTAAACACCTTCCAGGGCGATGGGCAGGCCGGTGCGCTCGCTGATCGCCTCCAACACCGGCTGAAAATCGGGAACACGGGCGGCGCCCGGCTTGGCGATCCACATGCCGTCCACGTAAAGGTGCAGCACGTCGAAGCCCAGGGCTTCGGCGGCCTCCTTGGCGCGCAGCAGCGCCTCCCGCCCGTAGGCTGTCACTGCCTCGTGGGCCTCGATGCGTCCGAAACGGGCGTTCTTGTAGCCCAGGTAGCCGAAACAGGTCACCAGGAGCCACTTGTGGGCTGAGGCGCGCGCCCGGTAGATTTTGTGCTGCGGGTGCCAGGATGGCATCGTGGCCAGGTGGGTCTTGATCTCCAGGCGTTTCTCCAGGAGCGGCGCCAGGGTTTGCGGCACCAACCCCTGCGGCTGCGGGTCGCCGGGAGGCCCCAGCTCGGGAGCAGCATCCGCGATTGCCTGGCTGGAACCGACCGTCTCCGGCGAGATATTGAAGTGCACCATGATGCTGGGGTACATGGAGATGAAATCGATCTCGGCCACGTCATAGTGCAGGCCGATCGTGGGTTGGTAAACCAGGCCGCCCTGGTCGGCGCGCATCAGGTCCAGAATGGTCTTGGGACGCTCAGCCTGCTGTTTGTGCCAGGGCACCAGGATGTCCTGGCGCAGGGCGGTGAGCATCTGCATGGCAGAGATACCGCTGCCCGGTGAAACGCGGGCGGAAGTCTGTATGGGCAGAGAGGTGACGCGGGACAGTTCGTAAATGCCATGCATGCCGTAATCATGGAAGAGCATGGCGTTGTAGCGGTCGATGTGCCAGCGTCCAAAGAGGAGCACCTGCCTGCCCTGGTGAACGACCTGCCCATAAGAGAAATAGGTGCGCTCGGGCTTATGGGCGGGCGCCAGGCTTCGCTCACGGTTGAAAGGTAGTTCCAGGTCCGCTTTCCGGGAGAGTTCCAGCAGGCGCGGCATCAGCCAGGTGTCGCCCCAGGAGGTGAGCAGCAAATCGGGGTCGTGGCGCTGGATAATGGAGCGCAGTCCAAGCAGCAAGGGCCGGATGGGCGTCAACGGCAGCCGGTAGGTGAAGCGCTCAAAGCGCAGGGAAAGGTGAGTGGGGGAGGCGTGCGCCGGATCCGAGTCCGGTTCGAGATCCAGGATGCGCAGGGGTGGCTGGGGAGGATCGATGTCCCAGGGCAAATCGAGCGCGGTAATCTCTTCTACCTGCCCGGCCTCATCCACCTGCACCCGGCAGCGAGCCAGGGGAAAGACGCGATGAACTGCGGAATAGCGCAGGGTGAGCTGCACATCCGTGTCGTAATAAGTCAGCTCGGGGAATTGCCTGGCTACTCGCTGGAAGAGGCGCGGCTGGCGGGCAGGCTGGGGGACCTGGACGGCGAGCACGGTCAGCGGCTGCGGCTGGAATAAATCGTGCCGCTCGACCCTCGACAGGTTAACAGGAATGGGCTGCTGCTCCAGGAAACGCCACAGCGCGCGCAGGCGCGCCGCTGGACCAGCAGCGTAAAAAGTGATCGGGAAATCCTGCCGCAGGCGATAACGCTTCCCATCATCACCAAGCAGCCAGAGGATCACCCCGCCTTGAGGATCGGCAAATAAGTCAAGCAGCCAGCCAGTATGTTCCATCTCACCCAGCCCAAAGAAAGTGAATCGATTATAAAATAGAACAATTGTTCTGTACAGGGCACCACCAGGATTGACACCCCTCCTCGCCTCGGGTATAGTTCTCCTCCGTGGAGAAGTTTATAAAGATTGTCCCGCTGTGGATGACCCTCATTGTGGCAGTGGCCTGTACGCTACCTGCTTCACCTGAAAACCAGGCTACACTGCCGCCTACCACGGTTCCACTACCAACTGCAACTTTTACTGCGACAAGCACGCCGCTGCCGACTGCAACCCCGACACCGAACCCGGCCGCGCGAGTGGAACTGGGTGATCAGGCGCTCTTCTATGGGGACTGGGAGAGTGCTTTTGCCGAGTTCCAGAGGGCGTTTGAGTCCAGCCCCGATGATGAGGTGAGCTATGCGGCGCGCCTGGGTATAGCCCGGACCCATTTTTTGTCCGGGGAACTGGATGAGGCACAGGTCATCCTGGAAGATATGGAATCGGAGGAGAGATTTGAGCCCCTGCTGGCCGAAGTCAGTTTCCACCTCGGTCAAACTTACCAGGCGCAGGGGAATTACCATGCTGCTGCTGGTGCCTTTGCCCGTTATCTAGAGCTGCGCCCGGGAGTGATTGACAGTCATGTAAATGAAATACGCGGGGATGTGCTCTTTGCTGCAGGAGATTACCCGGCCGCGATTGCTGCTTACCAGGCCGCGCTGGGCGCCCCTCGCCTGAATTCCAGCCTGGACATCGAGCTCAAAATGGCGCAGGCTTATGACCTGTCGGGCGACCTGGCAACCGCGTTGGTTGCTTATCAGGATATCTACTCCCGCTCTGCAAATGACTATCTTAGAGCCCAGCTGGATTACCGCTTGGGGCAAATATACTTAGAAACCGGGGAAACTGAGCTGGCTCACCAGGCATACCAGGATGCAGTGACGAATTATCCCCTGGCTTATGATTCATATCTGGCTCTGGTTGACCTGGTTGAGGCGGGCGTGCCAGTAGATGAGTTTCAGCGGGGGCTGGTTGATTATTATGCGGGTCAATATGCAGTGGCGATTGCTGCTTTCGAGCGTTATATGCAGGAGGAGTTCGCGGACGTAGCCGCGGCTTTATACTATAAAGGCCTGGCTCAAAGCGCATTTGGTGAATACCAGGCTGCAATCAGTACCTGGGAGGAAATCATCCAATCCCATCCTGATTCGGCTGTGTGGGCAGATGCCTGGGAGCAAACCGCGGATGTACTCTGGTTTCATGAAGGGGAATACCGTGACTCCGCTGAGCTCCTACTTAATTTTGTTGAGCAGGTACCGGCTCATCCAAGGGCGGCGGAGTTCTTATTCGTGGCAGGCCGGATAGCAGAGCGGGGGAGTCACCTCGATCTCGCCGCCCGGATCTGGGAGCGCGTAGCAGCAGAATATCCGGGGGCAGAGAACGCCAACACGGCAATCTACCTGGCTGGCATCACCCGTTATCGCCTGGCAGATTACTTGGCTGCGGAAGAACAATTCCAAAAGCTGTTAGCGTTTTCCACCGACCCAGAGGATCGTTCAGCGGCTTACCTCTGGTTGGGAAAAGCGAAGCAGGCGTCGGGAGAGGCGGATGCAGCCAGAGCAGCATGGGGGCAATCTGCTGCCATCGATCCGACTGGCTATTATAGTGAGCGGGCTGGTGATCTCCTGGCCGGGATTGAGCCTTTCACCGCGCCCCTGGAATATGACCTGTCGTTTGATTTGGACGCTGAACGTTTGGAAGCTGAAAAGTGGATCCGGACAATATTTGGTTTACCTGAGGCAACAGATCTATCAAGCCCAGGACCGTTAACGGATGATGTAAGATTTCAGCGAGGCAATGAATTTTGGCGTCTGGGACTTTATGAAGCTGCCCGGGGTGAGTTCGAGGATCTCAGGATCTCGATTGCAGAGGATCCGGCCAATTCGTATCGGCTCGCCAACCATCTGCTCGAACTGGGTCTCTACAGAACAGCGATCTTCGCCGCGCGACAGGTGTTGAACCAGGCCGGGATGGATGATGCGGAGACGATGAGCGCCCCGATCTATTTCAACCATATCCGATTTGGTCCATACTACCGGGAATTAATCATGCCGGCCAGCCAGGTATATAATTTCCACCCTCTGCTGCTTTTCAGCGTGGTTCGCCAGGAAAGTCTGTTCGAAGGATTTGTACGTTCATCTGCAGGCGCCAGAGGCTTAATGCAGATCATCCCCACCACCGGTGAGGAAATTGCTCAAAACGAAGATTGGCCACCAAATTATACTGACGAGGATTTATACCGGCCTCTGGTCAGTGTTAATTTGGGAAGCAGCTATCTCAACCGGCAGCGTGGTTTTCTAAGCGGTGATCTGTATGCTGCCCTGGCAGCTTACAATGGTGGTCCAGGGAATGCCATGACCTGGAAAAATTTAATCCCTCCCGATCCTGACCTATATGTGGAAGTGATCCGTTTCAAGGAAACTAGAGAATATATCAAAGGTATTTACGAGATATTTGATATTTATAAGACCTTGTACGATCGGACGCCCTAAATCGATGTGCTCAAGCTATCATAAGTTGAGCGATCGGTGCATCTCACCAGACAGTGGTGGATTGCTCTGGATAAATAACTTGATATTTGGTTTTTTGGGGATTATGGACTGGCCTCGGTCTGCACAGGTTCTAGAGAACGTTCCGCAATCAAGAACCATTTGGTGACATTCGCAAAACGATCGCTTGGTTCGTAAATTGCCCCCATCGTGACGCCATTTACCCGTTGATCAATACCGAAATTGTATATCGGGTAAAACAGCGGCAAAGCGGGCAGTTCATCAGCAAAGCGCACCTGGAAGTTGTTATATAAGCGAACACGTTCAGCGCGGTCAAGTTGTATTCGGGCTTCTTCCAAATATTCGCTGGCCTGGCGATCGTCCCATTTTGCATAATTTTGGCCACCAGTGATCTGAGCCTGATCCCAGAATGGATACGGATCAGGATCTGGAGAATGGGTGAGGTTGATATCGACCAGAGCAGCTTCATAAGTTCGAGGATCCAAATATCCCGCCATCAGTTCATCGGGATTGACCGCTAACAAGTTTGCTTCGACTCCCAGCTGTGCCCAATCACTGGCAATCGCCTGTGCCAGGGGTTCGAATTTATTTCCTTCGGGATAGACTAATTCGAATGATAGTGATTGCCCCTCCTCATTGGTGCGCACAGAACCTCCAGAAGCAGGGATCGTGTAACCAGCCGCTCTAAGAATTTGGATCGCCGCCTCCGGATCATACTCAATCTTCTCAATACCATCATAATAAGCCCAACTGCCTGGAAAGATCGGTCCATGGGCTAATGTTGCCTGGCCATCATTGAGTTGGGTGATCATCCGTGGACGGTCGAGTCCCATCAATAAGGCGCGCCGAATTTCCACCTCCTGGAAAAAAGGAACCCGGGGGTTATCCAAATTCAAAAAAATGATTGAAAGCAGCGGCACCTGTCCGGAGTGCATGTTCAGATTCGGTTCCTGGAGCGCTTCAGAAAGGATTTCATTTCTGACCTGACTGATTCCCAAAACTTCGCCGTCCTGGTATGCGGCTAAGACCGCATTTGCATCAGGGTAGTATTTGAAAGTGAACTGTTCAATAAAAGCAGGCTCGTCATAATAGTCTTCAAAGGCGGATAGGGCTACACCTGTGATTTGATCGTCTTCGACCAGGAACTGATCAAAATGATACGGTCCACTTCCTACAGGTTGTAAATTAAATTGGGCATCAATTGTTTCTGCCGTGGATAGGTCTCCCAAGAGATGTTGCGGGAGGATACCAAAAGTTAAGTAATCCAGGAATGGGGCAAAAGGCTCTGGAAGGCGAAACTGGAGGGTGTGTTCATCCAACGCTTCGGCTTCCACCGTCTGCCATAATGAACGAATATCCTCCGGAACAGGAAGATCATCTGAGCGCAATAAATCGACGGTAAAGATCACATCTTCGCTTGTTACCGGTTGACCATCATGCCAAAGGGCATCCTCGCGCAGTGAAATATTGTAATTTTGACCATTCTGGGAGATTCCCATCGATTCAACCAGGTCGTTAACTGGCAAACCTCGATCATCAAAACGGAGCAAGCTGCTGAAAATCAAGCGACCGACATCTTGATCAGCAGGATTGGTGTAATCTAAGACCGGATTCAGTCGGTTAAAGGAGCCGATTAATGCTTCTGAATAAACACCGCCTGAAGAAGGTACCACTTCTGGGGTGACTGGCAGCAAGGTGGGTTGTTGGCTGAACAGTAAAACGGCGATTGCGGCTAACGCAACCACCACGATCACGATCTGCCAAACCATTTTTCTCATAGGCAACAAAAAAGGGCGTTCACCGGCAGGGCCGTGAATCGCCCATCAATCGGCGAATTGTTGTTCTGTACTCGTTAATCAGTAAAGCTAGCCTGTAAGGACGACTGTGGCTATAGCTAATCCAAAAAACAATATGCTTAGGATGACAGTTATCCGGAAGAGGGTTTTTTCAACACCACGCCGGGCAGTAAAGACTGCGCCAGCATCGCCACCGGTAAGGCCTCCCAAACCGGCTCCCTTGCTTTGCAGGATGACGCTAATAATCAAAGCAGTTGATATAATAATCATCGCAATGTCCAAATATCGATCCACAAAAGCCTCCATGCAGTACTGATCTAAGCAGGCGGATTATACCTTCCGTTATTTGTTTCGTCAAATCACCCAATGAATGAATTGGTCATCAACCTTCATATGCATACGACCTATTCGGATGGTTCTGGGAAGCATGCGGATATTATCGATGCTGCGTTGGAAGTTGGCTTGGATGCAATCATCACCACCGATCATAATGTTCTGGTCCATGGCCCTGCCGGGTATTATCAAGATGGTGATCGGAAAGTCCTGCTCTTGGTCGGTGAGGAAGTGCACGACCAGACCGCGGACCCCCAGAAGAATCACCTGCTGGTGATTGGTGCTGACCGAGAATTGGCAGATCTGGCAGCAAACACCCAAGATCTGGTCAATAACGTACAGAAATCCGGTGGTCTAGCCTTTATTGCCCACCCTGTAGATCCTGCTGCACCAGCATTTGGGGAACCGGATATCTCCTGGGAAAAATGGGAAGTAGAAAATTTCACTGGGATTGAATTGTGGAATGCCATGTCGGAATTTAAATCGCTGATGGAAGATTGGTTCCGGGCAATTTTTTACAGTTTCAATCCAAAGCTGGTCGCGCATGCCCCCTTCTCTGCAACCATCAATCGCTGGGATCAACTCCTGGGGACTGGAAGGCAGGTGGTCGCGGTGGGTGGGTCTGATGCGCACGCATTTCACTATTCTTTGGGTCCAATCCGCAAGACGATCTTCCCGTATAAGTTTCATTTTCAGGCTGTCAACACTCACTTGCTAACAGGTGGAGCATTATCCGGTGATTTTGATAAAGATCGCCTGATGGTCCTGGAAGCACTCAGAAATGGTCATGCTTTTGTGGGTTATGATTTACCGTCTCCAACGCATGGCTTCAAGTTCACTGCCCAGGGATTGGAAACTACCGCCTTGATGGGTGATGAGATCAAGCTCAACGAAGGTGTGACTCTTCAAATCAACCTGCCAATGCGTGCCGAATGCAACTTGCTCAAAGATGGTGAGATTGTCAAAACCTGGACTAAACGAGAGATTTGCACCTACATCGCCAATGAAGCTGGTGTTTACCGGGTCGAAGTTTACCTGCGCTACTTAGGTGCTCGCCGAGGTTGGATATTCAGCAACCCGATTTACGTACGTGAGTGAGACGAGGGTAGTGATTGAACCAAACCATGAGGACTGTGGTATTATCCCAGGCTACACTAACTTCTCACCATGTTTTTTCATTGATTCTGAGACCTTTCGAGTAAATCTGATACCTTGATTTAAATGAGGTTTTATGGACTTCAAACTTCAAGCTCCTTTTAAGCCAACCGGAGATCAACCTGTCGCAATTCAAAAACTGGTGAAGGGGATCCAGGACGGGTACCATGACCAGGTCCTGTTGGGAGCTACCGGCACTGGTAAAACATATACGATCGCGTCCGTGATCGAGCAGATTCAGAAGCCAACACTGGTGATGGCGCATAATAAAACCCTGGCTGCGCAGCTGTATGCGGAATTTAAAGATTTCTTCCCAGACAATGCTGTGGAATACTTCGTTTCGTACTACGATTACTACCAGCCAGAAGCCTATGTCCCCAGGCACGATCTGTTCATTGAGAAAGAAACCGATGTGAATCTAGAGATTGAGCGCTTGCGTTTGGCAGCTACGACAGCACTGATGTCGCGCAGTGACGTGGTCATTATTGCTTCAGTCTCCTGCATCTATGGTCTTGGGAATCCAGAAGCTTACGGGCGGGTGGTGATAAACCTGGATAGCGGCAATGTTTACCGGCGCACCTCCTTATTGAGACAGATGGTGGAAAGTCATTATGAGCGAAATGATATGGAGCTGCGACCGGGAACTTTCCGTGTGCGTGGAGATACCCTGGAAGTGATCCCAGCCTATCAGGACAAATTTGGCTACCGGATCACCTTTTTTGGGGATGAGGTAGAACGCATCGTGGAATTCAATCCGATCACGGGTGAGCTGCGCCGTGAATTAGATTCAGTTGCCATCTATCCAGCCAAGCATTTCATCACAGAAGATGAAAAGCTGCGCGCCGCGATCAGAGACATTGAGAATGAACTGGGTGAGAGAATGGATTATTACCGGGCAGAAGAAAAACTGCTCGAAGCCCAAAGACTGGAACAACGCACCTTGTACGACCTTGAGATGTTGAGAGAAGTGGGCTACTGTTCTGGGATTGAGAATTACTCCAGGCACATGGACCAGCGGGAAGCCGGATCACACCCGTGGACCTTAATGGACTATTTACCGGCTGACTTCTTGCTGGTAATTGATGAATCCCATATGACGGTTCCCCAGGTGCGCGGCATGTATAACGGTGATCGCTCTAGGAAAGAAGTGCTTGTAGACTTTGGTTTTCGCCTACCATCCGCGCTTGACAATCGACCGTTAACTTTTAATGAATTTGAAGAACATATGGGGTATACCATCTATACCACTGCAACTCCAGGCCCCTATGAGCTAAAGAAGGCAGACCAGGTCGTGGAACAGATCATCCGTCCCACTGGTTTGGTCGATCCGGAGGTTGAGGTGAGACCGATTGAAGGTCAGGTGGATGACCTGATCGCGGAAATTAATCAGCGGGTGGAAGTTGGGCAAAGGACGCTGGTGACGACCCTTACCAAACGAATGGCTGAAAAACTCTCTGACTACTTAATGGAGATGGGGGTAAAGGTTCATTATCTTCATTCCGAAATCGACACCCTCGAGAGAGTTGGTATTTTGCGCGACCTTCGCTTGGGTGTATTCGATGTGGTTGTAGGCATCAACTTGCTGCGAGAGGGATTGGATCTACCGGAGGTCTCATTAGTTGCCATCCTGGACGCTGACAAGGAGGGCTTTCTGAGGTCAGATACTGCCCTGATCCAAACCATCGGACGGGCTGCGCGGCATGTAAGCGGCAGGGTGATCATGTACGCCGATAGAGTCACCGATTCAATGAAGAGGGCGATCGACGAAACGAACCGGCGCCGGGCAATACAGATCACCTACAACGAAGATCACGGTATTGAGCCGATGAGTATCGTTAAAGCTGTACGCGACATTACCGACCAGGTTACTGTCCAGGCGGTCGCTGAGACACAGGCAGAATACAGGGTGGATGGTGCGGCGGCATTACCAAAACCCGAGCTCCGGCAGCTAATTACCGAGATGGAAAAGCAGATGAAGATCGCAGCCCAAGATTTGGAGTTTGAGAAAGCTGCGGTTTTGCGCGATCAGATTTTTGAACTGCGGACGATACTGGCAGAAGAGTCTAATCTGCCCCCATGGGAGAAGGTGCGCTTAATGGCAGGGGAAGAGTGAGGGGCTAATTTACCCTCACTCAGAATGAAAATTCTGAACGTTATCGGGGAAATTTACAACTAATTTCTGGTGATTAACTTGGTCAAGCCGCTGCTGGATCAAACTCCGGGTAAATTCGGCGGCGAGGGCGCCCCCTAGAGCACGCAAATCAAAATAAATTCGCGCTGATACGCCGTGGTTCTGGGTCAACGAAGGCATATTCACATTGTTCTACGGTGAGTTTTTCCGCAGAATTTACCAAAACATAATCCTCTCTTTCCTGTAATATCTGCAGCATTGATTCGATGATCATTGGATCGAATTGCGTGCCCGAATTTCGGATAAGTTCCTCCTCAATTCTCTCCATGCTTAATGCTCGTCGATATGGGCGGTCTGATGCCATCGCTTCTACAGAATCTGCGATGGCGATTATCCTTGCTTCAATTGGTATGTCCTTGCCTTTTAATCGGTCAGGATATCCATCGCCATCGTACCGTTCATGGTGATGTCGGACAATAGGGGATAAATGCTGCATTGAATGAGCATTCTTCAGGATATCTGCTCCGAGAATAGTGTGTTGCTGGACGACCTGGTACTCATCCGGGGTCAGTGGGAAAGGCTTCATTAATATTGCATCTGGCACACCAATTTTCCCAATATCGTGCAGTAATCCTGCTTTGCGGATCATCTCTATACTTTCTGCGGACAATCCCAGTTTCTTGGCTAGCAAAACCGCATAACGGGTTACATATTGAGAATGACCCAAGGTAAATGGATCCCGTAAATCGATAGTTTCGGCTAATGCATTGAGCAAATCTACATTAAGGGTGTTGATCTCCTGTGAGCTGTTTTCCAAGAGCGTGTTTTTCCCGCGCAGCTCATTTACCATGCTGATTGTGCGATTGATGTACTGCTTTACACTCAAGCGGAGCATCAGTAAAGGGACTAAGATGACAGCCAATCCGATGAATCCAGTCGTTTGGTAGCCGAGGATGAGCGCATATGCGATCATACCCATAGATACATAATATGGCGTCAGCCAGCTGAATTTCTCTTTCCATACTTCTTTAAATGGCGCCCCAGTATCGATATTTATTGCGAAGGCAACCAGCATGGTCGTGCTCAAAAACATGATCAATGCTGAAACCACGCAAACCAACAACTGCACGATCAAAATGTTTTCAGTAAATAGTTTTCCTGAGAAGAAGATTAAATAAGTAATTAATAGGCCAGCAATCAGGTGGTTTATTGAATTGAACACAAAACGGTTTAATGGACTGCGGTGCTTGATCTTCGAAACTAAAGCAAAGGTCAACCCCAATACAACTGCGCCTAACGGACCGTAGAGTAATGTGCCAGCTAATATTGGGGCAGCAGATGTGGAAACAGAAGTATTTTTGACGTAGATGTCGATGGATAATCCTTCAGTTATTGCTACCAGACTCACGAACAAAAAGAGACCAAACCAATCGACAGTTGCCAAGGGCATGTCAAGGAAAATGACGATGGGAATAGCAATTAGGATTAACAGGCCGATATAGAGGTTGATCAGCCACCTGGGTCGCGGATGTCCCGCTGTTTGTGTAGGTGGTTCAAGTTGTTTGGTCGTTTGATCACTTTGCGGTGGAGATTCGCGCAATGGATTAGGAATTTGGCGATTATTCTCCGAATTTTTCTGCTGCTTAAAAGTCGAGGTTGGATCTGAAGATGAGACTTGTTGAGTCAAGCTGAACACAGTTGTAGAGCCATCATCGCAATATTTGCAAGTGCGGTTACGACCATTTAATTTCGAATGGTAAAGTGCCGAATCTGCATTGTGGATGATGTCGTTGGCTGTTTCCGTTAAACCTGTCCGGCCTGCGATTCCAAAACTCACTGTGACTGAGATAGGATTCAAACTGGTGGGAACTGAGATGACATTTTTTTCAATTACTGTGCGTAGATTTTCAATGATGGGATGGGCTTCATCGGGGGATGTTTCTGGCATCAAGATGATAAACTCCTCCCCGCCGAAACGAGCAACGATGTCAAATTCGCGCAGGGAATTTTTGAGAATATTGGCCACCCCGATCAATACCTCGTCCCCCGCCAAATGCCCATAATTGTTATTGATGTTGCGGAGCAGGTCTAAATCAGCTAATACAACTGTGAGCGGTCGATCGAAATTATGAGCGCGATCTAGTTCAGCTTTTAATACTTTTGAAAAATATTTGGCGTTATTAAGTCCGGTTTTTGGATCAATCTCGGTTTCTCGTTCGAGTGCAGGCACTTTAAGCGTAGTAAAAATTAAATAAAGGGGTAACAATATCAGGGGAACTGCAAATGGATTTAATGCCCAAATTAATGCAGAGCCGGTACCCATGCAGAGCAAGGTGTAATCGATCATCAACGGCAGAATATCTAGCATCCCGGATTTTGAAAAATTTTCCCCGCGCGCAAACCAAACAACTAATCCAATCATGAAATGATTGAGCAACGTGAAAAAAGCCATGCTGGCCATGATTGCCAAAATGCCTTCGAAGGATAGCAGCGTCATTGCGGGGTTTATCAGCTTATACAAGAGACCCGATAGGAAGCCAACGATGACAAATGAGGTGATATTGAAGCCCTGGATGTACCAGGGATATCGATTCCATATCCAATCGACCACGTGGGAGAGGACAATTACGACAATGCAGGCTTCTGGTCCTAGGAAAGCGAAGGTGGCTCCATAGACAAGGAAACTGATGTTGTAGTGCGACCTGTTCGTGGTGCCCTCAACTTTAAAGAACAGGGTGACAGATGCGATACCACTTATTCCGAGTAACACCCAATAGTTTTGCCATTCATGATTGATGGCAAGCCAGGCGAGGATGGTGCATCCAGCGATGATGGTGGACGCGATATAGATTTTCGTTCCCCAGGAAAAATCTTTCATTCAGACATCCTTGCTTTTAATTCTGTTGCGATCAATTCATTCCTGCCTTGAAGAGGATGAGAGGACATCGGTTTTAAGTAATATGTAGATTCAATATACAATCTCTCATTTCTCAAAAAACTATACCCAGGCCACGCTTCTCAAAATGCGACGTGCTCCTAAATAGTTCCAAGATTCTGTTATCACGACTCGTTGACCGAATACTGCGCATCCCCCAAACAAAATGCTAAAGATAAGGAGGGTGGTGTATTGAATTTGAGAAGTTATCATTTCTATACCCCTTGTCTATCAAAAAAGTGAGCCCCTCAGGTTCTGCCGGGTGCCTGAGGGGCGAAATAGTTTTGTTTGCCTAGGCAGCCCGTCCATCTTGCGGTCAAATGACCGGTTAGACCGTAACTTTGTGTCCCTGCCTTTCGACAGGTATACCTTTTCTTTGCTATTATGAGCCTAGGTAACTCAACTATCATGTGGCCAAAGGGCCATTTAGACTTAAGCTTTGCGTCCCTGCCTTTCGACAGGTTTACCATTTCTGTGCTGTTTATGTTTGCTTTGTTATGATCACCTCCCCAGAATTGATCGCTAGTACTTTTTACCTATATCTGCCAAGGATAACGGGGGTTTATTACTTTTGTTACACTAAATAATAACCGAATTATAACCAATCCGTGAAGTCAAATCTCCACCTTGGTTTCTATGCATCCCATTTAGAAGGTTCACAAAAATATCAATCGGTAAACATTTTAAACAATCACTTTAAAAAAGAAACCTGGAGGATCCAGATTGACCCTCCAGGTTAAATAATTTGATCTATTCTTAGCGAAAATCAATTTCGGGTTTGGGTTTATTATCCAATATCTCCTCGATGCGATCCAAGACCTCATCTGTCAGCTTGGGCACAATCTCCAGGGAAGCCATATTCTCTTCAACTTGCTCGGTTTTTGAAGCTCCGGTAATAACCGTACTTACATCCGGGTTGAGCAGACACCAGGCTAATGCCAGCTGAGCCATTGTGCAGCCCAGTTCCTCTGCAATAGGCATCAACTGACCAACTTTTATAATCTTCTCTTTACCTTCCTGGCTTTCGTAGCCTTCCCGCAGCCAATCGAAACCATCCAAATCAAGGCGGCTGTCCTTAGGGATGCCCTGGTTGTACTTACCGGTCAAAATCCCACTGTCTAACGGACTCCAGATAGTGGTGCCTAACCCGATCTCTTGATAAAGGCGGGCATATTCGCCTTCTACGCGTTCGCGGGTGAACATATTGTAATGAGGTTGTTCCATCAAGGGTGGGATCAGGTTTTCCCGGCGAGCGACAGCCCAGGCCTCCATAATCTTATCCGCGCTCCATTCGCTGGTGCCCCAATAAAACACCTTCCCCTGATCGATCAAGTAATTCATCGCCCGGACCGTCTCTTCAATGGGTGTGCGGATGTCCGGCCGATGGCAGAAAAGCAGGTCAATGTAATCCAGCTGCATTCGTTCCAGAGAAGCGAGTGTCCCTTCAATTACATGTTTGCGGGATAGTCCCGTGTCATTTGGCCCACGACCACCCCAAAAGATTTTTGTCGAGATCACTAAGTCAGACCGTTTCCAGCCTGCTTTTTTGAGCACATTGCCCATGACCGTTTCTGCTTCACCATTGGCATATGCTTCAGCGTTGTCAAAGAAATTCACCCCGGCTTTAATGGCCGCATCCATGCATTGGTAGGCCACCTCCTCTCCGACTTGACCCCCATAGGTCACCCAGGCGCCTAACGAAAGGGCGGAGACCTGTAAACCTGAATTTCCCAGGTAACGATATTCCATTTTTTCCTCCGAAGATAATGTGATTATTGTTTGATACTCTTCGGTCTGATTTGTCCCCTGGCTTTGGAAACCAGTTCTGAATCTGCTCCCGATAAAATGGGAAAACTAATTTTGCGATAGTCAAGGTTACTCCCCACTGGAAATGGTTGAGAACCATTGATGGATTCGATGGTCCCACCAGCTTCTTCAAGGATCAACCAGCTGGCGGCAAGGTCCCAGATTTTTGGCGTAGCCTCGAATCCTACTACGGCCATACCGCGCGCTACGGCACAGATGGAATAGCACGCAGAGCCAAGAATCCGGGTTTTAAATCTGATCGATATATCGTAATGCCGGTGGGTGCGGGTGCAGCAGGAGAAGAAAGAATTTGGTTGTCCGGAAATTGGACCTTGGGTAGAAATCTTTTTCCCATTCAGGAAGGCGCCAGATCCCTGCTGGGCAGTAAACAACTCATCCAGGACAGGGAAGTAAATTACACCAATTGAGGGCCAGCCATCGATAAGTCGGGCAATCGAGACCCCCCAGATTGGCATACCTAGGCTGAAATTAGTCGTTCCGTCCACTGGGTCTACCACCCAAATTGGACCTCCAGAATCACCTATCGAGGGCTGTAATTCCTCGCTGATCAAATAATCCCCTGGAAATGAGTCTTGGATAGATTCAGCGATTAATTTATCTGCGGAAAGATCAGCGTCGGTAACAACGCTGAAATCCTCTTTAACGATTGTGTCGGTTCCATTTGGAGAAAAAAATCCCAGTAAATGCTTTCCGGTCTCGACAGCCAGTTTCTCAGCAAAGGCAAGCGGTGAATCCATCCGCTGAGTATATCATTGAACCCGCGCCGGGATAGACCTCGCTTCACTCAAAAAACTTCGCGTTCTGGCTGTTTACCGGATCAGGATTCGGTCACGATTTCGACATAGTCCTGGGTGAGTGTTTCCTGGGAATGGGCGCACAGGAACTCCATTAGGTCCTTGGCGACCAGGGCTTTATGTTCTGCATCTCTCCTGCTCCAGGTGCGGCTCTTTACTTCCAAGAAATGCCCAAGAGCTGGATCATCGACTCGATCAAGGTTGATATAGAATTCAGTACCCTGGAATAACACTCTCCAGCGGAGGCGATCCTTTTCTATCACCACTTCCTTGGTGGGGACAAAATACTCCCGGTAAAAGCGCATACTGTGCGTCGCAGGCGCTAAATATCGGCTGCGGGAAAGCAATACATCACTCTCATACTGTGCTTCTCGGGTGGGTCCGATCATGGTGAGCCTGTAGCGGACATGGCTGATCTCGCCATCTTCATCAATATATTCATCTTCTCGGTAGCGAAGGATACCTTGTGCAGGGTCAGCAAACAAGAAATAGACATCATACTCATGGTAATGCCGTTGATAAAGTCTCTCAATACCTTGACCGTTAATTGCTTCCAGGACAGGCTCCGGGTCCGGTATGCGCACTTTGACTTGCACCTCGAAACTCTCGCCTTCACTCGCCCCTCCGATGGCGACCAGCTTGGATAATACCGATTTCTCACGTTCCACCAAGAAAGAATCGATATGGTGGGCGTAGTCATCCGCTTGCTGGATCAAATCAGAATGGTCTATGGTCAGCAGTACCTGATCACGCATCAGCCAGCGCCCATTCACCATAACTGAACTGACATCGCTCGATTTGGCCGCATATGCCAGTTGTGAATAAATATTCACCTCATCGCGATGGAAACGGGGTGAATTGTGCAGGGGGGTTATATCAACGATGATCAAATCCGCGCGTTTGCCTGGTTCCAGGGTCCCGGTTACCTCATCAATGTGCATCGCCTGGGCGCCGAGGCGGGTGGCCATAGTTAAAGCAGTCGTGGCTGGCACCGTGGTTGGGTCACCGGTGATCCCCTTGGCAAGCAGGGCAGCCAGGCGCACCTCTTCAAACATATCCAAATCATTGTTGGAGGCGGGACCGTCTGTGCCGATGCCTACATTCAATCCCAATTCGAGCATTTTGCTGATTGGCGCGGCGCCAGAGGCAAGTTTTAA
Source organism: uncultured Anaerolineales bacterium (assembly GCA_937968125.1). Taxonomy (GTDB): domain Bacteria; phylum Chloroflexota; class Anaerolineae; order Anaerolineales; family UBA4823; genus PFL25. The sequence goes on along the minus strand of CALBUI010000203.1, from coordinate 4,814 downwards.
GTTAGAAGAAGGACAGTGGGCCACACCCGCGCCGTGGTGGTGGAGGGTATGCATTTCTCCGACATCGATGTGTACACAATGAGCGGCCAACACCTTGGCATCAAAAAGGTTCGTCTTTTTGACGTAAGGGACGACTGGCATGCCGTTATCGGCGCGTGAATTCTCAACTTCAATTTCGGTTTCAGCGATGTGCGTGTGCAGTGGGACATCGTGTTCGGCAGCCAATTCTGCAGTTGCGCGTAAGATCTCCTCCGTGCAGGTATAAGGCGAATGGGGGGCTACGGAAGGAATGATCAATGGATGATCCTTCCAGTTCTGGATGAAGTCTTCAGCTGCGGCCAGAGACTCTTCAAAGGATTGGGCATCTGGAGTTGGGAATTTGAGTACGGTTTGGGAGCAAACTGCCCGCAAACCGATTTCAGCAGTGGCTTTGGCGACCTCTTCTTCGTAATAGTACATGTCAGCAAAACTGGTGACACCGTTGCGAATCATCTCGACGCATGCAATCTGAGTACCGAGCCGCACAAAATCTGGAGAGACGAACTCCCGCTCCACGGGCATCATATACCCCATCAACCAAACGTCGAGACGCAAATCATCTGCCAGGCCCCGCAGGAGAGTCATGGGTACATGTGTGTGGGCATTAATTAATCCTGGCATGACTACTTTCCCCTCACAGTCGATAATCTCATCCGCCTTGAAAGACTGCTTTATCTCATCCTCAGGTCCAGCTGCCAGAATGGATTCACCAGATATCGCGAGGGCACCCGGGTCGTACTGGTTCAACTCCTCATCCATGGTTAGGACGATGGCGTTTGTAAGAAGGTAATCTGCCTTTTCGGTCATTAGTTCTCCTCTATCTCAATTATGCAGAGGGATTTGAGTACTTGATTTTTATAGTTTCCGCAGCAGGTCGAGGGCCTGGTTGACAGCCCAGGTTGATGCATTCCCGGGTGGCCCACCATAGGATAATGGCACCTGGCGATCTCCACTCGGGGTGATAACGGCCAGCAGAATACTCTGGCGTTCACTCCCATAATGAAGAGATACTCCTAAAACAACATCAGCACCACTTGACTTACGATAAGTTGCAAGAATTCCAACAAGGTTATCTGAATTAAGGCGTTTGGTCAACAGCTTGCCTCCCAAAAAAGTTCCATTGACTGACGCCAAGCGGTGAATTAACTCCCCATCAAGACCGGATTCAACGACTCCCAGGCTCCAGTCCTTAGATTCCAGGTGAGAGAGGGCAGCTTGTTCAAGCGTTTCCTTTTCAGTTCCAAATATCCAATCACCTAAGCGATCCTGCACCTTTTTTTCAATGTCCTCTATCATTGCCTTGGCCTCACCTTCGGTTTCGGCCTTGGCAGTGATGCGAATGTCAACCCGACCAGAATGAGCAGCTAACCCAACAGTCGGATTACCCAGCTGTTCTAGATCGCCGATTCGATCATCAATTTGGGATTCTCCCACCCCGGAGGTGTGGATCACTCGGGCTTTGATCACTGCGCGCAGATTTAACCGCTTACGCAGGTAAGGGATGACCTCATTTTCCATGAGATGTTCCATCTCGCGTGGAACGCCGGGTAAGGCGATGATGGAGCAGTTTTTTGTTTCTACAATGAAAGCGGGTGCGGTGCCTACGGGATTCTCTATAGCGATCGCCCCTTGAGGCACATACGCCTGTCGTTTATTATTCTCAGTTGGAGTACGGCCGTAGCGGAGATGCCGTTCTTGAACCTGTTCCCAAAGCTCTTCACGAAATTCGTTCTGGACACCGACTGCAAAAGCGACAGCTTGACGGGTTGGATCATCGATTGTGGGTCCTAATCCACCGGTGGTGATGATAATATCGGTATTCGGCAGGCTGTTGCGGATGGCCTGGGCGATTCGTTCGATATTATCTCCAACTGTAGTCTGGCGGAAGAGATCGATACCTTGTCCACGCAGTTTGCGCGAGATATAACGGGTATTGGTATCAACGATTTCACCAAGCAATATTTCAGTTCCGATGGTGATGATTTCTGCTGAAGGCATCTAGGATTGACCAGGTAAATTAATGTCTGTGGACGAGAACCGATCAGATTACATTATATTCCTTGATTAACCTGCCGCTCTCGAAGCGATCGAAATCAAGAACTGATATGTCCAGACTGGCCGCCTTTCCATCCAAGATAATCTCGCTCATAACCTTTCCGGTTACAGGACCATGCATAAAACCGTGTCCGGAGAAACCGGCGCAGAGATAAAAACCCTCAATTGGTGTCCCTCCAATAATAGGATGGGCGTCTGGTGTATTCTCGTATAGGCCAGCCCAATGCGATAGTAAGCCGGCTTTTTCCAGTAAAGGCATGCGTTTTGCCGCAGCATCTAGATGGGTGATTTCCCACTCGGGGTCGACCTCCTGATCAAATCCGGGGATTTCGTCCGGATTCGACATCCCAGTCAGGAGCCCATCGCCTTCGCGGTGGAAATACAGTGACTGTGCAAAGTCGATCACAAAAGGAAAATCAGGTGGAATTTCAGGTAATGGAGTGGTGGTCAGCATTTGTCTGCGCAGTGGGGTAATGGGGATGTCTACTCCGGCCATGCGCCCAATCTCACCTGCCCAAGGACCAGCCGCGTTGATAACACAAGGGGTATCAATTTTTCCTGCCGATGTTTCTAAGGATACGATCGAACCTGCTTCGTGTTGAATGCCAGTGACTTCAACATCCCCCAAGGTTAATGCTCCCAAGCGGTTGGCAGCGTTGATGTAACCCATCACAACGCTGTTTGGATCGGCCAGTCCATCTTTGGGGTTGAATGTACCAGCTAGGACATCTCCCAAATTCATTATCGGGAGGTGTTCTCGAATTTCATCTCCACCCAACCATTCGGTTTCGACGCCCAGACTGTGTTGTAAGTGGACGTTATGTTCAAATTGCTGCAAATCTTCCGCATCGGTTAGCAAAATCAAGTACCCGCACTGCCGGTAATCTATTGGTTGGCCAATCTCTTCTTCGAAACTCTCCAACATTGGCAGGCTGATCAAAGAGAGGCGAATGTTAATTTCCGTCGAAAATTGATAGCGGACACCACCAGCACATCGTCCGGTAGCTCCTTGACCAAAAAATTGTTCTTTTTCAAGGAGCAGGATGTTTTTGACACCCCGGGAAGCCAGATGGTAGGCAGTGCTGGCGCCCATCACGCCTCCACCTATAATGACAACGTCAGCTGTTCTAGGTAATTCCATAAAAAATTGCTAGCCCTTCCTTTAGGTCGAGGTTACTTATTAATATGCAATAATAACGCATAAATTAAATTCGGACGTTTGTTCCCAAACCCATCTTTTTGGCATTTTCAAGGGCTAATTGTGCCGCAGCTGCATCCTGAACAGCGTTGCCAACAGATTTGAAGAAAGTAATTTGATCGGTCGATGTTCGGCCTGATTCAATACCCAAAACAATCTCACCCAATTCTGCCTGGATGTGCTCCTTTGTGATCTGGCCATCGTTAATCGGTTGGATAATGTCCCCAGCTTCGCTGAGAGCTGCCGGGCGTGAGTCGATAAACAACGCGGCTCGCTTGACTGTTTCTGGTGGTACTTCCTGCATCTCCGGGGTGTAAGACCCTACCCCGTTGATATGAACTCCGGATTTCAGGTCGCGATCTGCGAAAACAGGTGTACTGGATGAGGTGGCACAGCAGATGATATCAGCCTGTGAGACGGCTTCCTGGGGGTCTGAAGCTGGCTGCAAATCGGTGGGGATGGGTCCGAGACCAGCCATATCTTGAATAAATTCCTCAACCTGGTCCTGGCGAGGATCGAATACCAGGACTTTTTGAATCGGCCGGATCGAGCAGATTGCTTCCAGTTGGGTCCGGCTTTGCACACCGGCGCCGAAAATACCAGCCACCTGGCTGTCAGGACGGGCGAGTATATCTGTGGCAGCCCCAGAGGCAGCACCCGTGCGGATGGCTGTCAGGCTGGCGCCTTCCAGCAACGCAAGCGGCTGTCCTGTGTCAGCTTGAAGTACCAAAACCGCAGCATGAATTAGCGGCAGATTACTTTCTATGTTGTGGGGGAAAAGTGAGACGATTTTTACCGTCAAAGCCTCCCCAGACTCATGCTGGAGGTAGGCGGGCATGAATAAACTCGTCGCCTCGTGCGGAGGAATGGACAAGCTGCTCCGCAAGGGTACTATCGCTTTTCCTGATGAAAGGGCTGCATAGGCTTTTTTCGTCGCAGCGATCATCTCGACCATCGGTAGTGCCTGGCGTACTTCGTCTTTGGATAAGATCAGCATTGGTATTTAGCTACTCCTTTCTCGATCAGGTAATCAAAAAGCGCAGTGCCAGGATTTTTTCCAACCACTGCGCTTGATTTATGATTTATAGCGAAACCTATTAGGCAATGCCCAGATAGGCTTTTTGAACCATCTCATCCGTGCGTAAAGATTCTGCTGATCCACTGAGCACAATTTCTCCAGTCTCAACCACGTAACCCCGGTCTGCAATTTGAAGTGCTACCCGCGCGTTCTGTTCGACCAGTAATATCGTGGTTCCAGCATCATTCAGTTCCTGGATAGTGTCGAATATGCTGTCCACCAGAACGGGCGCCAGACCCATCGATGGTTCGTCCAACAGCAGGACTTTGGGCTCTGCCATCAGGGCGCGCCCCATTGCTAGCATTTGCTGCTCACCGCCGCTCAATGTTCCTGCCAGCTGTCTACGCCTCTCCATCAAACGAGGAAATAGAGCGTATACTCGCTCAAAATTTTCAGATAAATCTTGGCCATCCGTTAGGCTGAAGGCACCCATTTGAAGATTTT
>CALBUI010000202.1 GCA_937968125.1 uncultured Anaerolineales bacterium | reverse complement strand
CCCTGGCTGCCGGTTACCCCGGGTATGCAGTACATCTACGAGGGGGTAACCGAAGAAGGTGGTAATGTTACCGAACACCAGGTGATCATCACCGTCACTGATCTGGTAAAAGAGATTGATGGGGTGATGACTGTTGTTACCTGGGATGAGGATTACAGCGGGGGTGAACTGGTCGAGACCGAGCTGGCTTTCTACGCCCAGGACAACGATGGCAACGTCTGGCGCATGGGCGAGTATCCTGAAGTTTATGAGAGAGAACAGCTGATCGAAGCACCGGCCTGGCTCTCAGGGTATAGAGGTGCGGTAGCGGGGATCATGATGGCAGGCGATCCCGGCGCTCGTGAAGGCAGCTACTCCCAGGGCTGGGGACCCGCGGTCGGATTCACCGATCGTTGGCAGGTCGACATGGTCGAACAGGAGACCTGTGTCCCCGCGGATTGCTACACTGGTGTGCTGATCACTGCTGAGTACAGCGAAGAAGAGCCGGATGCATTCCAGCTGAAGTACTATGCCGAAGGTGTGGGTAATGTCCAGGTTGGCTGGCGTGGATTGGACGCCCCCCGGGAAGAGCTGGAGCTGGTCGAAATCGTTGTGATGAGCGCTGAAGAAATGGAGGCAGCTCGCGAGGCGGCACTGGCTTTGGAAGCTCGCGCCTACGAGATAAGCAAAGAAGTATACGATCAGACTACCCCCAGCATGATCGATGAAGATGTCGAAGCTCCTGGTGGGATGGAAGTGGACACCGAGCCAGAAGAAGAAATGACGGAGATGGAAGAACCCGTCAAGGTATGGGAAAATTTCGATCCGGACTCCTTCAGTGATCCCACCAATGTCGACAACGAATGGCTGCCGCTGGTACCTGGAACCCAATTGATCTTTGAAGGTGTGACAGTCGAAGATGGCGAGGAAATTCCCCATCGGATTGAGTTCACCGTCACTGAGCTGACTAAAGAGATCGATGGCACCGAAACCGTCGTCATTTATGTGGTTGACATCAGTGACGATGAGTTAATTGAGGCAGAGATCGCATTCTACGGCCAGGATAATGACGGCAATGTCTGGTACTTCGGTGAATATCCTGAAGAATACGAAGATGGGGAGATCGTTGACAACGCAGCCTGGCTGCACGGTCAAGAAGATGCCATGGCTGGAATCAAGATGTGGGCTGACCCACAGCTGGACACGCCGCCTTACTTCCAGGGTTGGGGTCCGGAAGTTGAATGGACCGATTACGGCCAGGTGGACGCGATGGACGAGGAAACCTGCGTCCCCTACGACTGCTTCGATGGTGTTCTGATAATCGCCGAATCGAGCCTGGAAGAGGAAGATGCCTACCAGCTGAAATACTATGCGGTTAGTGTCGGCAACGTGCAGGTTGGATTTAGAGGTGCAGATGCCACACAAGAAGAGCTGGAATTGATCGATGTGGTTGTGCTTGACGCGGACGCCTTGGCAGAGATTCACGAACTGGCTTTCGCTTTAGAAGAAAGCGCGTATGAGAACGCAGCCAGCGTCTTTGGTGATACACCCCCAATGGATGGTCCATAGAATTATTATCAAACCTTAGATTTCTAATAAAACGGGCTGTCCAATTCGACAGCCCGTTTTTTCTTAGCAATATTGTCTGGTCAAAATGCCTGTCCCTTACCGTCTTTACTGGGCTGCCGTGTTGTGACCCACAATTTTTCCTTACCTTTCCAGGTTTACTCTAACTCAACCAATCCGTATTCTACCAACAAGAGATTTTGATCCTGGATGAGTCCAATTCCGGGGGCATAGGTCTTAAATTCTTTCTCAAGAATGTTTAGGGCAGTACCTTCCCTGGTAATCAGGACATTGGTAAATTCACCTGCTGGCGTGCTGAAGCTATCATCGATACTGATTACTTCCGCCCGGTCCATCGCCACGCCAGGTGCGATCTCCTGGAAGTATTTCATTCCCACAACAGGCTCTCCGGGCATAATCAGGCCCGCCCGGGCCTCATCTACTCCTGCCCGCCAGGCGCCGCTGTGGCTGGATAGTACCCCACCGGAAAACATATCCACATCTTCTCCGTAGTAGAATACATCTTTCGATTCCTCACAGAAAGCGAAGAAATTGTAGGAAATTTCGATGATCTCATCATTACGCCATTCACGTTCTTCGACCACGCGGGTCAGCGTGCCGTCGACCTCGATTGTCTCATTGAGCACTGTGATAGCCAGCTTTTCATTGCCGCCTTCAAGAACCAGCTGAAATCCCGGCTCCAAAATGAAATAGTCATTGCGTCCTTCGGTGCTCAAAGTGCAGCTATCTAAATCAAATTCTTCCTGCCAATCTGGTCCGGGATTCGAATGTGCTGGGGATGATTCCTCTTCCACCTGCGCAGATGGACTATTGCCCGACTCAGTTAGAGGTTCGGCGACCCGTGTTTGTGAGCTGGCACATCCAGCCATGGTGAATGCCGTTGTTATCAACACAATGATGATCAAGCGATAACAAATACTCATAAGCATCACCCTCACTAATTTGTATCTATAAAAATCATGGATATGTCAGATGTCAAAACCCCAGCCGGACAGCCTGCATATTTATAAATTTTATCAATTTCATCCCATTCTGGCAATGAATAAACCTGACAGGTTTCGAAAACCTGTCAGGTTTTAAGTTGGTAAAATATTATTATGGTTGACCATGAATCGCTTCATTTTGGTAGTTTTTACCATATCTATAACCGAGGCATCAATCGAGAGCGCATTTTCGTTGAAGAAACGAATTTCGATTATTTTCTTAAGTTGATCAAGAAGCATGTATTAGCTATCGCTAATAAATATGCCTATTGTTTGTTGAATAACCATTTTCATTTACTCGTTCGGATTAAATCCGAGAAAGAATTGATCAACAATTTTGAAGAGGATTGGTTGGGTACAGATATTCCTCAACCAAGCCAAAAATTTTCTAACCTTTTCAATGCCTACTCGAAAGCGTTTAACAAACGCTATAGCCGCACTGGAGGATTGTTTCAGAGACCATTTCGACGGATTATTGTTACTACTGACGAACAACTGATCCAAGTCGTAATCTACATACATCGCAACCCTGAAAAACACGGCATTGTAAATGATTTCAGGGATTGGAAATACTCCTCATTCGATGCATTTTATTCTGGGTTCAATTTTATCGAAAGGAATGAGGTGCTTGATTGGTTTGGGGGGTTCACTGAATTTGAATATGCTCATGGAGGAATTGAATAATCCGAGGACCTCTCGAATAATCAACAGCTTCATGTATTACAATACTGCGAAGAAAGATGGATTAAAACTCTATATGGAGGTAACAAATGGCCAGACGCAGAGGTGCAAGACGCGGCGCACGAAGGACTACCCGGCGAACTGTCAGGCGTACCCGGCGTAGAAGGAGAAGAAGAAGAGTAGTGGTCGGTGGTTTCATTGTCTTGGCAGCAAGCGGTACCTATGCCGCAGTGAAACTCAGTCAGCAGGACGCCCAAAGAATTGAGGAGCACACCGGCATTCCACCAGACGAGCTCGAAGATCAAGACCTAGAAGAAGCCATGCAGGAGCTCAACATCCAGTCGGAGCAATTAACTGCCGAAGACCAGGCTTCCCTGGGTCAGGTGGAGGAACCGGCTGCGGCGCAATCTGCTGCACCATCTGCTGGTGAGCCTTCTTACCTGGAAGAATTAGAGAAATTGGGTGATCTGCGCGATAAAGGCATCATCACAGATGAAGAATTTGAGGCAAAAAAGAAAGAGCTCTTGGGGCTATAAAATCATAAAAAATATTCTTGACCTATCAATAAAAATACCTGCGAAATTTCGCAGGTATTTTCGGATATATCAGATTGATTTTGATGCTTCAGTAAAATTTCAACCAATCATCTAGACCGATACCATAATTCATAAATTGTCTATAACCTGCTTGCAACAGCAATAAGGAGAGGATTCTTATCAGGTGAGAATTAATTATTCACCCTCCTGATAAGAATTTACCTCTATGAGTGCTCAGAAAGGAGTTAATTCTCCTTAGCCTCCTTGACTGCATCATTGAAAGCATTTAACGTTTCGGCTACATCCTCTTCGCTGAGCGCATAGCACAGGAACCAGGGTTCTCTACCATCGCCGTCTGGTTGGATGCCGCGCATGTTCAGACCCATTCCAATGGCTTCATACAGCTCGCCATCACCAGCAAGATATTCGCGAAAATCATGGGGTTCCTCGTCACTCCCAAGGAAAATACCGAACATACTTGGAACTCCTGTGACAACGTGAGGGATGCCCGCCTCAGTTAGAACATCTCCAATACCAGCCATTAATGTTTTCCCGCGTTCATCAATGGTTTCCAGGATGGGTTGGTTTTCCAATAACTCAAGCGTTGCATCAGCAGCTGCCGCGCCCACTACATTACCTGAATAAGTACCGCCATGAGCCACGGAACCAGGCTCAACGGTCATCATCACCTCTTCTTTCCCGGCGATGGCTGCGATCGGAAAACCATTTCCCATTGCCTTGGCATAAGTAACCAGGTCGGCTTGAATATCGAAGAACTCTTGCGCCCCACCTCTAGCAACTCTAAACCCAGTCTTGACCTCATCGAAAATCATCACAATGCCGTATTCGTCGCACAGCTCACGAATTTTTTCCAGGAACCCGGGTTTTGGCATGATGCTGGCGGTATTGCCCAACATCGGCTCGACGATGATGGCTGCCAGGTCGCCCCAGTTGTCCTTGACTGTTCTTTCCAGACCTTCAAAATCATTGTATAAAACTGATAGGACATATTGGTTGATCGCTTTTGGAATTCCCGAGGTATTGGCCAAGGGAATTGGACTGCGGCGCGATCCAAGTCCACCCCTATAGGATGAGGCGGTGCTGAACATAAAGTAATCAGCCATCCCGTGGTACTGGCCTTCAAACTTTATGAACTTCTCCCGGCCAGTATGGGCGCGGGCGATGCGCAGGGCGTGCATGGTGGCCTCGGTACCTGTGTTGGTCAGGCGTACCTTGTCAACCTTGCACATGCGGGTAATCCGTTCGGCGACACTGATTTCATAAGGCGTGGTCCAGGCAAATATATTACCTCCTTGCAGCGCTTCCTGAACGTTGGCGATCACTTCGGGATATGCGTGACCCAAGATCACAGGACCAAAACCGAGCCGGTAATCAATATAGCGTTTACCATCCATATCCCAGACGTAAGCGCCTTCCCCCCGATCGATGATAATCGTGTCATCGTCTCCCCAGTAGCGAAAATTTGAATTAACCCCATACGGGATAACTTTTTTCCCTTTTTCAAATAATGATCTAGTCTTATCTCCTTGTAATTTCATAATAGTCTCCAATTCGTAAGTTTATCGCTCTGATGAAAATTATAATTCTTCGAACTCTTCGTGAACTTCGATACCCCTTTTTGCTAATTCTTCGAAAAATCGGCCTGGGTCGTAAGCGGATTCTGGAGGAACTACGCCTCTGGCAGAAACCTCGCCATCAGTAATCATGCTGGCGCCGATGCTCAAAGGGATGGCGATATTCTTATAATAGGCTGCCGATCCACCCCATTCTTCCTGGGGTGGGTGTTCGCTCCATAATCGATCTTTGACCGGTTTTCCATCCACCTTCCCGAAGACATCGACCACCAGGCCATATGCCCAAATCGAGGTTTGCTTTGTTTCTGGTACTTCCAGCAGCAGGTCGAACATTATATCAAATGGAGAGGCTTCGATACCCTTGATATTTACTTTTTCATCAGAGTAAAGTCCCCAATCCAGCATCACCTTTCCGATCTTCATAGCCTGGGGAGGGAAGCAGCCTCGCACGGAGACTTTCTTGGCTCCTAATGATTTTGGCATCGTTTGTGTTTCAGGGTGGGGGATGTAGCAAACCTCCTGTTCTCCAATTGGATCTGGGAATTTGATCATCTTGAGACCCTCGAATGGCCCTGCCCAGATAAATTCACCATCCTCATAATACAAGCGTGATTCAGTCTTTGGGTGAAATTCCCACAAAAAGGTGATCAATAAACCCGGTGCAGGTGCTGGGGAACGAAAGGCAGCGAAGTTTATCTGGATATCATCAACCTCGTCCATGCGATTCGCAGCTTGTTTGGCCATCGCGTTCGTGATCCCAGGCGTGGCACCCACTCCAGGGACGAACACCATATCTTTGCTCTTCGCAGTACCATCGTAATCCCATTGATCTTCTTCCGTAGAAACATCCAGACCAGATACTCCGACTTCCACGCAGGCTTTGGTCACTGGCAGGTCATACTTCCAGGGTAAGCCATTTATCACCACGTCGAAGGCCGGGAAAAGCTTTAGCATCGATCCGTAATCCTCGGCATCGAAGAATTGGGCTTTTAATCGCGGGTCGCGGATGTCTTTCACAAGTTCCTTAGCGGCCTGCATATTAAAATCTGCCACTACGATCTCATCGTAACTGCTGTATTGAGCCAGGTCGCGGGTGGTTTCCTTGCATACGGCTCCAGCTCCTCCAAGAACTAATGCGCGCATGATTTTCTCCTTAGATCATTTATTGAAATATATTTCTTTAGAATAAACTCTTGTTTTTTAACCCTCTTTTGCTCGATGATAGATATTTTCTAATTCCTTCTCCATTTCCTCACCCAAGGGGAGCGGCTCGTGATTGGATAGAATTGTTTCAACTTTATCTCTGGCCTCCTGAATTAGATTTGGATATCCGGAGGTCTGCCATTCTTCATAGCTGCCATGCCAACCGAAATCGGTGAGATACCACTCACCGCTGCGCATATTTTTAATCGTGGAAGGTTGCGCCATGAAATGACCACCCGGTCCCACATTCTGGATCGCATCATCCAACCAGTGATCATCACCGGCGTCGATGCCCTGATACGCCCGCATGCCCATCTTGTAGACTTCGATATCAATCAGCAGCTGCTCGGGGGAGAAATGCGTCGATCCGCCCATCAGACCAGGTCCAACCAGGATATCCGGCCACGAGAGGACCGGTAAAAAGGCATTCAGGGCTCGTTCATACCCTGCCTGTATGTTGGGCATAAATTGGCTGGTTCCACCGCCGCTGGCTTCAACTGGCAGCCCATAGTAGCGACCCATTTCCGTGCTGGCGGCGCCGGTCAAACCACTTTCAACCGCGCCGGCGGCGTAAGTGCCGTCTCGCAGGTTAGAAATTGCTATTACAGGTGCGTAAATGATGGGTGTTCCGGGTGCACCAGCCTGGATCAAACACAAGGTTGCCAGCACCTCGCAGTTTGCCAGGATGATTGTGCCAAGCAAGCTGCCCGGAGCAGTACCTCCCATCAAGGGCATGGGCATGATCGCCACTGGTATATCCCAACCCAGCAGCGCCAGGCAGGCATCTGTATACTGCTGGTCAATCACCAGGGGGGATTGTGGGCAGAGCAAGAAGGAGTAAGGATGCGTCTGGCGAATGGTGTCTTTATCTCCAAAAACAACTTGCAGCACTTCTACAATCCAGGGAGATAACTCAGCGCTGGGAGAACCGTCCTGAACATGCTTTGAGAAATTGCGGAA
>CALBUI010000201.1 GCA_937968125.1 uncultured Anaerolineales bacterium | reverse complement strand
GTCGTGGATGATCAGCGTGTTCTCATCATTGCGCGTCTTAGCACTGTTGCTGAAATTGTATGAGCCCGTGACCACAATCCGCTCATCAATGATGATCAGTTTGTGATGCATGCTGGCCGGATTGCCATCCAGGCGCACATCAACTCCATTTGACAAAAGCGTCTCATATTCACCGCCGGTATTGCTGTGCGCCTGGGATTTTTCCAGCACGCCAGAAACGTCCAGCCCGGAATCCGCCTTTTCAATTATCGCTGCAGCCAGGTCATCATCCGTGAACGAAAAAGCCATGAACCTCACAGAATGCTGCGCGTCTTTCACCAGCTCGATCACTCGCGCTATTGTGCCATCATCCGGCGAGAAATAAACTTCGACCTGGGTGCCGTTTATTTTCACCTGGCGATATGGCGTGTTTGCCGGGGAATTCGATCCAAATTGGCGATCGGTGAACATCTCCTCAAACTCTGTCAGATAATCTTCTGCCAGCTCCTGTGACCTGATACGGACCAGGTTGTTATCGCTGCGATAAGCGCCACTAACAGTGAAGTTCATCGACCCGGTAAAGATCTCAAGCCGGTCGATGATCGCAAATTTGTTGTGCATCAATCCCGCGTTCTGATCATCTTGCACCGGGATACCCATTACAACCAGCTCCTGGACTTCTTCCGAGTCCAGGTTGTCAGTTTCGATCACGACCCGCACGTCCACCCCCCGGCGATGAGCAGCCAGCAGCGCATCGCGCAGGCTCCACAGGTCCAGGTTGTCCGCGGCCAGCTCGACACTCAAACGTGCCTGGTCGATCGCCACCGCCAGGGCTTCATCCGGACCGCCGCGCAGCGTGCTTGCATTGGACGACTCAGGTTCAGTGAAATACACCTGGTACCAATCACCTTGAGCGGATTCATTGTTTGGAGCCTCCGTAATAGAGGATATTTTTATCTCGTCTAATGGGATACCTGAAACACTTTGAGTACCGAATGTACAGCCGGAAATCATCAAAATGGTGAACAATCCAAAAAATGATTTTCGGTAAAACATGACCTGATCTATCCTTCTATTACTTAGGCTAATTGTTATCACTACTGATCAATTGTTATTTTATATCTAAAAAGAAAGTATGCCAGCGACATCTGAAGTATTTTCTCAAAACATCATGATCATGGCACAACAATTGCAACTTCGTAGAATCCCGGAGCAGTAGCATTAACCGCCATCGGAATGTCTCCTTTTTACTGGTCAGGTTCAGTGAACCTTCTTAATGAGATACGGGGATAGGAGGTGGGATACGTGATGATCCCAATGCAAATGAATACCTTGGACGAAATCCTGGCTATTTTCGATTCCCATGCCGACCGCAAGTCATCTCTTGTAATGACCAATTCATTTCGGGGCATGATCCTCAGTCAAGAGATAAAACCGGTCGCGGTTGATAAACATCGCGCTGTGTTTCAGGCCTACGACCTTGACATTTGTGCGGTATTGGACGGATGCGTGCACCTGCACAGCAGCCTCCTACCCAAACCTGTCAAGGCTAAAGTGAGGGATCTCTCCGTGCGCCAGGGCATGTTCTCACTCACTGACATTGCCTACAGTGATGGTGATTGGAAAGATCGTCTCCATGAGAGAGTGCAGCCTAAAGAGCCGACTTATGTCTCGCTCCAATACCGACAGACGGTTATTCGGGCTTCGATGCTGGATATTTCCATTCGCGGCATGGGGGTGTTGGTGTGCAGTTCCGAAGGTCAGGAATTGGATTTCCAGCCAAATGGCAGCGTATGCACAGATTTTGAAACTTCGCCAACTTATCGTTGGGCAAAGCTGGGTGGCGCGATCCACTACCAGCAGAAGTTGTCCAAGTCTATTGCCCGTCTGGGTATCCGGCTCTACCCGAAGATTGAACAGGCTCGCCAATTGGACAAGTATATTTCGAAGCGCAAGTCCGAGATTATAGAAGAGCTCAATCAAGCTCACGTCGCCGCCTCTGTTCATTCGGGAATCGAGTTCCAGTATTTCTAAATACCGGATATAGCTCTTAGAGCTTAGCAGGCGGACCTGGTTTCTACAGGTTCCGCCTCTCCGCGCCTAAATTCAAGATCGCTTTATCAGCATTCAGACCCCCATTGATACAATCAGATAAATTTACGAAAATTTGGTAGGACCCACAAGCTTGGTGTCTCTACCTCAACAGATATGCTTATAGATTTGATATCGTCAGATCTTCCAGCTTCCACAGCCAGGATGATATATTCGATCAGCGAGCTTAAATCTCTGGGGGAGAGCGTGACTGCCTCAAAAGGTGTCACGGGGCCATCAATTAACTCGGGCGGGTTGGTGAACAAGAAAGTCGACAGATGTAGAAGTTCATCCAGGGAGATGGTGAACGCAGGGATGACGAACTGCCTTTTTTGTCCCCAAAGTTGGTCAGCTTCTCGTTGGCGGGTACCCTGCCAGCTCTGGTGCACCTCACGCGACATGTTGACCCTTCCCCTGGTAACCCAATACGGTTGACCTCTTTCGCCGGGGGGAATTTTCTGCGAGTATTGGATATCCAGGCTTTCAAGCCCTTGTCGTTCATCCAACAGCAATCCCTGTCCACACTGCGAACAGACCCAGGCGATCTCTTCCCCCTCTGCAGGGACAGGGGTTTCGCAGCGAATGCAACGCAGGGGGATCAGCTCTATCTTAGCAGTCAAAACTTCACCTCAGCATCTTCCAAACCCGGTTGGGAATTCCAAAAAAAGATCTGCTGCGGGAAGGCCTGCGCTGGCGGTATTCATATATCTCACCATGCCGGAAACGACGATAAGAGCGAACCATAAAACGGATTCCGAGGGCTATCAATCCGAAACCGAATATGATCAGTATGAAAGGGTTGTCCCCCTCCCCCTGAATCGCAAACCAGAAAACCACCGCGGAAACGTCCAGCGCCAGGATAGCTCCTAAAGCCATGCCGCCAACCAGGACAGCCGCCCGGTATATCGTGTCACCAGGGGCTTTTCCATAGAGCACCTTGCCACTCGTGCCATCAACAACGACCTGGTAGGTACGATTCCGGAATTGGTAGCGAAACAACCACAAGGGAAAATAGACCAGCCCTACCCGGTTGTGCAGGAAGCGGGTGAAAACCTGGCTGATCCGGTCAAGATTCGCCAGATCACCTACCCGCCCCTCAAAGTATCTTTCACTTTCTGTTTTAGCCTCACTCCATGAGCCCATGGGTTCAAAAACCATGCCTGTGGCATGTAAATTTGCCACATCGAAGGGATCGAGGTCATGCGCTTCCACATCAACAAATTCAACCCCAAACTCGGCCACATCAGCCGCAGCAGCATTCCAGCTCATTTCTTCTGAAGTTTTCACCTCGCGTGGTTCATAGCGTGAATCATCTCCACTGCCAACCTTCTTCTCCCCGAATACCCAACCAAAAACCCGTGTCCAAATAGCCCAAAATGGAAGATACACCACGATTGCTTCCGCGATGCGAGATTTTTTCGCTGCCTGGCGGGCAATCGCCCGGTTTCCTGTGAGAAATCTTCTGACTGCACTCTCGGCAGCCTGGCGATCGATTTGTAATGGAACCTGGTATCTCAACAACCCCCGCTCGCCACGCACCAGTGAGCGCACATCACAAAACGGGCACTTGACGACAGTCTGCCCTTCAGGGATGGGCACCATGCCTCCGCAGTTCGGGCAGTCGAGTCCGTGTAAAGCCTCTTTATCACTCATATCTTTGCCGCCACCCAAACCCCTAGCGTAAAGAGCAATGGAGCCACCAATATCCCCACCCCAGAACAGAGCAGCAAGCCGAGACCAAATCCTTCAAAGCTGTTAATAATACCTCCGACGATTGGGAATGTCGCCAGGCACAAAAAAGTCAGCGCGGCCAGGTAGCCCGCCAGCCGGTAAGGTGCTTCAGCTTTGGCTGGATAAATATTGGCGAAAACTTCTCCGGTCCCTCCTTCGACAATGGCTGAGTAATGATCTCCCTGGTAGGAGTATTTATAGAAGTACAACGGAAAATGAACCAGAGAACGCTCAGTGATCTGTTCTTCAGATATTCCCCGCTCTGCTAACCATTTCAGCGAAGTTTCCAGCGGCACAGTCGGGGATTCGGATTGTGCTTCCAATGAGTGATCATACTTTCGCAAGTCCCCAGCGGGTAATCTAATCCGGCTGATTTCAGTCACGGAGGTAGCTGCGGCAGGATAAAACCAGCTGCCTTCTTTTCCATCTCCCAATCGATATTTGAGATGCCACATGGGAAAGTAAGCGAAGGATTGCTCGAGCAACTTAGATTTTTTATCCAGATCCTTTACGGTGCTATTTCCAGCCATCCACCGGGCTAATGATCCCCGTGCTTTTTCTTCATCCAGTGTGGGAGCCAGATACCAGTGGAAGACCACCCTGGATTTATCAAGGTAAACCGTCGATGTGCAGTAGGGGCAGGTAATGAAGATCTGACCCTCGTCTGGATGTAGTTCTCCCCCACATTGAGTGCAGTGCAGCACACCGATTGGAAGGCTATCATTCATGCATCTATTATAGCAACCTTATTAAATTCAAGGCTATAATTGAGCCAGCCACAGATTCCTAAAATTTTTTCGGTTTAATTTACCAGCAGGGTGACTTCAAACTCGCATCCAAATCTTCCATTGGAAGCTACATTGGCAGAAGAACATAATGGAGGCTGCATCACATGGCAACAGAACGCAACACTTACCCAATTGAGATCGCAGGAATTTATCGTGAACTCACCCTTATCGAGGTTCAACCTGGTTTGCGGATCGCGGTGCTAAACATATTAGGGGATACAGAACTGGTTCAAGCCTGTGCCAAGGCCCTGGCTCAGAAAATTAAAAATACCGAGTATGATGTGCTGGTTACTGCAGAGGCAAAGAGCATCCCTCTAGCGCATGCCCTGGCTGTCGAGACAGGTCAACCTTATATCGTCCTGCGCAAAGTTTACCGTCCGTATATGGGCGATACCATTCACGCTGAAACGGTATCAATCACCACTGGCAAACCCCAATCGCTCTACCTGGATGAAAAAGATCACAACTTAATCACAGGAAAGAAGGTGATCCTCCTGGATGATGTGATCAGCACAGGCTCTACACTGGAGGGTATGAAGCAGATCGTCCAAAAAGCCAATGGGACGATTACCGCTGAAGCGGCTATTCTCACTGAAGGGGATCAGGCCCGCTGGGAGCATATCGTCTCCCTGGGGCACCTGCCGCTCTTTACGACAGATTACGATTAAGGATTCAAATCCCTGGTTGATTGGGGAAACAGACCACCACGATTGGCTTGCCATCCAGGTGGGTTAAAACCACAACCCGCTTTCCATCGCCCTTCAACTTCAACCTGTGGATCAATTCATCAGGCTTCAGCGGAGAGCCGCGTTTCTTAACCACAATTTTCCCAATTCCTCGAGTACGTAAGTATTGGCGCAGCTGCTTGAGGTTGAATTGCAGCCAATCCTCAACCTGCCAGGCCCGGGCAAAAGGAGTTTCCACCATCTGGTTGCTGGATAAATAAGCGATGTCTGTATCCAGCTGCCATGCATCCAGTTGACTTCCCAATTTCGCTACCAAACCTGCCCTTATCACGGCCGGATCAGGCTCATAAAGGTAATCGCCTGGTTCAGCCACCGGGAGTCTTTGCAGAGGATCATCCACAATTAGTGAGTGTGGACCCGGAAGAACTGTCGCCCTCCGATAAGCTGTCTTGAGTGGGCCAAACCACAACACTGCCTCTTTGAGCTCCCCCTTTAATGAAATAAACTCCAGCTCAGCCTCATAAGATGTAAGTTCGGATTTGTTCACACCGGGAGAAATTTTCACTCCAAAAGCGGGAAAATCCGGCAGCCAGGCATTGAGGATCTCCAGAGGGGGCGAATATTGGTGAGTGGTAAAAGTCCGCTTGCCCTGTTTACGGCGAGCTGGATCGAAAAATATGCCCACTCGCGCGGATAACTTATATGGAATTCCCGCGTTAAGATCAGCTTGGACAAAATGGAGCTGAGCGCAATTCAAGACATGAGCATTTGCCTGAGCCATCGCCAGGCGCAGGGTATCGAGATCGATACCAGTGGTAGGAGCAAAGTGCGCCATGTGGATCGAATCGCTTCCGATCGAACACCCGAGATCCAGCAGATATTCAAACTGTTGGAATCTTTCACTCCGGTATTCTGAAACCGGATTAGGAGAAGCCTGCTCGAGGGCTTCCCGCGTGAAGTACAAACTATCCGCGTGGGGAAATTTGCGGCGGCCTTCAACTCGAAGAATGGCGGTCTCGAGTGCAGCCTGGGCGAGCTGCCTGGGATATTTTTTTTCTAAAACCTGCAGATTCCGTAAATAATCTTTTTCGTGCGGCTCCAGCGCCTGGGCATCTGCAAGTGCTTTCTCACCAGTAGCAGAAAATAACTGCTTGAATGATGCCAGGTCCATAAACCAGCCTTTAATTATCTTCTGTGGATAATAATCTATGCCGCGCCCGCAGCGATCATCTTTCCAGCCGCCTGGCGTCCAATCTCAACGGCGAAATTCGTCCCCCGGTCCCACGGGTATACCTGGCTCATGCTGGCGAAGTAAAGTCCTGGGATGGGAGTCTCTATTGACGGGATATTCCGGGAGTGGTTCAGCTCGGGGATGGGTTGGGCGTACGGTGTGCGGAAAAGCCAGGTTTTCCTCACCCAATCTGGTTCAAATTTGTCATTGAAGCGGGGGAGGACTGGCAGGAAGCGCTCCAACATTTCCTCCTGGCTGAGTTTGAAGTACTCGTGATCAGGGTCTAAATAGTCTCCGCAATAGACGATGTGATCCCCGCCAAAATTATCTGGAGAGACATAGTTGGTGTGCTCAACCAGCGCTAGGAATGGAAACCCGGCGGATTTGGGGATGTTGTACCAGTAATATCCTT
Organism: uncultured Anaerolineales bacterium; assembly: GCA_937968125.1. Lineage (GTDB taxonomy): Bacteria > Chloroflexota > Anaerolineae > Anaerolineales > UBA4823 > PFL25. The sequence goes on along the minus strand of CALBUI010000201.1, from coordinate 20,199 downwards.
CTTCGGAAAGCTGCTGCTTCAAGGACAGGATCATGACCACTGCCCCCATGCTCTTTAATTTCAACAGGCTGGACAGGTAATCTTCCGGCAGCGTGGGTGCCAGTCGGGCCATGAAACCCGGTGAAGCGGTAACCAAGCACTGATCGAATTCGTTTCGTTCGTAGTCCACTTCGATCTTCAGCCTGTCATCGGAATGGGGTGCGACTTGTGAGACTGGAGTCCCCAGCTGGATATCAACACCCAAGTCTCGCAAATATTGTGCCAGGCGATCGGCAAAAGCCTGAAAACCACCTTCGAAAGTGCCCAGATGGGTCGTGCGCGCCTTCAGCCGGGCCCACATCCAGGCCATATTGACTTTCTTATAATGGGCGCCAAATTTTCCAATCACCAGTGGTTCCCAGATGGTCTGGTAGGTGTGTTCCCCCGCCCTTCTGCGCATCCAGTCATCTACGGTGAACTTCTCGAGGGCATGCCAATCGTTGGTCAGGCGTAGATATAAACCCACCAGCCCAAAGCGGATTTTGTTGATCCCCCAGCCCAGACCGGGAAAGAGCAGCGCGTTCAAGTAGGAGTCGAATGGGTAAAACTTGTCTTTATGATACACAACCGTATATGGTCGTGGAAAATGCACATCCTGACTCCAACCCAGCTCGTCAATCAAACCCAACATATGCGTGTCGGACTGGAACCAATGGTGGTAATACTTTTCAACGGACCAATCCCAATGAGGTTCCTTGATACCGCTGGCCAAACCGCCGACATGATCATCCTTCTCAAAGATGGTTACGTGATGTCCTGCTTTGACCAGATCATAGGCCGCAGCCAAGCCGCCTATTCCGGCCCCAATTATTGCCACCTGTTTTTGGTTTTCCATCATCGATTCTCAGGCCTACATCTAATCAACTTTCACCAACACGCACCTGTTCCATACTCTTCTGGTCCCACTTGACCCCGGCGCGCGCCAGGTAATAAGCCCCCAGCGCGGTGATCGGCACCCAAAGGGCGACGTGCAGCACCAGGGTATATCCTGCTGCAATGGCCTTGTCAATGCCATAAGCTTGCAAGACTGCGATACCCGGTGCATCGAATGTACCTACGTAACCCGGAGCTGATGGGATGGTGGTCGCCAGGTTGACGATCCCGTTCATCAGCATTAATGTGAAGAAACTGACCTCCATCGGGAAGGCATGCATCACGAACCAATATTTCCCGGTCTCCAGCAACCAGATCACAATCGAGGTAACAAAGATCATCAATACATCCCGAGGGGAGCGCAGCGCGGCCAGACCACCCAGGAAATTTTCAGCTAAACCGATCACCTGCTCCCTGAACCTGACCGGAATCACATACTTCGAAATCCACTTGACGAACCAGATCGCTTTTTCCGGGTACATACCAGCCAAAAGGAACAAGGCCAGCACACCCAGAAAGGCACCCGCGCCCCATAATGCCAGGGTCTGGATGCTGCCGATGAAGCCGGAAGTGGAAGTCAAGCTGGCCAACTCAGGCAAATTGAGGAAGACGAATCCTAGCATAACTACCCCATCGAATACTCGTTCCACGACGATTGTGGCCAACGAGGCAGAGATGGCAACCCCTTCAAACTTCTTGAGCACTATCGCCCGCAGTACCTCCCCAGCCCTTGCCGGGTAGATATTATTACCCATGTAACCTATGGCAGTAATGGGAAACAACGTCGTGGTTGGGATGGATTTAACCGGTCGCAGAAGAAAGTGCCACCTCCAGGCTCGCGCAATCACCCCTAAAAGATAGACCAAGACACCCGGAATCAGCCACCAATAATTTGCCTCCTGCAGGATCGACCACACATCTCCAACCTGCAATCCCCGTAATGCAAAATACAGGAATAACAGGCTAATGGCTACCCCAGCCCAAAATTGCCAACGTCTCATGGCGCGAATTCTACCATCCGGATCCCCCTGAGGTGGATCATGCTCATCTAATTCCTATCTGACAGTACTGTTAGCGAATTACAGCACATATCATCAAACCATCCCGTTTATTTGCTTGCATTCATTTGCTCTAATTCGATCCTGAATAATTCTACGCCAATTTTCTCTAATTGTCATAACCGTTGCAAGTTATAATCCTGTCATGGATAACCAGCTAAAATTGGAACATGACACCAGCGCCCCTGAATTCACATTACCTGATTTAGATGACCATCCGCATTCATTGACAGATTCTACGGGTCAAATCGTAATCCTAAACTTTTGGTCCGCAGAATGCCCTTGGTCCTCCCGTGCTGACGAGGAGATCCTCAATTCCTTGCCAAGATGGGGAGATACAGTGATTTACATCCCCATCGCATCCAATGTCAACGAAAGCAGAGAACTGATCAGCGATCAAGCCCAAGCTCGAAATTTATCATTATTACTATTAGATGTGGACCACCAGGTAGCAGACCTTTACGCCGCGACCACTACTCCGCATATATTTGTGATAGATACTGGGGGAATTTTACGCTACCAGGGAGCACTCGACGATGTCACCTTCCGCCAGCGTACACCGAGCATCAATTATCTAGAAATGACCGTTGAAGCCTTACGTAGTGGTATTCAACCAGAGCCAACCATCACAGATGCGTACGGTTGTACCATCGTTCGGGAGATGGCATAAATCATTTGCTCTGATAGATAACCATACCATCCACCAGAATCTACACGAGCAGTTTTACAGGGGAACATTCTTCAATTCACGAACGTCAAACTCAGGTAAACCCATACATTTCAGCACCCATTTCTGCTTATCAATCAGATAGTGAAGATTAATACTAAATCAGCCTTTATCCCTCTGATGGAAAGAGCCTTGAAAATCGGGTAAAATCGGGACGACTAACCTGCAAATCCAGCAGGCTTTCAACAAGGAAATAATATGAGTGATAAAGATTCAGCTCAAGATGTGATCGAGTCATACCGCAAGCGGCGCCAGAGTACTAGGCCCTTTCTGATCGGGGCTGCGGCGATCATCCTGATCGCAGTCGGCATCGTCGTGCTTATCCTTTGGCTCACCGGGTCGAATGGACCTGCACTATCGTTCATGTCCAGCCCAACCCCAACCCCCACTGAGACTGCCACACCAACCGCCACTGCCACAGAGACACCGACGGCAACCATCACCCCAACGGTGACCAACACACCGACTGCCTCGGCCACCCCAACAGCCGCCGGCCCCTTCATTTATGTCGTTGTCGAAGGGGATACGCTGGATTCGATCGCCGCAAATTTCGGTGTAGAGGTCTTGACGCTGATGGCGCTTAATAATATGACTGACAGCCTGATCCGTGTTGGCGACGAACTGCTGATCCCCAATCCGGACCTGGCCCTGGATACACCTACCCCTATCCCCACTGGTTGGCGAGGCACGATTGAATACCGCATCGCAGTTGGAGATACGCTGGAACTGATCGCTGTGCGCTTTTTCAGTACTGTGGAATCAATCTTGGAAGAAAATGAAGACCTGGACAATGCCAACGAAATTTTCGTCGGGCAAATTATCGTCATCCGGGTAAATATCGCCACGCCAGTTCCGACGAACACTCCCAGACCGTCTCTTCTAACCCCAACGGCAACACCATAGAAATAGACAACTCCCGCAGACCAGAATCTGCGGGAGTTTTAGATCTCCAACTCAAGAACCAATTTTTTGACCTATCCCAGGCTTATGGCAGCGAACGGCTGGCTTCCTCGATGCGAGCCAGGATTTCCGCTGCTTCGAGATCTCCGGCGATGTGCACCCGCCCATCTACATCCACATGGGTCGGGATTAGCTGGTAATCCACCACTTCAGTCCCTTGAAATGTCACCAGCAAAATGACCCCTTGCTGGTGATCACGCGCCCAATCCTGGTCGAAAACAAAATTGCCCAGGCCGTAGAACACCTGCACCCCATCAATTTCCTGGATAGCCTGGACGACGTGGGTATGATTCCCAACCACCAGGTCAGCACCAGCCTCAACAGCAATTTCCGCCAGGTCGCGCTGTGAATAGTTCGGGGTAGGCACATCTTCTGGCCCCCAATGCGGTATCACGATTACGACGTCTGATACCTCACGGGCAGATGAGATCGCAGCTCTCAAGTTGCTTTCATTTAATACGGCGATCCCTGGCGTATCCTCTCCCGCGAAAACGTTGGGTTCAAGCTGTCCCAACGAGACGAACCCAAAGCGCACACCATTCACCTCAACCACAACCGGATCCATCGCCTGCTGGTGGTTATCTCCAGCGCCGATCGGTGCGATCCCAACCCGTCTCAGGTTCTCCATGGTATCGAAGAAAGCTCGATCACCACAGTTGCTCAACCCGCAATTCTTTATATGGTTGGTCGCCACGCTCATCAAATCGAACCCGGCTCGCTGCAATGCGTCCGCATTTTCCGAACCTCCTACCAGGACATAGGTTGGGACACAGCCTGTGCGCGGGGGATAATCGCTAATCGTGGCGTTCAAGGTGCCAATCGCCAGATCAGCCTGGCTGATCACCTGGCGTACTTCATCATACAAATAATCACTATCCCCGGAGGCATCGATCGCAGCTTGGACGCACCTGGCAGGTACGATCACACCGGTAAATAAGAATGTCGTCGTAGGGATGCTGGTCGCCGTTGGTGTGGACGTGTCGGGCAATGTTGTTTCCGTACTGGTCGGGCTGGGTTGGACCGTCGACGTTGGACTTTTAACCGTGGGGAGGGAAAAAATCTCAGTCGCAGTTGGTAGAGCCGTTGGTTCTTCACCTTCAGGGGTATTTGATGTTGATTGGCAGCTAAACAGGAAGAATATCAACCCAACCAACAGCCAATTACGCCTCAACTTGCTAGAAATACTCCAAAGAATGGCTCACTCTCCCAGCGCGGCATAGATTTCCGCTAACACTTCTGCATCCTCTTCCTTAGCGGCAGCTTCTTGGAGTGCTCGGAGGGCATTTTCATCATTAATCTGCCCGAGAGCCCAGGCGGCATGCCTGCTCACCAATGGTTCAGGCTCTTCTTGCAACGATTTAACCAGGGGTGGTATCGCCGAAGTTTGCCCCGTGTTGCCTAAAGCCACCGCAACATTGCGCAGGTAGCCGCGCCGCTTAGCCCGTTTCACCGGACTGCCCTTGAATTTCCGATTGAACTGTTCGGGAGTGAGCGATAATTCAGCGATCAAATCCGGATTGGCGATTTGAGATCGACCAGAAGTTTTCTCACCCCCTCCAGGTCGGGCAAATCGCTGGTTCCAGGGACATACCTGCTGGCAGATATCACAGCCAAAAACCCAGTTATCCATCTGGGAGCGGAGATCCACGGGGATCGGACCCTTGAGCTCGATGGATAAATATGAGATGCATCGAGAGGCATCTATCGTCCTGTCAGGCAGTATACACGCCGTAGGGCACGCCTCCAGACAGCGCGTACAAGACCCGCACCGGTCGGCGAAAAAGGGTTGGTCGGCTTCCAATTCAATCCCTATGAACAGCTCAGCCAGCAAAAAATATGAGCCATTAGCTGGGTTAATCAGGCAGGTATTCTTACCGATCCAGCCCAACCCAGCTCGCTGCGCTAACTCACGTTCCAAGATCGGCCCGGTATCCGTATACCAGCGATTGGGTACGGGCGCGCCAATTTGAGTCTCAATGAATGCCGCTAACTCTTCTAACCGTCGAGGAAGCACATCGTGGTAATCCTCATCCCAGGCGTAGGAGGCGATCCGACCTTTCAAATCCCGATTATTATCCGACTTATCCTTGGATGACTTTGGAATTGTGTGTTCCCATCCGAGCACCAGGATTGACTTGCATTCCGGAAGAATCAATCTTGGATCAGACCGGTGGGCGCGCGCTCTATCCGTGGAAAGGTAGCCCATTTCTCCATGCTGGCCTGCATGCAGCCATCGCATGTAAACATCGAAATGCTGAGGCGGGTCAGGTTGAGTCACTCCGACCAGCTTAAATCCTAATCTTCTCGCCTCGGCAAAAATCGATTCCTTCAGCGACATTGGAATTTTACGAGCCACAGGTTAATGTAAAACTCGCCTGGTTAGAGAATTCTTCGTTAGGGGCCAGGATGTGAAATTGCGCCCACCCATTGACCGGATCCTGGATTTGCAGATAGTAAACCACCGAATGAGTCCCGGCATCGAATGCTCCGGTTATTTCTGACGGCAGGTCAAATGTGAATCCCGGTGTATCACTCCCGGCATCCATGCGGTATGAGACAGTGGCTGCTTCACTCAAGGTGAAAGAGGCAGTAAAGGTGAAAGTGTGTGGGCAATCAGCTGGGGCGGCATCATCTACCTGGATGAATGCATTGGTTACCTGGCCATCCCCACTGGGTTTTGGGAGCGGGGTTCCGGAAGGTGCATCTCCCACCACGTCGATCTGCACGAAAACAGCATATTCAAAAAACTCGCCGGCTGGATCCTGCATCTTCCAAAATCCGGTATGCTTGCCCACCCCCTGGGGAGCAACCATGTCCACTGCAACATCAATGGTTTCACCAGGCGGTACATTTCCTAAGAGCTGCACCTCGCCGGGAGCGGACATTTGCTCCCCGGTGAAGAATGCCAGGCGATATTCGGGTGTCCATGTATTTGTCCCCGAGTTGCGCAGCTGCCAGACTTTCGTGAAATCCGCCCCAGGATCAAAATCAGTTCCATCTGGGATGGTAACATCCGCCGAAAATTCTGCGAAATCCACCCCACCAGTAGCAGGCGTCGCGGTGGGAAAGGCATCCACATTTGGGGTTTGTTGGGTGGCAGGATCAATGGTTGCTGCCGGAGTTTGAGATATGTCTTCGTCGCCAGGAGCTGGTGTGTCAGTGGGTTGTGGTCTGGCTAATTCTGTCAGTTGAGCATTGGCAGTTTCTGCCGCGGCAGTCAGCACAGTTTCCGGTTCAGGAGTTGGGCTGGCTTCACCATCTGAGGAAGAGCAGGCTGCCATTAGCAAGCAAATCCCAACTAACATCCAGAGACTTATTCGATCGATCTCCATGAGTCAACCTTTTTACTCTCGCTCAATCCGGGCTGATCCCCAAACCACCAGATCGTTGACCGGCGCCCCATCCGCCAAAACATCCAGTACGAACTGCACCTGCTTGCCCGCATATGCTGAAAGATCGACATCGGTGAAGACCAGCAATCCATCACAAGAATCCGGCCAGCTTCCAAGCTGTTGAATATTCTCGCCTTCCTTGATGCTGAATTGAAAGATAACCTTTCCGTCAGCGCAATTTTCCTGAAAACCCAGTTTTGCTTTGAAGTGGTCTTTATCCCCGACTGTATAAGCAGGAAAAGTGCCGCTAATCCTGCCATCATTCGTCTTTTTAGGACCGGTGACCAGAGCAACCCCGGAGAGTTTTCCATTTTCCAGGTTGAATTTATCTTTCAGCTTCGCTACGCCATCCGGATTCTCGTCTGCGCCATTGTAAGGTACTTCAGCAGAGCTGCCCCCACCTGAGCCAATCCAGGTAGCAGATTTGGCTTGAATATTAAAGTCGTAAGTGAGCCCGCTCTCCTGGCCAACTTTTATCTTTACCCAGAAATCCTTGTCGCGGTCCTTACCCAATCCAAATATCTCTCCAGCCTGGTTGCGCAGTTTCCAATAGCCTTGATAAGTGCCAGGATCTTCCGGGGCAATCAGATCAACCGAAACGTCCATCGTCTCACCAGGGGCAACGGTGCCCGCAGTCAATGGTACCGAGGGAGGGGCGCCCATTGAATCTCCGCGATCGAAAACGATCGCGTAGCTGGAATTCCAGGTGCAAACCCCATCATTGCGCAGCTGCCAGGTCTTGGTAAACGCCTGTCCAGCCTCAAGCACGGTGTTATCCGGGATGGTGACATCTTTCTCGAATCCAGCCTGGTCACAAACCCCTTGCGTTGGTGTTGGAGTTGGTGTAGATTCAGCCGGCACCGTGGCTGTGGGTCCGGATGGGGAAATTGTCGCTTCAGGCGGACCAGGGGTAAAAGTTGGCTGCACGCCAGTGGCCACCAGGGTGAGCTGGACCTGGATGGTTTGTGCAGCATATGTCTTCAACATCTCTGGACCAGAGGGGGTTGGGGTTCCTTCGCGGGGGAAATTACATGCCAGAGCTAGAAACAGCATGGCTAGCGCTGGGAAGATAGGTCGATAACTACGTTTTTTTCGTCTCTGAGACACGGTTAATTTTCCAAGTTTCTGCCGTTATCAGTCCGCCGTAAGGCTACTATACTTTCCATGTTTGACGGTGTCAAGAATCAGATCAGGCAGGAATTAGGGCAAAATAATTGGGTCTCTACTGATTTTTGAACAGTGAAAGACCCACCCAGGATGGATAAATTCGGTTTTTGATCCCGGCTATGGGGTAATTTGAACCAGGTCAAGTGTAATTGGCGTGGCTTGCTGACCAATTAGACGGCCTTGCATAGACCAGGGTCCAGTCCAGGTAATGGAGATCGGTAGGATCTTTCCCCGCAGAGACTCTTCTGATTCCACAAAGACCAGCTTATTGGTTGTCGTCCTCCCTTTCCAACGACCGCGCACCTTCTCTTCGAACAACACTTCAACTGTTTGGCCCAGGTAATTCTGGTTGATCTCAGTCGATATCTCCTCTTGCAATTCCTCCAGGGCGCGAAAGCGTTCCCATTTCTCAGCCTCGCTCACATCATCCTCTAACCGGCGATCGGCCACCGTACCTTCCCGGGTTGAATAGCGCGCCAGGTGGGCCACATCCATTTTTAATTCTGCCAGCAGATCATAAGTGCGCTGGAATTGCTCCTGCGTTTCTCCCGGAAAACCGACGATAATATCTGTGGCGATCGAGACACCTGGAAAACCTCCATTCAATCGCTGGCGGATTCCTTCGACTAGATGGATGTAATCCGCCGCTGTATATCCCCGACGCATATCTTCCAGCACCTGGTCGTCTCCCGCCTGCACCGGGACTTCGATATGCGGCATAACCTTTGGCAAATTGGCAACAGCATCTAATAGCTCATCCGTCATCCAATTGGGATGGGAAGTCAGGAAACGGATGCGTTCCAAACCCTGCACACCGTGAATTATGCGCAGCAAGCTCGCCAGGTCTGGCCCGTCAGGAATGTCCTTGCCGTAGCGGTCGACGATCTGGCCCAGCAGGGTGATCTCTTTTACCCCCTGGTCAACCAATGTGCGTACCTCGGCGGTGATCTCCCCAACCGAGCGACTGCGCTCTACTCCTCGCCGATATGGGATGATGCAAAAAGTACAGGCGTGTGAACAACCCAGGACAACTGGAACAAAAGCGGACACCAATCGATCCCGTTCGTGTGCTGGGAGAATGAGATCGCCATCCATGATGGCGAAACGTTGATCGGTATCGACCTGCTCGACCACGCGCGACTCGTCTTGAGTCAGGTGGGCGATCAATGGTCCGGGATCGGAGGGTGGTGAAAAGACATCCACAAATGGAAAGCGCTTCTGTAGGTGCTGGCTGCCTTTCACTCCCACCATGCAGCCCATCAAGTTAATTACCAGATCCGGGTGGTTTTCTTTCAATGGTTTTAAAGAGAATAAACGCCCCTCGGCTTTGTTTTCCGCACTTTGACGCACGACGCAGGTATTGAGAACGATGACATCAGCCTCTTTTGGGCTGGTGGTTAAATCGTATCCGAGGCCCTCTAATGCCGACCCCACTCTCTGGGAATCGGCCACATTCATCTGGCAGCCTTCGGTCCAAATATGATATTTCATGTCCGGTATTATATCAGGGATAGAGATTATGAATATTTTAAGGGTGGCATAATTTCATCAAGCATTAATCATGGGATGATAAAATTCGGGCCATGTCTAAATCGACCTTGGGGAAGATCGGATTGATCGGCATTGGTTTGCTCATTGCTGCCGTGCTCCTGTATCAGGTCCCCGGGGTTAACAGCCGGTTGAACTGGCGCTTTGATATCGCCAGAACATACCTGCGCAATGTGATCAACCCGGTCGGTCAAATGCCCACCCCTCTGCCACAACCTGTGGCTGCAGTTACATCTTTTCCCACCCAGATCCCTACTGATCTACCCACAGCAGAGTTTACAGCAACTGCTACCGCTGGACCAACTCAGACACAGACCGCTGTTCCAACCGCGCTACCCCTTTCGGTCAACCTTGGCTCACCTCCCTGGGAATATCAAACCCCTAACAACTGTGGACCAGCAACCCTTTCAATGTACTTGCACATGCATAATTGGGAAGGAGACCAGGAAGATATCTCCGACCTGCTTAAACCGCTGACCGCAGATCGAAACGTTAATGTCGAAGAGCTGATCTATTATGTGCGCACACAGGCAGGCTGGTTGAACGCTGAATACCGGGTTGGGGGAGATATCGAATTAATGAAGAAACTCCTGGCGGCAGGTCTCCCGGTGGTGATCGAGGAAGGTGAACTCCTGGATGGGCAGTATTGGCCCAACGATGACCAGTGGGCAGGACATTATCTGCTGCTCACTGGTTACGATGACAACACTCAATCTTTCATCGCCCAGGATTCATTTCGATCTCCAGATCGCAACGTCCCATACCAGTCCGTTATGGAGAATTGGCAGGCATTTAACTATGTCTATCTGCTGGTCTTCCGACCTGATCAGACCGAGCTGGTGAAATCCATCCTTGGTGAAGATTGGGATGCAGATATCAACCGGCAGAAAGCGTTGGAACTGGCCCAGTCAGAGACAATTGATGACCCTGAAAACGCCTTCACCTGGTTCAACCTGGGCAGCAACCAGGTCTATTTTGAGAATTACAGCGAGGCGGGTCAAGCATATGACACCGCCCGGCAAATTGGCTTGCCGCAGCGCATGATGCGCTACCAGTTTGGCCCATATTTCGCCTACTTCTTCAGTGGTCGCAACGATGACCTGTTAGCTCTTACGGAATATGCCCTGCAGCGTACACCAAATTCAGAAGAATCCTTGCTCTGGCAAGGTTGGGGGAAGTATCGGGCAGGTCAAACATCGGAAGCAATTGACGATTTCCAGGCTGCCCTGGAGTTGAATCCCTTTTACCAAGACGCGCAATACGCCCTGGAATTTGTTAGCTCCAATCCTTAGTTACCAATATCTAATCCCTGGCTACACCTTCCCAAGGATCAAGCGATAAATATTTCTGATGCTCAGCGGCTGACCAGTCAACATGGTTTGCGCGCGGAATAAACCAGCCACAGCCCGCAGGATAAGGAATGCTGCCAGGAGCAGGAAGATCACTGAGAGCAGCAGCTGCCAGCCCGGAACATTGGTAACTGTCAGGCGCAGCATCATCGTTACCGGGGAAGTCAGCGGAAATAAACTCAAGGCGACTGCCAAGACGCCGTTGGGTTGAGCAATCATCACGGTAATAAACATCAATGGGATGATCATCGGCATTATCACCACTACCGTCGCTTGCGAAGTTTCTCTCAAGTTTGGCAGCATCGCCCCAACCGCTCCCAACAAGCTGGCATAAACCGCGTAACCGAGGATGAAAAAGATACCTCCCCAAATCAGCACATAAGGCGCCAACTGAAATTCTTCAGGCAGCCGGATCGTCGTACCACCCAAGACCATTAATCCGTACGCCGATCCCACCCAGAGGATATTCACCAGCAAGCCCATTAATCCCAGGGCGATAAATTTACCGGCCAGCAGCTCCTGTGGGGTAACTGTCACCAGCATGATCTCCAAAACTCTGCTTTCCCGTTCTTTATTCAAGCTGCTGACCAAAAATCCCGCCGACATTAAGATCAACATATAGTAGAGAAGCATTACCCCATATGGAATGAAAAAAGCCAGGGGTGTGTCCTGGTTGAGCCTGGTCGACGGGTTGAGGACCATGACTTGTAAAGCGAAGGGACTGTTCACCAGCGCTGCCAGGGAGGCATCCCCTTCCAATAAATTAAATTGCAGTACCCGGTCAATGATCGATCCCCGATCGAATGCATCCATCGGATTGAAATCGCTGCTGACGTAAACCAGCTGGCCTCGTTCGAGATAATCCTCAGGAATCATGTAATACCCACTGATCTCTCCTGACAGTACAGCATTTTTTGCTGCCGGCTCATCTTGATAAGCTCGTAAAGTATCAGCAGGCAAGTTCTCCGGCAATATTTCGATCAATCCACTTTGATCAACATAACCTTCTGGTATTTTTTGCTCAGATTCACCAGGAGTTGTGAAACCAGGCAATGCGCCGGGACCAGGCCTGTTGAACAAAGACATGGCCCCAAAAATGATGATTGAGATTAACGGAATCCCAAAGGCGGTCAAGAGGAACGAGCGCCTGGTAAGCGTATTTATTACCTCTTGGCGGAGGACAAGCCAGGTATTCTTCACGCTGGCTCACCCTTCGGCTTCAAGCCAATAAATTCCCGCCAATTAACTCGCTGTCCATACCTGAGCATACCCAGCCTGAAGGCGCGTCCGGCAAACCATACCGCGACCATTGCAAAAAGGATCAATATTCCCAGGCTGAGCCCGATTTGCCAGGTTGGAACGACTATGAATCCTGACCGGATAGCGATCGTGATCGGCGCGGTAAAGGGAATCAGGCTGAGCACCACGGCAAAATTGCCATATGGATCGTTGATCAATGTCAGGGCAAACCAGAATGGGATGAACAGCGGCAGGGTGAACAGGCTGGTCACCTGCTGGGCTTCTTGAACATCCGCTAACGTGGCGCCGACTGCCACCATGAGTGCAGATAGCATAATGAAGGCGGGAATGAATAAGACGAGAGCCAGGCCAAGATACTCGATCGAGACTGATATCCAATCCGGCAGGCTGACGAATAGGCTCCCAAATACCACCAATAGCAAGACCAGGCCAAACCAAACTAGCAGTTGAGTCCAGCCAACCGCGATAATCCCCATGACCTTACCTGCCATTAGCCTGTTGGGAGAAACCGTAGTGACCAAGAGCTCCATCGTACGGTTTTCCTTCTCCTCGACGACTGCCTGGAGCAGATAACCGGAGGTAGCAAATACAGCTATCAAAAAAATAAATGCGACCAGGAATGGCAGCAGAAATCCCAGCCACTCCCCCCGAATAAACTGGCGGGTACCATCGAATGAGCGCACGATCAGCTGGTTGCTGCCCATCAAGCGTTGGACTGTTTCCGGGGGAAAATCCTCCAGCAGCTGAGTTCTGACAAATTGTGCGAATTGACCGGTTGCGAGACCACTGGGTTCATCAATTGCAATTAACTGCACCTGCCGGGTCTCCAGGTAGTCCTCTCCGAGCACGAAGAATGCCTGAATATGCTCTGATTCAAGGGCTGCTTGGGCAGGCTCTTCGCTTTCGTAGGGGATTAATTCCACCCAGCTGGCCAGCCTTTCCCCCTCAACTAATGAGTCGGGACCGGGCAGCAGATCAGATTGATCCACATATCCGATCGGTTTCAGGTTTATCTCAGATCGAACCAGCAGCATTACTACGATCGCCATGATGCCAATGAACACCGGTAAGCTTAACATTCCCAGCAGAAATCGCTTGCGAAAGACATGGCGGGCGTACTCAAATTTCATTATCTGCCAAAGTGCACTCATCAGCTGTCTCCGGGCTCCTGGATAACCTCGATAAAGATCTCATCTAAGGTGGGCACCGCGATCTCGAATCGTTCAATGAGGATATTCTCAGCCACCAATTGGTTGAGGATGGTTTTAGGTGAAGTGTCCGGTGTGAGCACCAGGCGATATGTCGAATTATGTGATTCGACGTTGACGATTCCGTCCATAATTGGAATCGACTCTGGAGTGCCAACTAACACTGCATTTCTGGCGTACTGCCTGCGAATAATATTAATCTCCCCGTGCAGCAATGCCTGACCCTGATCAATTAATAAAATCCGGTCACATAATTCTTCGACCTGGTGCATCTGGTGGGTGGACATGATGATCGCCACGCCTTGATCGCGTAAATCACGCAGAATATCCTTGACCATTCTCGTGTTCACCGGGTCGAGGCCGCTGAAGGGTTCGTCCACGATAACCAGTTCGGGCTCATGGGCTAAGGTGGCGATGATTTGAGCCTTTTGCTGCATGCCCTTGCTGAGCTGTTTAACTTGTTTTTTTCGAAACTCATACAAATCAAAGCGATCCAGGTAATCCAACACCCTGGCACTGGCCTCTGGTTTTGACATTCCCTTTAAAACGGCCAGGTAAACCAGGCATTTCTCGAGCTGCACATCCTGGTAAAGCCCGCGCTCCTCCGGCATATACCCGATGCGAGCCAGCTTAGATTCATCCATTTGCCCACCCAGGACAGCTATTTTTCCATCATCGGGTTTAAAGATATCCAGCACCAGGCGGATGATGGTTGTCTTGCCAGCGCCGTTGGGGCCTAACAAACCAAAAATCTCCCCCCCCATGAGGTTGAAGGAGACATTTTTAACTGCCTGTACCGCCCCAAATGATTTACTTACCCACTGAACATCAACTACCGGCATTCCATCCATAAACATGATTAATACATCAATTCAATGCAGCGTAGCGCATTATACCTTGTCACCAAAGTGCTATAATTCTGGATCATTCTGGCATGGTGGACAACAATCCAATGAAATCTATCTGTGTATACTGTGGCTCATCAGACAAGACAGGTGAAAACTATCTCAATGCGGCCTATGAATTAGGGGCTGAATTGGCTGCCCAGGGAATACAACTGGTGTACGGTGCGGGTTCCACCGGTTTGATGGGGACTGTGGCGAACGGTGCTCTAGAGAAAGGTGGCGAAGTAATTGGTGTTATACCAGAGATATTCAACACACCCACCCTCGCTCATAATGGTTTAACCCATCTGGAAGTGCTCCCCGATATGCACCAGCGTAAAGCCCGGATGGCTGAATTGTCTGATGCGTTTATTGCTCTGCCAGGTGGTTTCGGCACAATGGAAGAGCTGTTTGAAATGCTGACCTGGGCGCAAATTGGCCTGCATCAAAAACCGATCGGTATACTCAATTTTCAGAATTACTTCAACCCGCTTTTAGAGATGATTGCGAAGGCCAAGCATGAAGGCTTTATTTATACTGAGCACCAGGCTCTGCTTACCTCGGCAGAAGATCCCCGGACATTGGTAGAAGCCCTGATGAACCAAAAACCGCCCCCAGGGCTTGAACGCTGGCTGACTCGCGATGGGTGAACTGGCTTATCAGGACAATTTCTCAACCAAGAAAGCTATCCAATCTCCGTGCTGGCGAGTCTCCTGTATCCGCATGCCATTCCTCTGGACAGCGGTTTCCACCTCTCCAGCCTGGCCTTCCAGGATGCCAGACAAAACCAGGTATCCCTGAGATTCAACCAGATCGCTTAATCCTGACTCAAGCATCTTCAGGATAACTGGCGCTAGGATATTCACGGTCACCAACGGCGCCGCCATTATCGAATATGCGCCCGACTTAATCTCGGACAGCGATCCGGTAGATAGCTCGAGAAACTTCTCCACACCGTTGAGGGCGCCATTCTGGCGTGCAACCGCGATCGCATCGGCATCATGGTCCACTCCCAGAACGTGCCTGACTCCGAATTTAACTGCCGCTATACCCAGGATACCCGAACCACAGCCAACATCTATCATCCGCAACAGGGTGCTAGGTAGATCCTGCGTTCTTCCTCCCTGTTCTTCAAGCAAGTCTTCCAAAATCTCCAGGCAAAGCTGCGTAGTGGGATGCGTACCTGTGCCAAATGCCATCCCGGGATCGAGCTTTATTTCAACCCGCGATTCAGATTCAAATTCGATCCAGGTTGGACCGATCAGTAAGTGTTTGCCAATTGGGACCGGGTGAAAATGCTGCTTCCACACTTCCGTCCAATCTACCTCAGCCACCGGTGCAAAAGTTACCGGGGGCATTTCCCGAATCTGGCCCAGGTGCCACAAACCCTCAAGCAAGCTCTGCTTCGCATTTTCAAGATTTTCATCTGCCCGGAGGTAGCCGCAAACGCGCAGCGGTCCTGCTACCTGCCCCTGGGCATTGGTCTCATAGGTGATTTGCGTGCTCTCAATCACCACACCACCTGAGACATGGCGGGTCAACACGTCTGAGACAGCCTCTGCCATCTCACCGTCTACAATTAGGCTGACTTCCAGCCAGTGTTCATCAAGCATATGAAAATAAAAAAGGGCGCAGCCAATAATCGCTACGCCCGCAGTGTACGGATTTTGCTAGCCGCTGATGGCTTCTTTCAACCAATCCAGAAAGCCTCTCTCTTGCGGCCTGACCTCGCTGCCAAGACTCTCGGCCAGCTGGTCGAATATCTCGCGCTGCTCATTGGAAAGATTATTGGGGATGGTCACATTCACCATCACCAATTGGTCTCCGCGACCATTTCCCCGCAGGTGGGGTACCCCTTTACCTCGCATGCGCAGGACTTTACCAGGCTGGGTGCCGGTTGGAATTTTTAATATCGCCTCGCCGTCCACCGTTGGCACTGGCACATCTGCGCCTAAAGTTGCCTGGGCGACGTTGATCTCCAAATCCAGGAGGATATCTCTCTCCCGGCGGCGAAAATACTTGTGAGACCTGACATTGACCAGGATATAGAGGTTGCCATTCGGCCCACCATTGGTCCCCGGCTGGCCTTCTCCTGCCAGGCGGATCTGGTTGCCATTATCCACTCCGGCGGGTACGGTGACAACTTTCTTGCGTGTCACGCGTTCTAAACCTCTGCCATTACACTGCTTGCAGGGTGATTCAACCGTCTCACCGGATCCACTACAAGTCGGGCAGGTGGTCACCTGGACCATAGATCCCAGAATGGTCTGGCGCGCCTGGCGCACTTCTCCCCGACCGTCACAGGTCGTGCATTTAATTGGCGAAGTTCCAGGTTCAGACCGACTGCCATTACAGCGACTGCAGACCTCGTCCCGGGTGATCTCGATCTCCTTCTCGATCCCAAAGATCGCTTCCTTAAATTTCAGATCCATCCGGTACTGGAGATCTTGGCCGCGCCGGGGTATATTGCGCGCCTGGCTGGTAGCTCTCCCAAATCCAAAGAACTCACCAAAAATATCGGCGAAATCCGAGAAATCTACAGTAAAGTCCGGCGCACCACTGGCGCCGCGCACGCCGGCATGCCCGTAACGGTCGTAAGCTGCTCTTCGTTCGGCATCAGACAGGACCGCATAGGCCTCATTGATCTCTTTGAATTGCTCTTCAGCATCAGGAGCGTCATTGACATCCGGGTGATACTGGCGCGCCAGCCGGCGAAATGCCCCTTTAAGATCATCATCAGAGGCATCCCGCCCGACTCCCAGGACTTCGTAATAATCGCGATCAGTCATTTATTCACACGAGAGTAGTTTCACTCTTCTTCTGCTTCTTCTGCTTCTTCTGCTTCTTCTTTAAATTCGCCTTCAACGACATCCTCACCATTTTCTTCACTTTCTGGGGCACCTTCATCCGTACCAGCTTCTGCGCCAGGTTCACCTTCTCCTGCCCCAGCCTCCGGTTCACTCTGCTGGTAAGCTGCGGCGCCAAGCTCCTGCACGACACTCATCAAGCCATCGGTCGCCTCGCGGATGACGGTTGGGTCCTCGCTGGTTAATACCTCCCGCACTTTGGCGGTCTCTGACTCAACTTTTTCTACCATCTCAGCAGGGATCTTATCGCCTAAATCTCGCACCGTTTTCTCAGCCGTGTAAACTGCATTGTCAGCCAGGTTGCGAGCTTCAATTAGCTCCTTGCGCTGGAGATCATCCTCGGCATGAGATTCTGCATCTTTGCGCATCTGTTCTACTTCTTCGTCACTCAAGCCTGATGAGGCGGTGATGGTGATGTGCTGGCTGCGATTGGTGGCCTTATCCAACGCCGTGACTTTCAGAATACCGTTGGCATCAATATCGAATGTCACTTCGATCTGAGGCACACCGCGCGGCGCGGGTGGGATGCCATCCAAGATGAATTTACCCAGGGTTTTATTGTCATTCGCCATCGGTCGCTCACCCTGCAGGACATTGATCTCAACCTGGGGCTGGCTATCGCTGGCTGTTGAGAAAATCTGGCTTTTACGGGAAGGGATGGTCGTGTTGCGCTCGATCAGAGGCGTGGCCACCCCGCCTAAAGTTTCAACCGATAAAGTCAATGGGGTTACATCCAGCAGCAAGATGTCCTTGACATCACCACCGAGTACACCCGCCTGAATGGCAGCGCCAACAGCCACAACTTCGTCCGGATTAACTCCGCGATGCGGTTCCTTGTCGAACAACTTCCGCACAGCCTCCTGGACTGCTGGCATGCGAGTCATCCCACCGACGAGGACCACCTCGTCGATCTTTGTGCGATCAAGCTCGGCATCTTTCAGCGCCTGGCGGACAGGTCCCATCGACCGTTCGACCAGGTCGGAGGTCAACTGCTCGAGTTTCGCCCTGGTAAGCGTCATCACCAGGTGCTTTGGTCCACTGGCATCCGCAGTGATGTACGGCAAATTGATCTCGGTTTGCATCATGCTGGACAGCTCGATCTTGGCTTTCTCTGCTGCCTCTTTCAAGCGCTGTAATGACTGCCGGTCCTGGCGCAGGTCGATCACATTTTCTTTCTTGAATTCATCGGCGATGTACTCAATTATGCGCTGATCGAAATCATCTCCACCCAAGAAGGTATCGCCACTGGTGGAGCGAACCTGGAAGACACCTTCACCCACATCGAGGATCGAGATATCGAAGGTTCCGCCACCCAGGTCATAAACCGCAATCAGCTCATCCGCTTTTTTATCCAACCCATACGCCAGGGAGGAAGCTGTTGGTTCGTTAATGATCCGCAAGACCTCCAATCCAGCTATTTTCCCAGCATCCTTGGTTGCATTTCTCTGGGCATCATTGAAGTATGCCGGAACAGTGATCACTGCCTGCGAAACTGACTCACCAAGGTAAGCTTCGGCATCCGCCCGGAGCTTGCCTAAGATCATGGCGGAGATCTCCGGTGGTGAGTATTCCTTTCCATCCAGGATCACCCGCACATCACCGTTAGGTGCTTCGGTTACTTTATAAGGAAGTCGTTCGACCGCTTTTTTGACTTCGGGGTCATTGAATTTGCGCCCCATAAAACGCTTAATTGAAAAGATCGTGTTTTCAGGATTTACCACCGATTGGTTGCGGGCAACCCGTCCAATCAGGCGTTCATGATTCTTGTTGACGGCCACGACAGATGGCACCAGCCGCTCACCCTCGGCGGACGAGATGACGACAGGCTCACCTCCCTCCATCACTGCCACAACTGAGTTGGTCGTTCCCAAATCAATACCGATTATTTTTGCCATGAATAATTCCTCCGTATCAAGATTATCTTTTGACCGGTCCATTACCGGGTTGTTTGCTATTGTTTACTGCGCCACTCTAACTGAGGCGGGTCTTAAAACCCGTTCGCCGATCAAATAACCGCTGCGAACCACTTCGATTACCTGCCCACTCTCAAATTCATCATTCGGTTCCTGGGAAATGGCTTCGTGCAAGTTGGGATCAAATTGCTGGTTGCCGACCTCCATCGGTACGACGCCTTCAGATTCTAAGGCGGTCAGGAATTTACGGTAAACCAGCTCGATGCCTTCCGCCCAGGAAGCGCCTTCATCATCCGTGGGTTTGTTTTGCAGAGCCCGTTCCAGATCATCTACTATATCCAGGTATCTGCGAATGATATTTCCAGAAATGTTGTGCTGCAGCTGTTGTTGTTCCCGGTCGGTGCGCTTTTTGTAATTGGTAAATTCTGCCCTTTCACGCTGCCAACCATCGAGATACTCCCCAGATTGCTGCTGCAGTGATAAGATCTCTTCCTTTAATATTTCAATTTCGTCGACCTCAATTTCTTCAGCGCCTTCTAACTCTTCTTCTTGCTCCAGTACCTGTTCTTCCTCTTGCTCTGCGTCCTCAATTTCACTTTTGATCTCTTCGATCATCTTGCCTCCGCTAAAAACTTTTATAATGACTTACTCACCAGCGAGAATGAAAAGTGTAGCCCAGCCTCCTGGACTACATTAATTCATCGCTAAATTTTAATTAATATCCCTGCACTCGCAATCTCAATCAATCCAGGTTTAATTCAACTACTAAATCACTCAACAAATCCGAAACAAACCGCACGGTAGAAATCGTGTGCCCATAAGACATGCGGATCGGACCTAAAACGCCAAGTGTGCCGGTCGCCAATCCAGGCACCCCGTATCGGCCAAGCACGATGGAGCACTCTCTGAGATCTTCCCAGGTTCCTTCTCCACCAATCAACACCTGCACACCAC
>CALBUI010000200.1 GCA_937968125.1 uncultured Anaerolineales bacterium | reverse complement strand
GAACGGGTGGCCCACCAGCGCACTTCCGGATTTTGATCTTCCAGCAGTTCGGCGAGTATTTCCAACCCTTGTGAACCGGCCGCGGACAACTGCAAGGCGGCCAACTCCGCCCGTTGATCCGAACCACAGGTAAATTCAGCTACCAGATCTGATTTTTCAATCCCGCTCATCAACCTTTATTCAGGCGGCGGGATGGGGAGTTCTTCTTTGGGGGTCGACTGCCACTTATCGCCCTCGTCAATTAACATCACCGGGATATCCTCGCGGATTGGATACTTGCGATCGCAATCCTGGCAGATCAACCAAGATTCTTTATAGTATTCGAGCAGACCTTCTTTTTCTCTGACACAATTTGGACAACGCAGGATGTCCAATAGTTCCTGACTGACCATGTTGATCTCCTCTTGGAAGCAGCTTGATCAAGCTGCTAGCCTTCTTTATCCTTCTTTTTTCCCTCTTTTGGCGGCATACCTTTTGTGCCCGGTCCGTACTCATGAACGGCTCTCCAGGGCATGTAATGCGTGGTGAACGCATCTTCGTATAAAGTTTCACCATCGCGAGAAACCGACCGGGTAATGGTCACATCCGCGCCTTCGACGGCCCAGTCGACCTGCCTAATTTCACCCTTTGCCAGATCCGGATTTTCTTCATACAGCGGATCGGGAGGGTCAACCTTGTTTTTGAGGCCGGTCGTTTGCCAATCAACAGTTCGTCCATCGGAGGTGGAATAGAACTTCCAGGTCAGCGTGCGGGCGGATGGGTTGACATAAGTTTCCATCAGCAGCCAGTTCGGCGTATCGTTGGTGAACTTGAAGTCCACCAGCGGGGTGTAAACGGTGGCATCTAATCCAGCCAGGCTGGTATTGTAACCCCCATCTGCTTTGAGCTCGTAGTAACCAACCCGGTAGGCATGGGGGTAGCGTTCATCGACGGGATAGCCGCCGAAGAACACCGTGCGAAACAGCGTCGTACTTACCTGGCAGACACCGCCACCAACACCCTGGATGGTGCGGTTGCCAAAAATGATCAAGGCTTCGGCATACCCATTATCCAGGCTGACATCCCCCAAGGCTTCACCCATCGAAAAAGTAGCTCCGGGCGGCACCAGCAAGCCGTGATACTGGCCAGCCGAGGTGGTGATATTTTGAATTCGCTCCGCGCTGGAACCGTAAAAATAGGAGGTGTGCGAGCTGACCAGCTCGGTGATGCCCAGCTGCTTGGCTTTTGCATCATCACCAACCTCAGGCTGGGTGTGCTCGAGATCGAGGGCGATTTTGTGGTCACCGGCCAGAAGTTTCTGGTTGATGTTTTCAACTGTACCGGCCACATTCAATGAACGCCCGATCAAGGCAGGTTCAATCACCTCCAGCTGGCGGGTTTCGTCATTGAAAATAAAGCGCGCGTTTTTGCGGCTCAATTCTAATTGGGGGCTGATACCTTCGAGAAATGAGTTCAGACCGGATGTTTCAAGGCCTACCTGGTAGCGTTCCCCCTGCGGATCGTCAATCCGTTCGATAGTTATCATCTGCGCCAGGGCATCAGGTTCAAAGGTCCAGGGTCCCGGATCGCCTTTTTGCTTATCTGGTACAGTGAGCTTAAGCGGTTCGCTCAGTATCTGGCGGGCAATTTGAGCCTGTTCTTCCGCATTTAATATCACGGGTGCATCTTCAGCGACCACCAGCTGGATCTCCGCATCTTGCATAGTCTGGAGCTTTGAACTCAGGATTTCTAACGTGGCTGGTACGTTCAAGTGTCGGCCGGTCTGTCCAGGACGAACGACCACATCTACCCCCTCGACGGAGAGGGAAGCTTCGACCATGTCGATATCTGTTTGGACGGCTATACTCTGCAGGAAAAGCTGGGCACCGCTCTCATCGAAGACATACCTGGGAGGCAAGGTTGTGCCCTGGTACCAGGAATCGAATTGATCGATGATGCGAGATGTTGGATCACCCGAGCGCCCATATTGAAAAGCAGTTTCGGCAGTGGATTGTGGATCTAAATAAAATCCAACCGCAGATGGTGAAGAGAGCCAGATCTTTTCACCATCCCTGAAGAGGAGCTTACCTTCTTTGGGGAAGCGGATCTCCCTTTCAAGGAGAGCAGCTGCCTGAGCGGGTTCCAGACCCGATAAGTCAACCCCTGCCACGGATACCCCAGGATAGATTTTCCCGGCGAACGAAATATTAAACCCGATCACCACGGCCACCAAAAGCAAAGCGAAGATGATCAACCCTCCAACCAGGGCTGCTAATACCTGGGGGATCAGGTCAATAGGGCGTGATAATGCGGGTTCTGCCGCGGTTGTGTCACTCATGATGATATTTTAACGATAAATGAAGGCAGCGAGTTCCCTACTTAGGAAGTGTTAATTGTACCAAAGAGCCTTGACGTATACTTTGAGGCAGGTATTTTTGTAAAAAGGAGCAAATTATGAGCGATCAGCTATCCCGACAAGGCTTGAGCACCCTGGTGAACCATTACGCTGAAGGCCAACTACCTTATCATGCACATGTTATGCCAATTTACCAGTCATCCCTGTTTAGTTTTCCGGATCATGCTACTGGTGAGGCGATATATGGTGGACCGCAGGAAGGCTGCACCTACACACGCGCTATTAGAATTAAACTTACCCGTTCCTAATAATATGTTTTGTGCTCAATCTAGTATAATCACGCTACCTTGAGGAACTTTGCTCTATGTTCGACCGTCTCCTTCATAGGAGAAATTGTATGCCGCTAAGATTCGAGCAGTGGTTAGGAATCGATCATGGTGTATTGAAGCACTATGGGCCATATTTCGCGGTCCTGGTCGTCCTATTGGTCTTTTCTGGGTGCTCGTTCCCCAGCCCGGAAACAGATACCCCCACTCCCTCCCCATTTCAAGAATTCGAAGAACAACCTACTGCTACATTTCCGGTTGAACCGACTCCTACTCCGCAGGCCCTACCGCCGGGATTAGTCGAAAGCCATCCCCTGCCAAACTCTGAGGTTGGGTTGGAAGGTCCAGTGGTTTTTTATTTCAACCAATCCATGGATCACGCATCAGTGGAGAGTGCTTTCTCAGGGCTTTCGGGCAGACTGGAATGGTTGGATGAATCCACCCTGGTCTTTACGCCGGACAGGCCGCTCACCCCGGCCAAACAGGTCAATTTGCAATTTGACACACAAGCCCAGGCTACGAATGGATTACCCCTGATTGAACCAATAAGCCTGGAGTATCACGCGGTGGGTTTCCTGAACCTGGCTCATAACTTGCCGGAAGATGGCACCGCGGAGGTTGATCCAACCGCGGCAATCCTGGCAACTTTCAATCGACCTGTAGTGCCGTTAGGTGCAGATCAAACTGATTTGCCGCCCGCGTTTTCAGTCGAACCCGCCGCTCAAGGTCACGGTGAATGGATTAATACCAGCACGTATGCTTTTTACCCAGATCCTGCCCTGGCAGGTGGAACGAAATATGCGGTTCAGCTAAGCAACGACTTGGCCGGGTTGGACGGCAGCCCCCTTGAGAACAGCCAGTCCTGGTCGTTTACTACGATAGCTCCCCGACTCCTATCAGTTGAACCCAGTGATGGATCCAAGGATGTCAACCTGGACTCTGACATTCTATTGACCTTCAACCAGCCCATGGACCCGAGCAGTGTCGCGAATGAGTTCACAATGTTTGAGGAGGAAAAAACTCGAGTCCGGGGAGAATTCAGCTGGAATGGGGCTGCCACCGAGTTCGTATTTAATCCCGATAATTTACTGAAACGCGAACGAGTTTATTCATGGGTTTTGGACGAAGAAACTTCGTCTGAAGGGGGAACACATCTAGGTTCGGAATACCAGGCAACTTTGGAAACGATTTCTGAATTGCAGGTGATTGGCAGCGATCCAGCAGATAATGGCGAAAAAGATGTTTACAGCAGCGTGGCAATTGAATTTAATTCTCCGATTAAGCTCAAAGATGCGCTCAAGTTTATTACGATCACGCCTCCTGTTGTTGACCTGGAAGCATTTGCTGATGAAGAAGAACGGACGATCTGGTTGAGTGGGTTTTACGAACCTGATACCGCCTATACGCTGACAATATCTCCAAACCTGCCAGACACGTGGAACGGGCGTCTTGGACAGGAACACGTGCTCAATTTCCGCACGCGGTCCATCGACCCATCACTCACAGTCACTACTGGTTCAGAGGTGGTGTTCTTGACGCCAGAGCAATCAAGCATCACGGTTCAAGTCACCAACCTGCCTGAATTAACATACTCGCGTGGGGTAGTGCCATTGGAAGATTTTCAGGAAGTTTTAGCCCCTGGGAATTATGAAGCCCGCCAGGCATACCGCCCAGAGCGCGAACTCACCCTGCAGCGTGAATTGGATACACCTCCCAACCAGAGCACTCCTGTTGAGATTCCGCTTACATTAGATGGTGGTCCATTGGCTCCGGGAATTTATTCGCTGCGCTTCAACGTGGGGGTGGACTATATCCATCCTGGGCCTTACTTCCTGGTGGTCAGTGATATCAATACCACGTTAAAATTAAGCGCCACCGATGTCCTTGTCTGGGCGGTAAACCTGAATGACGGCAGCATGGTAGGGGATGTGCCTGTGTCCGTGTACGCGGAAAGCGGCGAGCTGTTGGCCGAAGGATTTACTGACCCGGAAGGGGTTCTCCATAGCGAGATTCCAATACGGGAGATGGAAGACATTTTTGGGATTTCTTATGCAATTCTAGGCGAACCCGGACAGGAGAATTTTTCTGCCGCACTTTCTAATTGGGGGCAGGGAATAGATGGTGGTGGTTTTGGCTACCAGGTTGATTACAGCCCTCCTCATCTTGAAGCGTATCTTTATACCGACCGACCCATCTACCGGCCTGGGCAAAGTGTTAACTTTAGAGCAATCCTGCGCCAGGTTTACAACGGACGCTACGACCTTCCCGATCGATCCAACCTGTTTCTTACCCTGATCAACGATTTTGGTGAACAAATCGCCACCTTAGATCTACCCCTTTCAGAATTAGGGACCGCGCACGGATTGTACACGCTGCCAGAGGATTTCGAACCGGGAACTTACCGCTTTACCATAGAAGACGCACACTTCTCCAGCGTGGCCTTCCAGGTGGCGGAATACCGGAAGCCAGAGATTGATTTGTCCATCACCTTCCCAGACGAACAGGTCCTGGCAGGTCAGGAAATTGAGGCAAGCATCGAGGCAAATTATTTCTTTGGAGCGCCGGCTGCGAATGTGCCAGTGAGCTGGGTCCTGTACCGTTCTCAAGAAGGATTTTATCTGCCCGGTTACGAGGTTGGCAAACAAGATACACGCTGGTTATCAGGTATTCCAGGATTTTTCTTAGGTGGATTCCAGGAACAGGTTGCTGAAGGTGAAGGAGAGACCAACGCGGCAGGGAATTTGACTCTCGGGTTGGATATTCCATATTCTGATGAGCGTTACCGGTATACGCTGGAGGTGACTGCCACGGATGAAAGTGGAATACCCACCAGCGCTCGGGCGGATTTATTGGTTAATCCAGAAGAGTTTTATATTGGTCTGCGACCGGATGCCTGGACCGGCCCAGCGGGGAGTGAGATCGGGTTCGATGTGCAGGTTGTAGATTGGGAAAAGGAGCCGGTTGGGGAACAACCTTTATCTGCGGAGTTCCGCAAAGTTACCTGGGAACGAATTGAACCTGAGCCGGGTGATTTGCGCGGTTTCCCCACCTATGAAGCCCAATATTCACCGGTGGGCAGCACTGATTTTGTCACTGGTGGGGATGGAAAGGCTCGGATAGCCTTTATTCCACCTGAACCAGGCACCTACGAGCTGCAGGTCAGCGGTCGGGGCAGCCCGGGTGAAAACGCCGTCACCCAGACAATTTTATGGGTGGGTGGACAGGGGCAGGCGGTTTGGCCTAATTTGCCCAACCAGCGGCTGCGATTGACCGCGGATAAAAATTCCTATTCACCAGGAGAAACTGCGCAGGTATTTGTGCCAAATCCCTTTGGGGATGGGGCAGTGGCGCTGGTGACCATTGAACGTGGGGTGCTTTTTGAACACCAAATCTTACCGGTAAATGGGAGCGGATTGAACATTCCAGTGCAGCTAGGAGACGAGCAGGCGCCTAACGTTTATGTTTCGGTGACATTAATCAAGCCAGAAGGTGAAGATACAGCTGACTTTCGCCAGG
Source organism: uncultured Anaerolineales bacterium (assembly GCA_937968125.1). Taxonomy (GTDB): domain Bacteria; phylum Chloroflexota; class Anaerolineae; order Anaerolineales; family UBA4823; genus PFL25. The sequence continues at coordinate 6,476 of CALBUI010000200.1, read as the reverse complement.
GTTATCTTATGCTGCCGGTTGACCCGGTTGAGCAAGCTTTGAATGTTTCGTTAACCAGCGATCCTGTTCAGGTAGAACCCGGTGGGAGAATTGCACTGGACCTGCTGGTCAGTGATGCTGAAGGTAATCCGGTCCAGGGAGAATTCTCGCTCTCGGTGGTCGATCTGGCTGTGCTCGCCCTGGCGGAGCCAAATGCGCCAGATATCCTCCCGGCGTTTTATGGTGAGCAGCCGCTGGGGGTCAACACGAGTCTCAGTCTGGCAGCTTCGACCCAATTGCGCCCGTCAATGATTGAAGGGATCGGTGGGGGTGGCGGCGGCGAACCTGCACCGCCAATCCCCGTCAGGGAGGAATTCCTGGATACCGCGTATTGGAATGCGGATGTCATGACAGACGCGGAAGGTAAAGCTTTTGTGACAGTTACTCTGCCGGATAATTTAACCTCCTGGCAGCTCGATACTCGCGGGGTTACAGCAGAGACAAAAGTGGGACAGGATAATGGGTTGGTGGTGAGCACGAAGGATTTACTGGTTCGACCGGTGACACCCCGCTTTTTGGTCGTGGGAGATCATGCACTGGTCGCTGCAGTAGTTCACAATAACACTCCTGAAGGACTTGAAGTGGATGTTTCATTGCAGGCGACGGGGTTTGAAGTGGACGACCCAAGCCTGGCAATACAGAATGTGAGTATCCCCTCTGGAGATAGAAAAAGACTTGAGTGGTGGGGAACTGTGGGAGATGTAGAGGAAGTCGACCTGGTCTTCGCCGCCAACGCAGGTGAATTGCAGGATGCTACCCGACCACCCTGGGGAAACATTCCGGTGCTGCGTTACATTGCCCCACAAACCTTTGGTACATCAGGAATTCTTGAGGATGGCGGGGAGCTGCTCGAAGTGGTGAGCTTGCCGCGCTCGTTTGATCCAGGTGGCGGGGAATTGAATATAGAGATGGCACCTTCTCTGGGAGCTGCCATGTTGAGCGCGTTGGACGTGGTTGATTTTTATCCGCTGACCAATACCGAGCTGGCTGTTTCCCGCTTCCTGCCAAATTTAGAGACCTATCGGGTGATCCAGGAGTTCGGATTGGAAGAGGGTGCGCTCCAATCCCGGTTAGACCAGCTGCTGGAAGATTCCCTCGAGCATTTGCAGGTTCAGCAAAACTCAGATGGTGGTTGGGGTTGGTGGAAGGGTAATCCGAGCGACTCATATATCACTGCTTATGTGCTTTTCGGTTTACTCCGGGCTCAAGAGGCAGGGGTTGATTACGAGTCTGGCGTGATTGCATCAGCACTGGATTATCTGACTGCCTCGCTTCCGCTTCCAGAAATGCTGGCAGAAACATGGCAATACGATCGTCTAGCGTTCACACATTATGTCCTCGCCCAGGCGGGGCAAGGGGACGTGGTCGGTTTATCTGCTTTGTATGAAGAACGTTCCCAATTGAATCCCTGGGCGCAGGCATTGTTAGCATTAGCGATTGAAACCGTGGCACCTGGAGATGAGCGCGCTCAATTTATACTTTCTGATTTGGCAGGAGATGCAGTTCGCTCTGCAACCGGCGCCCATTGGGAGAACCAGGCACCCAGCTGGCAGAACATGAGCACAACTACTCAATCTACGGCAGTGGTGCTTTACGCGCTGGCAAATCAAGATCCCGCCTCACCACTGGTTGCGGATGCCACGCGTTATTTAATGGCTCATCGCGATGCGTCGGGCGCCTGGACTTCTTCTTATGAAACTGCATGGACTTTGATGGCCCTGGCAGCGGTAATGCAGGGGACTGGGGAACTCAGCGGTGAATTTGATTTTTCGGCCTCTCTAAACAATTCCCCATTAGTCGCCGGGGAGGCAAGTGGAATCTCACAGCTGACTCCAATTGAAGCTGAAGTCCCCATTCAGAATATGTATCCTGATGCACCCAACAGTTTGTTAATGCAGCGCAGTGATGGCGTTGGCAGGCTGTACTACAATACCCACCTCAACGTTTTTCAGCCCGTAGAAGAGATAGCTCCTCTGGATAAGGGGATCAGTATAAACCGTGCATATTTCCCTGCTGATAGCGAATGCATTGAAGATGCGTGTCTAACTATCGATGAGGTACAGGCAGGGGAATTGGTAACCGTGCGTTTGACGCTCACCATTCCTGAAACCTCTTACTACCTGATGGTTGAAGATTATTTCCCGGCAGGAGCAGAGGTGCTGGATGTCAGTCTAAAGACAACCCAAACAGCCCCAGATTCTCCATTCAATCCTCAGGCCCCATTTGAACAGGGCTGGGGCTGGTGGTACTTCAACGATCCCCGAGTTTTTGACGATCGCATCGTCTGGTCGGTTGATTGGCTGCCCGCGGGAACATATGAATTCACCTACCAATTCGTTCCTGTATTGCCGGGAGAATATAAAGTTATCCCCACGCGCGCTTACCAGAATTATTTCCCGGAGGTCCAAGGCAACAGCGCGGGTGATGTTTTCGAAATCACGAAGTAAACCCTTTCCGGTGGGACTAATTTCCCCTTCTAAAATGGGTAGATTAATGTTTATACTTATTATTGTGGAATTGTAATTGGTCTTTCCAATGATAACTTCCTGGGATCAGGCGTGGTATGCTTAACTGAGTAAGGATATAGGTTTGCTTAGAGAGCCGTCGAGGTAATCATGTCTGATAATAATAAACGATCGGTGGTAAATTCCGGAGGGGGTGGGGTATTCAACGAAATATCGAATCATTTTAAACTCGTATTTCGCTTGATTCGCGACCCAAGGGTCAACCCCTTTTTGAAGCTGATCCCGATCGGGACATTATTTTATCTGGTGATCCCAGATCTGATCATTGGTCCCATCGATGACGCAGCCATTATTGGGTTCGGTTTGTTCATATTTGTCGAACTTTGCCCGCAGGATGTCGTGGAAGAACACCGGGCTGCCCTGGCCGGCACCATACCGGGTGAATGGCGGGAACCACAAGTGATTGATGATGATGATATTGTGGATGCCGAGTTCACTGAGGAAGATTAAGTGACAAGCAAGCCCAGAGGATTACTTGATTCGCTCCCTAATAAAGATTACTCTATATATATTATTGTTGTTGGTGAGCAGCGCTTGCGGAGGTTTTCTTGACGAGGGTACCCAAACACCAACCTTAGAACCTTCTAATACTACAACCGCGTCTGCCGAACAGGCTCCAGCGACCGAAGAAATTGTCACAGCGGCAATATCCCTCGAGACTGAAACGCCAACTCCAGGCCCATCTCCCACATCTACCCTAACTGAAACGCCAACTCCAACTGAAACCACAGCAAATCCTAGGATCTTTCCAAATCCAGATTCTTATGAATGGCGACTTATCGCTAGAGGTTTAAACCGGCCCATCGGTTTGGCCAACGCGGGGGATGATTCCGGGCGGCTGTTTATCTTGGAACAGGCAGGGATAATCCGCATCCTCGGGGAGGAACAGCTGCTGGCAGAACCCTTCTTGGATATCACCGACCGGGTGGGGTGCTGTGGGGAGCGGGGCTTATTGGGACTGGCTTTTCACCCACAATACAGTGAGAATGGATTCTTCTTCGTCAATTACACCGATCTTAGTGGAGATACAGTTATTGCCCGCTTCCAGGCAAGCGAAGATATCAACCGGGCAGATCCCGTTAGTGAAGTCAAACTATTGATCGTGGAACAACCTTATGGGAATCATAACGGAGGCAGTTTGGCATTTGGACTTGATGGTTATCTGTATATCGGATTGGGGGACGGCGGCAGCGGCGGCGATCCCCTGGGGAATGGGCAAAACACGAACACCCTTTTGGGAAAAATATTACGCCTGGATGTGGATCAAGGAGATCCTTATGCCATCCCGCCAGATAATCCCTTCGCCCAAGGCGGCGGTGCGCCGGAAGTATGGGCTTATGGGCTGCGAAATCCATGGCGGTTTTCCTTTGACCGGCTGACTGGGGAACTACTGATCGGTGATGTAGGCCAGGGTTCGTGGGAGGAGATCGACTATCTACCAGCCAGCAATCCTGGTGGCGTAAATTTTGGCTGGAACTACAAGGAAGGTAACCAGCCCTATGGATCAACTGGGGCTCCAGGTAATATTGAGCTCACCGATCCGGTGGCAGTGTATGGGCGCGACCAGGGTTATTCGGTGACCGGAGGTGTGGTTTATCGCGGCGAACAGATGCCTGAATGGCAGGGAATCTATTTCTATGGGGATTATGGCTCGGGGTTAATCTGGGGTTTACTGCGGGTAGAAGATGGAGCCTGGCAGAGCAGAGTATTATTCGAAACGGGGGCCAGCCTCACCTCCTTCGGAGAGAATGAAAGCGGGGAAGTATTTTTCGTGAGTTACCAAGGCGACTTATATCAATTGGTTTATCGGTAGAAATAATAAAAGCGTGCAAATGTCTAAAAAAATTGTGGATTTAATATTATTGATCTGCAGCCTGGCTGGAATAATCCTTATCGCTGGAAGCGGGCGCACAGCATCTGCAAGTCGCCCCGAGATTGATCTGCCATCAGGTCAACCGGGCCTGAACTTATCACCGCCACCAGCCGCATTTTTTCCGCTTGTATCCCAGGGTCAACAGATCGAATTCCGTTTCGCGGTCATCGGGGATTATGGAACTGGTAGACAAAATGAGGCAGATGTGGCTGCCATGATAAAGAGCTGGAAACCAGATCTCATTATCACTACCGGGGACAATAATTATCCAGATGGGGCTGCTGAAACGATTGACGAAAATATTGGGCGATTCTTCCATGAATTCATCGCGCCATATAAAGGTAGTTATGGAAATGGCGCCCAGGAAAACCGTTTCTTCCCCAGCCTGGGCAATCACGATTGGCATGCAAAAGATGCCCAGCCATACCTGGACTATTTCACCCTGCCGGGCAATGAGCGCTATTATGATTTCACCTGGGGTGTGGTGCACTTTTTTGTGGTGGACAGCGATTCGGATGAACCAGATGGTGCCGACAGCAGCTCGGTGCAGGCAGCCTGGCTGCAGTCGAGGTTAGCTGCTTCAAACAGTCTCTGGAAGATCGTCTATTTTCACCATTCTCCGTACTCATCAGCTTTGCACGGACCCAAGGAGAGGATGCAGTGGCCGTTCGCTCAGTGGGGAGCAGATGTGGTCATCTCCGGGCATGACCATACCTACGAACGCATCTCCAAAGATGGTATCTGGTACTTTGTCAATGGGCTGGGTGGGGTGTCGCGTTATAGTTTTCAAAATATTGTTGATGGCAGCCAGGTGCGTTACAATGATGACCATGGCGCTATGCTGGTTGTTGTGGGCCGGGAATCAATCCGCTTCCGTTTCATCAACCGCCAGGGAAAGGTTATTGATGATTTTGACCTTCTGCAATCATCTATAATCAATAATTCCCGAATGCCTCTAGCTGCGCCATGAGACAAAACTACACCGACATTGAAAATAGCAATAACTGGGGAGGGACATTGAGAAAAAATAATAGACTCTATCGGTTGACAAATTGGGCTCTGGTTATCCTGGTTGCCTTGGTTGTATTGCTGGCCGCTTGCAATTCCGCCACGCCGCTTCCGCAATCCACGGCAACCCTTATCCCCTCTCCGGTTCCCAGTCAAACGCCATCGCCGACACCAGTCCCGCCTACCTCGACTGCCACAGCCACGAGCACTCCAACAGAGATACCCGCGACTCCAACACCAACCGAGGAGCCGGTTGGAGAGAGTGTAACCTTCGCGGTCATCGGGGATTACGGCACCGGAAGACAGAATGAAGCAGATGTGGCAGATCTCATAAAAAGCTGGAACCCAGATCTGATCATCACCACCGGGGACAATAATTATCCGGATGGTGAGGCAAGTACGATTGATGAGCACATTGGTCAATTCTTCCACGAGTTCATCTCGCCTTACTACGGTAGTTTTGGCGAAGGTGGTGAGGTAAACCGCTTCTTCCCCAGCCCGGGCAACCATGATTGGCATGCAAAAGATTTACAGCCATACTTGGATTATTTCACCTTGCCGGGCAATGAACGCTACTATGACTTTACCTGGGGACCGGTACACTTTTTTGCGATAGATAGCGATTCGGATGAGCCTGATGGTGCCCATCCGAAGTCGACTCAAGCGGAGTGGCTGGAATCGAGATTGGCCGAATCGGAAAGCCCCTGGAAGGTGGTTTACCTGCACCATGCACCTTACTCATCCGGAAGGCACGGTTCCAAAGAAAGAACCCAGTGGCCCTTTGCGGAATGGGGTGTGGACGTGGTCTTCTCTGGACACGATCACACTTATGAACGCATCTTCAAAGATGGCATTTATTATTTCGTTAATGGGATAGGAGGCGCGGGACTGTACGATTTTAGGGAAGTAATCGACGGCAGCCAGGTGCGCTACAACGAGATGCATGGCGCTATGCTGGTCGAGGTGAATGAGGAGATCATGCATCTTCAATTCATCAACAAGGAGGGGGTTGTGATCGATGAGATAGAACT
>CALBUI010000199.1 GCA_937968125.1 uncultured Anaerolineales bacterium | reverse complement strand
CCGGCGGCCAATCTACCCAGAGCAGTGCAACCAGGATAACGATATCGATTAAGACACCGACTATCAACCACACATGCCAGAAAATAATTAATAGTAGCAGCGACACAGCCGCCGAGGCAACGGCGAGTGTGCGCCAGATCTCGCTTAATCCGGGCACACCGAAAGCACCCAATCCGGCGAAAACGAAACCCAGGGTGGCCAATGCGACCAGGACGATGCCGATCCATCGAACAGCTGCGGCGCTTAATCCCAAATTAGGGAGAAGCAAGCTTCTCTCTGGTGAGGTGAAAAACGTGCCGGGTTTTGAATCAGGAACATCAGGATTGGGGGCTGCGGCCAGCCCTGCATGAACCAATCCGTGGGCGATGAGGACGAGGGCGATAATTATTTTCAAGGTTGAGATCCTCCGTTTGCTTTCACTGTGTACACATAAAAAATAATCATTTAGCGAATAAACTATAAAATCCTGTCACAGCGAGCGAAGCCCTGTCCCGGGAGGGAACCGACAGGGGGTGGCAGTCTCCTCTTGCTGCATAAGATTGCTTAGCAAGCTCGCAATGACATGTGCCCAAAGCTAATTCGTTGTTGAAGCCTCAACTCGTTGTTTAATACCTTGAAGCAGCTTTCGTTCCATGACAAAGGTGATCGGATCTGTGACCAGACGCCAACCAATAGTATTGCCAACCGTTTGTTCGTAATCTTGCCGCCAGCGAACGATCAAGCGAGTTGAATTATCATCGATGGGTTCCAAAACAAAAGCCCAGGTGGTTGGAGGATCATCACCCCCAAGGATGATCGCCTTTCCAGGCTCAATAGCGGACACAAGAAAATAGAGCTCACGACCTTCTGGTACAAGGCGCACCTTGTCGCCAACCTCCAGATGCTGGTGTTCAGGGAGAATCCGGTCTGCATTATGCATTTCACAGCCGACCAGGTTCTCCAAGCGTTCATAGCTGTACAGCCCACCGCGACCCTGTCCCATTTGCACCAGCCAGGGCCAGACATCAGTGGATGGAGCCTGGATGGTGATGGCCCGGGTGGATTCAAGCATCGGGTTTGGTACGAATTCATCGCCCGGTAAAGGCATCTGTACCTCATCTTCTGTGGCTCCCCATTTGCTGTACCATGGTCGGGATACTGGACTTGTTACGATACAACCAGAGATCGCCAGGGCGCCGAGGCCTTCTTCGATGATGGTTGGATTGAAATTGTCTTCTGTCATGCAATGTCCTTATTTGTAGTGAAGAGATGTGAATTAATAATCTGTATCCAATAAACTTTCAACTAAGCTTTTTCAACAATCTTGCGGTGGCGAAAGGACACCCCATGCTGCAGCATTTCCTGGATCTGTTCCCTGACCACAGGGATGTTCATGCCCACAGAGCCCATCGCTGCCATCAGGTGGGTGGGGACATCCCACATGGGGAAGTCATACCCGCCAGATTCCTTATACCCCCGGTGGTCAGCCTGGAAGACAGTGCGCAAACGTCCCCAAATATCATCCCGAAATATCTTGTGACCTCCAACGCCAAGAAAGGTCGCAGGCTGGACATAGCCGCTTTTGGCAAACTCGATCCCGAGCCGGGCAAGTTCTTGAAGCTGCGTGTCGATCTCCTGACTGTTCTCAACCTCATCCGTTACAAAACCGACGATGTTGGCCTGCTGCCAGCCAGCGTAGCCTTCAAAAAACTCCCGCAAGTTGTCATTCCTGCTCAATGGACCCGAGATGATGAAACACAGTTGTGTTCCGGTCAGCGATGGAAAGTGCCCCATGAAGAAAGAGCGGTCAAAATATGTCTTCCAGAGCGCTGAGAGATGGCGATCTGTCATCGTGCCAGCAAAGATCAACACATCAGCTTTAAGCACCTTGTCTATGTAAAATGGATTGTATTCATCCCGTTCGGAAAAGGCACACTCGTTGTCATAGCCGCACTGCAAGCAGCCAATGCAGCTCGAAATGATCTTCAGGTCGTTTAAATTTATTATCTCAATTTCTGCTGCGAACGAAGCACAAAACCTGTCAACCATATGCTGTAAGTTATTATCTTGCGGCTGAGCATCAGTTATAACCAGTACTTTTTTGTCCCCTGCCTCGATTGAATGAGATCCAGCTTCGGGTAAATAGGTAAAATCGGACCATACCAGGGGATGGTAGCGCTTTATTGTTAGATGATGGTGTTGGATGGTCGATAGGAAATGTTCGCCAAACTGGGTTAGCCGTTCTCTTTCACCCTCGTCTATCAAATCCATCATATCTGCAGAGAACGATCCCACAAAATTCATATCCAGGTCGTCGCAAATGCCCTGGATATAACGATGGGCGATGTGGTCATAAAAATGGATTGAGGTCGAAATAGCGGCGGTATATTTTCCTGCGAATGCAGCCCGAGCACCGTGTTCATAAATCAGTTCTATAAAGCGTTTCAAGCGAGCCGGAACCAAAAGTAGGTACAGCGGGAAAGCCCATAGAATCCCATCTGCAGCAGCAATATCCTGAATGATTCCATCAAACGTCGCCCGTCTTTTCTCAATGCCTTTGATCCGTTTAGCGATGTTGAGGATCTTGAACTCGTGAGCAGGGAATTTCTTTTGTAGATAATTAACTGAGTGAATGGTGACACTGGTGTCCCCCTTTGGACTGCCATTTAATACGACAATTTTCACTTCAATCCCTCCTTTTTGATTAATATCCGATATCTGCTTCCGTAGGCCAATTCAACCACAACAGGCATACGAGGATTGCGACATTGACTGCGATAGATCCGATCTTGTTGGGGAAAAAAGCGACAAATGAATTCCAGAATAACACCAGCGCGAGGAGTGAAATCACCGCTGAATAGACAGATAGTGACCGCCATAATTCATGCGGTACCAGCCAGCCAAACAAGGCCAGTGCAGCAGCGATGAAGCCCAAAAATGCCGCACCAAAAAGGATGATGCTGATCACTCGTGAGGCAGTATCCCCAATCAGAGGGGTTAACAACCACGACCGGTGGTGCCATTTTTCTGAGCTGCTGATGTTCAAAGCAGGCAGGAAAGCCATGGAGTGCCCAATTCCATGGACCAGCAGGACTAACCCGATAATAATTCGCAGCGTAGTGGGAGACATTTGACCTTCCTCCTTTTTAGCGTGAATGCCGTAATTGATTTGTCAGCGTGCAGTCAAGGCGTGAATCAACTTGACTACCAATCCACATTCGCCAGAGCATCAGCTAATGACTGGCGATCAATCGATGAATCATTTCCGATCACTACCACGCCCAGTTTCTCCTCCGGATAGACCCGGAAAATGGAAGCAAAACCAGGCCCCCCGCCGCCATGGGTGAGGTAGCGGCGACCATCCGAGGTCAGGTGAGCTTCCCAGCCCAGCCCGCGAACAGATTCTCCAGGGGTTGACAGCTGCCATAATGGATCGTTCATCATGGAGATGGACGATGGCTGTAAAATTGACTCCGCCTCATTCAGATAGGCGCTCATAAATTTAGCCAGATCAGTCACCGGGCCGATCAAACCTGTCGGAGAGGTCTGGTCGTTGTAGACCCGGTGGAGCCAGAAACGCAGGCCTTCCCTTTCTCTGATTATGTAAGTGAGTCCGTAAATTGGAAAAAATGGCGTGAACAGATCAACCAGATGCTGGGAACCAATAGCCTCGTGATCCGCCATTGACTCAGTATAAACAAAGCCCGTGTTTTGCATTCCTAGCGGCAGGAGAATGTTATCAATAACATATCCCTCGTAAGTCTGTCCGGAGACCGCCTCGATTAAGGCACCGAGGATCATGTAACCCCAATTGGTGTAGCGGGTCTTTTCCCCTGGCATGAAGACCAGTTGATCGTATTCTGAAAATTTATCCACTACCAGCTCGGTTTGGTTTAGCGGAGGTTCCCCTTCCGAGTGAAGCCAGGTGACGAGCTCGGGCATGGCGTCTGGCAATCCCGAGGAGTGATTGAGCACCTGGCGGATGGATATTTTGGGTTGTTCGGACTCCTTATAAGTGACATTGAAAAATGGCAGGTAATTGCTGATGGGATCATCGATATCAAGTAATCCGCGTTCGTGCAGCTGCATCACGGCGACCGCCGTGGGTATTTTGGTCATCGACCACCAGTGGTACACAGTGTCTTTGGTTGCTTTCAAATCTCTCGGTCCATCTGCAGCACCGAAGCCGTTGGCATACACCAGCTCGCCATCCTTGACAACTGCAGCAGAAAGACCTGGTGGGTGCTGCGCGGCAACTACCCGCTGGAGATAATCATCCATTTCATCGACGGTATCTATACTTGCGGATGGTTTAGGAGATTTTGGCTTGAGGAAATACAATCCCAAGACTAGGATAAGCAATGCCCCTACTAAAATACCGACAACCATGCCAGCTCTCCTTAGAAATCTTCTCAAGCTAATTCTCCTTCGAAGGTGCTCCCAAGTCAAGTTCAAGATGATTGACCGAAAGCAAGGGCAAACCTAAATCACGGATTTTCTTAAGTACGCCGTGTAAGGCAGCCTGATCGAGAATCTCACCTGTGAGCGTGGTTGTGCCATCACTTTCGTGAGTGAAAGTCAAGCCATCAAACCAGTCAGCCCAGCTATCGTCAAGATGACCTTGGAGCCTGATTACATATACTTCACCATCCGGCTCATTTTGATTTTGTGCCATATCAAACCTCGGTCAAATTACAATAAAGCAGCAACAGCGATGAATATGGTGATGACAGCGGCCAATCCCCAAAGGAAAAGAAATGTGTAGGCCACTTTGAGCGTGTCAGGCATGCCAATGCGTATTCCCTGCCCCTGCATCACCCTGCGGACAACAATTCCCCGTCCGGCAAAGTAAAGGTACATGCCGCCGCCGACCAGGCCAAAATATACCCAGATGGGGTTGTTCAGCACCAGCAGCACTCCGGCAACTGGCAGCGTCCACAGGATCGCAGTGTCCCAATAAGCCTCGCCGCGCCCATCGGTATGAAATGTCGCGTCAACAGCGCTTTCCGGTTCGGTCAGACCCAGTTTTTCAGCTGTCCCTGGCCAAAAAGCCGAGATGAGTTGCCCGAAATAACCAACCGAAGAAATGACGATCAGGATCACACCCCAGATGAGATTCATGCTTAGCTCTCCTCGTGTAGCAAGTTAGAAGTAAATCGTTTCGAAGTGAACGACTGTCCACAGGATGTATAACAGCCCAACAATGCTCCCGGTTGGAAAGACGATCCACCAGCTGAGAGTGAGCTTAGGATTCTCGAAGCGCAAACTGGTCGCTGTACCCATGATATTCGCCCAAAGGAACCAGAAGCTGACCAATGCCAGCAGGTAAAAGCCCCAACGTGGGCTGACAAAAACTAAAACGATGCCGATGAGACCCGCTGGACAGGCTAGGAATAAATCCGCAACCGCAATGCCGTAATGTGTTTTCTGTTCGTGCCAGTCATCCGAGGAGCCATCCGGGGCAGTCATGGCTTCGCCCTTTAGCACCTTGTATTGCCAGAAAGCGATCAGCAGGATGAACAACCCAATTAGAGCCAGAAGGACGTATAGGATAATCTGCGAGAGTAAAGTTATGTCTTGCATTGTGCCTCCGTATTCAGCTTTTCCACTCAGGTTTATATTCTGGCGAGTGTCTTCCAGGAGATCATGAAGTAAGCGTACTCAAGATCTCTTTGATATGATTGCTTGGCAGCGTAAAATGGCCCTCATTTTCGTAGTATTTAGCCTTGCAATTTGGGATGGTCTCAGATACATGACGACCGACAGAAATTAACACGTTGAGGTCTTGTCCACCATGCCAGAGGTGAACACTAACCTGGATGTCTTGTAGATTGAATCCCCACGGGCGGGTATAGAGGGCAGCCTCATGGTTAGCCCCCTTGATACCGCGACGAAAGGCTTCGCGCATACTAGCTATGAAGATCTCAGCACTCGCAGGTTGATCAAGCAGTCGCTGGTCTGGTCCAGATAAAGTCTCCTTGCTCTTGGAAATAAACTGATCTGGATCCCTATCTATACCCATTGAAGTGAGCATCAAAATAAATCTGCGCATGATCGAGGGTGTTCCGGGTATGCTCCAGCTGACGCCATTTTGCATGCCCGGGGCCTCGGCAGGGCCCATTCCGCAGACTATTCCGGTTTTGGATAAGCGATCGGGAAGTTTATAAGCACAGGCAGCTGCATATGGTCCCCCACCGGAAATGCCAAGAACAGAAAAACGGTCGATTTGCAGCGCGTTGGCCAGCTCGAGCACGTCGTCAGGCCAGTCCAATATTTTGCGCCCATTTAGAAAATCGGAAAGGCCATATCCAGGACGGTCAGGTGCGATGATGCGTACGTTCAATTCTTGAAGCAGGTCGTCATCGTCAAATAGCTGCCAGTCCAGCCGCGAGCTGGGAAAACCGTGGAAATAAAAGACTGGATATCCCCCTGCAGGACCATATTCAGCATAGCCCATAAGCCGCCCGTCTTGAAGTTTTATTTGCTGGTTGATTCTATTTTTATTCATCGATTTACCTTGCCTTACGCAGCGAATTATCTACCTTGATCCACAAATAGGATATCTGCCAATTGAATTAGGGCAAAGACACTTAAGTGTTGATCGGGGTGTTATTTATTTTGTTATTGAGGCGATTAACGTGGAGAGATTATCTTTAAGTCGATGGCTTTATTTATGGCCTGGGTGCGATTCTTTACCTCTAACTTCCCGTAGATATTGCGGTTGTGACCTTTGACCGTGTCGAGTGATAAGAACAGGCGCTCACCAACCTCGCGATTCGAGAGACCTGCAGCGACCAGCTGCAATACCTCGATTTCACGACGGCTTAGCGGCTCAACTAATGGCGAAGGGGTTTGTGAAACGCGGCCCAGCTTCTCTTCAGTGCTATCAACCAGGTCGGATATAGTTTTCGAGTTTAATGGCTCTACCAGCACTTTGCCATAGGCGAAGTTTTCCCTGGCAGCTTGATAATCGCCGGTTTCGATTTGCAATCTCGCATAAACCACATAAACAATCCCTCTCGGGGGTATATTGCCCCATCGATTATCCTCCATAAAGGCAGTCATATCTTCACATAAAGCAATCGCTGCCTCTGTTCTATCCAACTCTTGGTACAAGGTCGCAATTAATAACAAAGAATTCGCAGCCCCAAAGTAGTTCTGGCTGGCTTTCAAAAGGTTCAATCCTTCTAAAAGAACTCCACAGGCTGGTTCGAGCTCTCCCAGCGTAATGTAAGCCTGGCCCAACCAGTAACCAGCTGCGCCTCGAAGGAGCTCACAAGTGAGCGGATCGAGACCCTCGGGAATTAAGAGTAAAGCCCTTTCAGCATGTGCTTTGGCTTGCGCGGCCTGCTGGCTATCCAACGAGATGATGGCTTCGATCGTCTCGACCAGCGAAGGGATCACGGCTACTCTGTTTGGTGGATAGTCAATTTCAGACTCCTCTTGTACTTTCAACGCGGCGCGGATATCTTTGACATAGGCGGGAAGCAGAGCGCGATTAGCCGTCAACACATAGAACCAGCAATAAGCCATGCTGAGCGGTGCACTCTTCCTCGTGTATTTAGGATTAAGGACATCCAACCAATTTTTAAGCTTGGTTAACTCTCCACGATGAATGTATTCCTGCCAGTGCTTTTCGATGATGGCCGTCATTCTAACCAGGTCTCCAGCTGTTTGCGCATGGAGGATCGCGTCATCAATATATCCAGCACCCTCATACCAGGCACTGGCTCGTTGATGAAGCTCGGGGATTTGATCTGGATAGGTGCGGCGCATGTGATGAGCCAGCAGTTCGGCAAAGAGATGGTGATAGCGGTACCAGTACCGCTCGTTGTCAAGCGGCACGGTGAAAAGATTCTCGTTTTCGAGGGCTTCCAGAACAGCCTGGCTATCCACCTGCTTAGTTACCGTGTCACATAGGGGTCCGCAAAGGCGATTTAGGATTGAAGTTTGCAGCAGGAAATCTACCCTTTCCTCTGGCTGCTGCCCGAGGACCTCATCGGTAAGGTAATCCTGGATGTAGCGATCGCTGCCGGTAAACCTGGTTATGAATTCGGTGACATCGGTCTTTCGCTGGAGGCCTTGAATTGAAAGCGCAGCCAGCTGCAGCCCCGCGATCCAACCCTCAGTGCGTTCCTCTAATGCGACCACATCTTGGGATGAAAGTTCCAAACCCATAATTTGGTTAAGAAAAGCAGCTGTTTCGTTGATAGTAAAGCGGAGATCATCGGCGCGCAGCTCGGTCATTTGACAACCGGCCCGCAGGCGCGAGAGCGGTAAGGATGGATCAATACGGCTGGCGACAACCAGGTGCATTTGTGGAGGCAGGTTGTCGATGAAGAAGGTCAGGGCCTGGTCAACAGGTTGAGATTCAATCACATGGTAATCGTCGAGGACGAGAATAGCTTCGTCGGGTACAGCTGCAATATCGTTGAGTAAATTGGTCAGGATAATCTCAATGTTGACCGGTTCGGGGGATTGAAGGGAAACCATGATTCCCTGGTCGATATCCCGATCTAAGGTTTGGAGGGCAGAAGCCAAATATGTCAGAAAGCGAGACAGGTCATTATCTCCCTCGTCAAGCGAAAGCCAGGCTACGGGAAAATGAGCCTTTTCAATCCAATCGCTCAATAATGTAGTTTTCCCAAATCCAGCTGGGGCGGAGATAAGAATAAGCTTACAGTGCAAACCGTCATTTAGTTGATCGACCAAGCGAGGACGGAGGACGAGAGTAGACCGGGATGGGGGAAGATAGAGTTTCGTGGATAGCAGAGGCGTTGACATTGGCAATCGCGCCGGGTGATTAGCTGGAAACCCCCATTTTACACTATCCGTTCCTGCCAGGTTGTACCTTAACGTGCGTGCAGCTGGTTGACCTGAACTGTATAGTTCTCTTTCTCGCTCAACGACTCCACCAGCTCAGTCATATAATCCTTGGAAAGATCCGGTGATACATAATTGGCTACATTGAAGAGATCGGTGCTGTTATCCAGTTGGCCGTCCGCGCGTGCGTCTTCAAGTACTTTCTGGTGCGAGGTCCACAAACATATGCCGATCGTCACCCAGACCCCAGCAGGCACCTGGTACCGATCGATCACGCTGAGCGTCTCGGCAATAGTCTCGGGTGTTTCCCCAGGTGCACCAAACATCAAAGAAACACCGAACGAGATATCCGATTTGCTCAAACTCGACAGAGCCCCTTCGATATCCTCCACGGTACAGCCCCGCTGCATCTGCTTAAGCATTCTGGGTGAGGCGCTCTCGACCGACAAGCCTAGATAACCGCAGCCCGAGTCCTTGAAGAGACGGCAAACATCTTCAGTAACCTCAAGCGGTTTTATGGTGCCAGAACCCCAGATGATGTCCAGCGTTCGGTCAATGATCTCCTCGCAGATCGCGAACGCATGGCTGTTTGGGACATTGAAGTTGTTGTCGCAGAACATGACAATGTTTGGGCGTTCAATGCTGTAGATATGTTTAATTTCATCGACAACACGCTGGGGGGATTTCAGCCGGTAGCGTTTCCCTTCCAGGTCACTGTAAGGACAATAGGTGCAGTTGAATTCGCAGCCCCGCTTGGTGACGATGGCGGGAGAGATACCTAAGTCGAAGTATTTTTGGAGGTCGAAAAGCTCGTATGCGGGAAAGGGGGTGGCATCCAGGTTATCGATCAATTCCCTGGGAGCTTTGAAAAATTTACCATTCTGGCGAGAGATGCATCCGGGAACGTTGGAGAGATCTTCTCCTGCTTCCAGTTTCTGCAAATAGAGGGGGAAAGAGACTTCAGCCTCGCCACGAATGCCGTAATCTAAGTTTAAATATTCCAGCCAGTCGGGACCATAATAGTTAAATCCAGGGCCGCCCAACACGATGTAAGCATCCGAGACACTTCTAACACAATCTACAATTTCCTTGACTCTGACCCGCAGGTCTAGATGCGTTGTACCGTACTCTGCCTGCTCATCAATGATGAAGCCATGTACAATCCGGATGGAGATGGCGACTACCTCTGGATTGAAGTTGTTGATTTTCTTTTCCAGTTCGCTTACCAGGTCTTGGGCGAAGAGTGCTTCAAAGACTTCTACCGTGTGCCCGGCGGCGAGGGCCGCGCCGGCAATATATGCAGGACCGGATGGTGCTGCCGGAAGCGTGTTGGCTGAGATGATGAGAACTTTCATGGTTTGGGCCTCTGTCTTCGTAATCTATAAGATTATTACACATTCCCAGATGTTATGCCATTGTTTGGTCTGAGCAGAATTTTTCCAGCACTCATTTCGTCCAGATATTTCTCGACGGCCAGCCTGGCTTCCTGGAAGGTATAGTTAGCGCGAATATCAGAGAGCGGTTTGCCTTCATCCTGCTGATCAATTTCATGGTTGCGTTTGGTTTTGTGTTGATTTGGACGCCGCAGAGCTCAGCTCGTTTGAAAGGCAATTGGGACTGAATTAGAACACGAGGTCGCGAAGCACCCCTCAATCCCGATGCGTTGCTGTACCTACATTGGCGACAAACCAGCAAATTACAGCTGACCGAAATTTGATTTCAATCCGCCTTTTTCTTTGACGGTCTCAATACCCCAGTCCTTCGAATAACACCCCAACACTTTCTACAGGTAACTTCCCGAGGATTTTCAGTAGCGATCCCTTCCATCTCGGCGCGGTGCGCGGCTTCACGATCGCGAGGATTGCAGGCCAACATGCCATCCTCGTTTAAAAAATGCAGGTCTTGCTTTCTGTATCTCTTCTGCTTCAATGGAGTTCCTGGAAGGAAATTGCTCCCTAAAATTAGAGAAAGCAGGGGTGATTACAGGATAACCCAAAATGACATGTGCGGCAATGCCATATTGGTTGATATTCCCAATTTCTTCAAAGCGCGAGATTTAAGTTCCTGCTGAGGCGGTGTCACTTCACTGCGTTAAGCACAGGCCTCGCCGCCGAGCTTACCCCGGGATTGCCCCAGGAGGACGGCAGCTGGAGCGTGAGTCCACGTCGTCTAGAGCATGGAACTTGTTATTTTGACAATTCCGCTATCAACCAGGTGGTTGATAGTAAAACCATCCCATGGGTTGGGGGAAAATCCATCCTATGCTGGATCACTAATTTTGCTCTGTTTTCTATAATCAAGGCAGGTTTTAGGAAAGGAGTTAACCATGAGTGATGATATGAAAGCGATTACAGTGGATGGATTACGCAAACGGTATGGAGATGTGACCGCAGTGGATGGGGTCTCATTCCAGGTGGAAAATGGAGAGATCTTCGGCATGGTCGGCCCGAATGGCTCAGGGAAGACCACCACCATTGAATGCATCGAGGGTTTGCGAGATCCTGATGAGGGACAAATAGGCGTGCTGGGTCTGGATCCCTGGTTGGACGTCTATGAGCTGCGCGAGCGAACCGGTATCCAGCTGCAGTCTGCCAATCTACCCAGGCGGATGCGGGTGGAAGAAGCAATGGATGTCTTTTCTTCCTTCTACCGGACGAGCAGAGACTGGCAACCCCTACTGGAGGGGTTGGGATTGGGAGACAAACGCAAAACTTACTTCAGCCAGCTCTCCGGCGGACAACAGCAAAGACTGTTCGTAGCGCTGGCGCTGATCAACCAGCCGGAGATCGTCTTCCTGGACGAACTGACCACGGGGCTCGATCCCCGGGCGAGGCACGGCATCTGGGACCTGATGCGCGAGATCAGGGAGCAGGGCACAACTGTGTTCCTCACCTCGCATTTTATGGACGAAGCCGAGCAGCTATGCGACCGGGTGGCGATCCTGGATTACGGGCGCATCATTGCCCTGGATACACCTGAACGGCTGGTAAACCAGTTGGGGATGGGGACCCGAATCGTCTTCCAGGTAAATGGAGGTACCCAAACTGGTCAAATTCGTGGAGGCAATGGTTCCCATGAAGCTGCTTTCGATGGGGCGCAGATCGGCGTGATCGACGGCGTGCAGCGGATCGAACTAACTGGGGACAAGGTGATGGTATATGGGGATGGATCGAACCTGGTGAGCGAGGTGATCAATTCCCTCGAGACCAGCGGGGTAAGTTTTCACAATTTGCGCACTGAGCAGGCTGACCTGGAAGATGTATTTTTAGCGCTGACCGGTCGCCAGGTTGGAGATTTGGAAAGTCCAGTACTTATTTGAAGGTATGGAGGATTATGTCATGCATGGTTTAGGAAAATTTTTCGTGATGCAGTTCAAGCTTTACCTGCGGGAGCCATTGGCTTTCTTCTTTTCGCTGGCTTACCCGGCGCTGTTGCTCCTGCTGTTCGGCTTCATCTACGGCAACCAGCCAGCACCTGAATTTTGGGGCAGGAATTTCGGCACTGTGGATGCCAGCGTGCCAGCCTATACGGCGATCATCATCGGGACGGTGGCCTTGATGGGCATCCCGATCGATACTGCCACCAACCGGGAAACAGGGGTATTACGCCGCTACCGGGCGACCCCGCTGCAACCAGCAGCCTACCTGATCGCCAGCATCGCTGTTTATCTGGTGATCGCCTTGTTGGGGATGGGTTTACTGGTTCTGACTGGGAAGCTGGTGTTCGGGCTGCGCATGGAGGGCTCGTGGTTCAGCATACTGGTGGCTTTCATTCTCAGCGCGTTTTCCTTTTATTCGGTGGGCTACCTAATCGCCAGCGTTGTCCCAACTTCACGCATCGCCCAGGCTGTTGGCATGGTGATCTTCTTCCCGATGATGTTCCTCTCCGGGGCGGGTCTGCCGCTGCAGCTGCTTCCGGAAGGGCTGCAAAAGGTGAGCGATTTCCTGCCGATGAGTTACGTGGTGCGCTTGATCCAGGGATTGTGGTTCGGTGACTCCTGGGTTGATCTCTGGGTGCCTGTACTGGTTCTGGTCGCGATGCTGGCCTTGGGTACACTTCTCTCCTCCAGGATGTTCCGTTGGGATTAACTGGATTTTAATCGTCAGGAGATCATAGTAAACTAATAAAGATTTCATATGACAGCCTCAAACCCTTCACCTCCCACATCAAAATCCAATGCCTGGGATCGATGGGCAAAAATCTGGCACGCGGTATTCTACGTGACATTGGGACTGCCTACCCTACTCGCTCTGGTATATGGGGATCCAGATCAATCCCTGGTGCTAATCCTGGGATTGAGCCTGGCGCTTGGCTTGTGGTATGCGTTCATGATCATCTGGCTGCTGCCCAAGTTACAGGGAAACGTCCAGCAATCAGCAGCGCTGGTCTTTTTGATCGGGGCGCTGGTGTTGTGGATTCCCCTGGCTAACTCTCACCCGGCTTACTATCTCACGGCGAGCTCGTTTTATGGCCTGATGTGGGGGACGCTCCGCTTTGGAGTGGCAATCGCTGGCAATGTAATTCTGACCGTGGTGATCATCTTATTGCAATCTTTGAGCCGGGGTGGGTCTTTGGAATTATCGGCCAACCTGCTGATCATCGGCGCCGTTATTGTGGGCTGGTCGGTCCTGCTGGCTTTGTGGATCAGGACCATCATGCGAGAGAGCGTTGAAAGAAAACGACTGATCGATAAGTTGGAAGCCGCACAAGATGAGCTGGCAGCCGTCGAGAGACAAGCAGGGATTCAAGAGGAACGGCAGCGTATGTCCCACGAGATCCACGATACTCTCGCCCAAGGCTTCACCAGCATCGTGATGCAGCTGGAAGCGGCTGACCAGGCATTACCGGAGGAAACTGAAACCGCCCATGACCACATTCTCAAAGCGCGGGATACCGCGCGCACGAGCCTGAAGGAAGCCCGACGGCTTGTTCTGGCACTACAGCCGGAACCCTTAGAAAAAGCGCCGCTGGCAGAAGCACTGCACAGGGAGGCGGAGCGCTGGTCACAGGACAACGAGATCGATGCGGTCTATTCCATCACCGGAACTCCGATCTCTTTGCACCCACAGGTGGAAGTGACACTGCTGCGCGCCATGCAGGAAGGGCTGGCGAACGTACACAAGCATGCCGGTGCGGGGGAAGTCAACGTCACGCTCTCATATATGGCTGACCAGGTGGCGCTGGATATCCAGGATGATGGCGCAGGTTTTGAAGTAAGTATGCTTAACAGTTCCACCAGGCAGGAGAATGGTGGCTACGGTCTGCGGGCGATGCGGCAGCGCGTGGGTCAGATTGGGGGTACGGTTATCCTGGAGAGCACACCCGGTCAAGGCACCACCCTGGCGATCCAGATCCCGATCGCTGATGGTGGTGACGGGGATGAATATGAGCATACTTCCGGTTCAGGAGCACCAGATGCATGTTGAACTGCTGAAACTTCACTTTGAGAGGGAGGGAGTGCTGTGCCGAATATCCGCCTGGTAATTGTAGATGACCATCCCGTCGTTCGTGACGGGCTGCGAGGCATGCTGGAAAGCCAGCCAGATTTCGAGGTAGTTGGCGAGGGAGCCAATGGTGAAGAAGCTGTCCAGCTGGCGAGTTCTTTAGAACCTGAGGTGATGCTGATGGATTTGCGGATGCCGGTAATGGACGGGGTGACCGCTTTGGAGCGGATCAAATCCAGCAGCCCGGCGGTGAAAGTCCTGGTACTGACTACGTACGATAGCGATGCGGACATCCTGCCGGCGATCGAGGCCGGTGCCATGGGATACCTGTTGAAGGATACCTCCCGAGAGGACCTGTATTCAGCGATCCGCGCTACAGCACGAGGTGAGTCAGTGCTCTCGCCAGGTGTCGCAGCCCGGGTTCTCGGTCAGATGCGTGCCCCAGGGGAAGAGAAATTGAGCAGCCGCGAGCTGGAGGTGCTGCAGCTGGTGGCCGAAGGGCACAGCAACAAGGAGATCGGAGATCGCCTGCACATCAGCCAGGCGACGGTCAAGTCGCACCTGATCCATATTTTCGATAAACTGGGGGTCTCGGACCGGACGGCGGCGGTGACATCTGCGCTGCGCCGGGGAATTTTGAGTCTAGATCAATAAGATCAAATCATCCATAATTTTGCTACACTACTTTCGTTAGTCTAATGGCGCGAACGCGAGGAATCCCCATAGATTCTGTTATTGGAATCCTGGATACATTACCAACTCGCATATCAGCGATTCCTCATCTTGAAGAATAAAGGGTTCGGAATGACAGATTTATTGGTTGGAATTAATTTCCTGCAATAGGGGAGGTGAAGGATATCTTCGTGCCCACATTGACCTGGCTGTCGATCTCGACCTGGCCGCCCTGCGCTTCTACTAATTGCTTGACGATCGCCAGACCAAGTCCTGCGCCGCCCGTCTTCCTGGCTCGCGATTGGTCCACCCGGTAAAAGCTCTCAAACACATATGGCAGGTGCTCGGCAGAGATGCCCAGCCCGGTATCCTCGACGCTGACCTCGACCTGTGAGTCCACCGTGTGTGCCTTGACCGTGATTTTCCCCCCCGAAGGAGTATTGATGATAGCATTCTTCAGTAAGTTTCTGAGCACCTGGCCCAGCCGCTCGGCATCCGCCTCCACCAGGGGCAAATCATTTGGAATCTCGGTCGCCAAGCTTACCCCCTTTTCGGCTGCTTGTCCCTTCAAGGACAGCGCAGCCTTCTCAACCACACCCTGGATATCGACTGGTTGGCGCACCAGTTGCAGCTGTCCCGCCTCAGCCACGGCCAGTTCCTGCAAATCATCCACGAGCCGGTTGAGCAGCATGGCTTCCTCATGGATGGAGGCGATTGCCTCCGGGGTAGGCTCGACCACGCCATCGCGCAGCGCCTCCAGATAGCCGCTCACATTGGAGAGCGGTGTGCGCAGTTCGTGGGCTACATCGGTGACCATGTTCTGGCGCAGCTTTTCCAGGCGGGTCAATCCCTCCGCCATGACGTTGAATGCGTTAGCCAGTTCCCCCAGCTCGCCTTTTGAAGTGACATTTACCCGCTGGCTGAGGTCTCCTTTTTCCATCGCCCGCGCGGCGGCAGTCAATTCATCGACCGGCTGAAGGATGCTGCGCGAGAGCAATAAAGTCAACAGCAAACCAACCAGTCCGGCAACAATGATAGCGATGATTAACGACTGGTTGACGGAGGCAGCAAACTGGGTTTCGATCGCGGCCAGGCTGTAATCTTCCAAAGGCACGAGATAAGCCAGGACCGGCTTTTTGTCGATCAAGAAGGCAGCAAAGGGTTTTGATTGGGAAGTGTTGATCCGCTCGCCGATCAATTCGTTGGCTGAATCAACCATCACCAGGCCATCCAGCTGGGCGACCACGAACCTGGCTTGCGAAGTGCGCTCCATACCTTCCAGGTGGTTCTGCAGTTCATCCCAAATTCCCCGCTCACCTGCCTAGGCTCGAAGGAGTTTGTTGATGGAGCTGATCTTGGGCTTTATACTAAGGCTCGGGTAATCCAAAACACCCTGGAGAGAGCGCCGAAACTGGCTGGTGGTGGATTGGCTGGCAAAAAATGCAACCGTGCCGATCGCCACTACCAACACGATGACCGTGATCAGCAGCAGGCGGAAGCGCAGACTGTTAACCATTGGCCCCATCTTCAAACTTGTAACCCAGCCCGTATACCGTTTGCACATAGCGCGGGTGGGCTGGATCAGCCTCTGTCTTTTTGCGCAGATTCATCACATGCACATCCACGGTGCGCTCGAAGCCCTGGTAATCAAACCCGAAGGCCAGTTCAAGCAGCTCCAGCCTGGAGAAAACCCGTCCGGGCTGTTTAATCAAGATCTCGCGGATGGTGAATTCTTTGGGCGTTAGATGAACTGAGTCTCCATCCACCCGGGCTTCATGACGTACGAAATCAACTTCCAGGCCATCAAAAAGGAGCAGTTCTGGACCGGACATCTCCTCCGCCAATCCCCGCCGCAGGACCGCCCTCACCCTGGCCACCATCTCTCTCGGACTGAAGGGCTTGGTGACGTAATCATCCGCGCCCAGGTCGAGCCCGATCAATTTGTCATCTTCCGTTGATTTGGCGGTCAGCATGATGATCGGCACGTTCGATTCCGCTCTTAACTCCCTGCACACGTCCAATCCAGCCACCTGAGGCAGCATCAAATCCAGGATAATCAGGCCGGGGCGGCGAACCCGGGCGATATCGATCGCGCTGCGACCGTCATAAGCCACCAGGACCCGGTAGCCGTCCTTCTCCAGGTAGAGGCGGATTAAATCAACCGTTTTTCGGTCATCATCAACCACCAGGATGGTTGGTTTCATGGTCATTTACTCAGTGCAAAAGCTGGGGAACATAGCCTGCGCGATCCAGTATAACAAAAAGATTTAAAGATTTGATAAAGAAATTATTGAGATCGGCTGAACCAAATTTGCATGGAACATGGGGAATCCTAAATTAATAATTCTCCGGTAGAGATGATTAAATCTGGATCATTGTGGAATACTGCCCTCACCTCCCGGAGCAAGTCCGGGACAGGCTCTAGCCTCCCGCTCACTTCGTTCACGGGACATGCCTCTCTCACTTTGTAGGAGAGGGGAATACTATCAATGAAGTTTCTTGAAATTTGTATGGTATGGAATTCCGATCCGGCAGGATAGGGTAAAATGGATAAATTATCGAAGGAATATGAGTACTATTACCAGACCATTGGATGCTGCCCCGAGCCATTTGCGTCCCTTTGATGTTCGCAAAGATTTAAACGCGGTTGCTGACCTGGTCGAGACCTGCTTTGCGGAAACATTAGATGAAGATGGACGCCGTTATGTGGGCCAGATGCGCAGCGCGGCCCGTAACCCGGGCTACCTGCGCTGGGCGATGGCCGTCGCTGAAAACGCCCCCATGCCGTTCAGCGGCTACGTGTGGGAAGAAAATGGCTACCTGGCCGGCAATCTCAGCCTGATCCCCTACCGGTACCAGGGTAAGCGCTGCTACTTGATCGCCAACGTCGCCGTCGATCCCGCATACCGGCGCAGAGGCATCGCCCGTACATTAACTGCAAAAGCCATCGAACATGCCCGCAAGCGCAACACTGATGAGATCTGGTTGCACGTCCGGGCCGAGAATTCCGCGGCGATGAACCTTTACCAGTCGCTTGATTTCCATGAGCGCGCCCGGCGATCTACCTGGGAAATAAGACCTAAATCTGTCGATAGAAATGCTGTCCATAGTGAAATTGATCCGGACGGTACAAAAATCACCAAACCGCTCTCGGAATATTGGGACACCTATCGCCAATGGCTGCGCAGCCAATACCCGCCGGAATTAACCTGGCACCAATCCTTTCACCTGCCTGCGCTGCGCCCGGGATTCCTGGGCGGCATTTACCGCTTCTTCACCGGGAGCCACATCCGGCAGTGGGCCGCCCGGCGTGGAAAAGCCCACACCGGCCTGCTTTCCTGGCAGCCGCACTCCAAGCACGCCGATCATCTCTGGCTGGCCGCCTCTCCGGAAGATGAAGAAGCCGTGATCGCGGCAATTTTCCCAACTGCTCTACGCCAGCTGGCCAAACGGCGGCGCATGCTCCTGGACTACCAGGCCGAACGAGCAACCGAGTCTCTAACCGCCTTAGGATTTCACATCCAGCAAACTTTGATCTGGATGCGCCTGGAGTGATTCCAACCCGGGGAGGCAACTATTTCACCCCAAAAACGGTCTTCCCCACCAATCCCAAACCAAACGAAAAAAATTGATCCACGCCATGAATGGGTTCTTTCACCCGAAGAGGCCAGGCAGGTTCAGGATCGGTTGCGGTCGCAGGTCAAGGTTGAACCCCTGCGACTGGATGAAATTCGCCTGGTAGCTGGGGTGGATGCCAGCTACCATCAGGGGATGATCTTCGCAGCAGCCATACTGTTTAAGTTCCCTTCCCAGGAAATCGTCGATCAAACTGTGGCTGACATGCCCTTGGAATTTCCTTATATTCCCGGATTATTATCTTTTCGCGAAGCCCCTGCCATACTGACCGCATTAGCACAGCTCTCCAAATCCCCCGATGTGTTGATCGTTGATGGGCATGGCTTCGCCCACCCACGCAGGTTTGGATTAGCCTGCCATCTGGGTGTCTGGCTGGACCTGCCTTCAATCGGTTGCGCCAAATCCATCCTGGTTGGAGAACATGCACCTTTAGGGAGCGAAGCGGGCAGCTCTGCCCAGCTGACTACAAAAGGTGAAGTGCTGGGCGTTGCTCTCCGGACTCGCCGTAATGTGAAACCTGTTTACCTTTCGATTGGGCATCGGGTGGATTTAGAGTCCGCCGTGGAAGTCATCCTGGCCAGCGGAAAAGGCTATCGCCTGCCAGAGCCAACCCGCCAGGCGCACTTCTTGGCAAAAGAAGCTCGCCAATTTAAAGTATAAAGCAAGCAATAATCTCTAAAGGAAACCGTATCCGGATGGACAGATTTGTTGTCAAGCAGGACGGTTCCAGCTGTGGTGCTGTGCTGGCGCCCTGTTTATGGTTTGACTTACGCCAACAATCTTCTCCTCCTGAGTAGAAACTCTCCGTAAGGAGGGTTTCATAATTTTCCAGGAGGCCGCCTCAAACCCTCTTCCTATCCGTTTTTTTTACTTACATTCCGTGCTTTACTTAGCGCTGAATACGGCTAATTATTGGATCTTTGACAATTGACTGTTCACCGCGATGACAAAGCATACACACCCCACCTAAACAGTCCAATCACTGCAGGCAGCAGCAGAAAACTAAAAAAGAGGATGGTGAATGAAACCGCTGGCCAAAATTGTCCGTCCAACCAGCCTCCCAGGATCCCCTTGACCACCAGAATCAGGAGTATCCCCTGTAGGGAGAGCACCCGGCCCCAGATGGTGCGCGAGCGCAAGAAAGCGAGTGCCCCGGCGGCCAACAGCACTGTATCGAAGAACAGACCATATAGCTGGGTGGCTACCCAATCCATATCGAGGAAAACGGTCGTCAGCGCAGGCAAGGCAAAAGCATAGAGGGCGAAAGATAGGCGCGTCCAGTCGTTCCAGGCGCCTTGGAGCAGCCGGGCCAACGGCTGTAGTGAGCGGGCAAGGAGCAAGCCCAGGATGATGGCAGCGAACGAGGGGAGCCAAGCCCACGAACCGTAAACCACGCCTGCGAAGCGACCATTGCTGTAGTACCAGCCAAAATAGAGGGACATACCCAGGTAGGCGTAGGACCAGCGGGGGAAGCCTTTCAATGTGCCGAACAACAGACCCAGAACGCAGACGACATAGACACCCACCGGCGTAGTGAGGATGATTGCGGGGTGGTTAAGGGGTCCATCCAGAAGGCTACCATCCAGCAGATTGAAAGCCGGGCGGTAATGCACGCCCAACTCGGTGATACCATCCAACAAGAAGGCCAGGCCGAAGAACAGAAATGGCAAGGCCCCAATAAGCGCTTCACCCCAGGAGGCGCGCCGCCCTACCCAGGTCGTGGTAACCTCTCCCTGCTCATAGGAAGCCCTACCGGCAGGTGGTTCTCCAGTGCCCAACGAAAACTGGTAGCGCCGGGCCTCCAAGTAAGCGAGTGGAAAATACCACACTTCGCGAAAAAATAACCTCGCCATCTTCAACTTCCGAATGACAGGCGGGGTACCGATATCGTCAAAGCCGGACAGCGCCTGGACGAACACATCGCGCATCTCCCTGCCAAACTCGTCCAGGAAACGATCAGGGTACAGCTTGAGCAGGTGGGAAAACAGACGGGTTAACAAACTCCCCAGCATGGCTAGATCCCTTCCTTGCCTAGCTCCCTACTTGCCGTAGCCAGTATCGTACCCATACGATTGATATCCACCTCCAACACCCGGCGTCCGAACTGGGTCAGCTCGTAATACTTGCGTTCACGAACAACTGTAATGCTCGATCTGCTTTTTGAACCAGAGCTATCCTCCTCACTATCGTCGGCAGATTTCCTGATCACCCTTTGCTCCAGCAGGCGGGCCAGGGCACCATAGAGAGTGCCAGTACTCAGGATCACCCGGCCTTCGCTGAGCGTCTCCACGTTTTTGAGGATGGCGTATCCGTGCTTGCGCTTTTTGGACAGCGCCAGCAAGATGAAAAATGTTGGCTCGCGCAACGGCGTCAACTCGGGGGGGACTTCCTCAAATTCCTGATTGATCATTTCCTTACCAAACCCCACCTCATTATGATGATTACTGATATGTCGTTAAACGACATAGTTAGTGTAGCAGAAAATCAGGAGGTTGTCAAAATGATTAATGGTCTGCAATAGCACTACTGGAGCCATTGAGGAGCAAAATTGGCAGCCTGCTCGGCTTCACCGATTTCACTCGGATCACCTCCTTGAGCAACAGCTTGTTGGATGGCATTCACGGCTGACTGCCGGGGATGGCAGTGATTTGAATTTAGCAAGGTGGATCTCGTCATCGAACTAAGGAGCCGCAATCTGAACTCTTCCCCCATTTTCAACATGTTGAAAAGGTTGCAAAGAAATTTCAGTAAAAATTAACTGATTTAGTCCTGATCAAGTTTATTGGATGGAAATTAATATGGGATATCAATAATTGGTCAGTTTACTAAACCGCAACGCATCTTCCGAATTGCATTATATCCGTGTGCCTATAGGTAGCGCACCCAGACATATACGCTGGCCAGAGCGATGGAAACAAATGTGACGATGGCGCCATAGCGCAGGAAATTGCCAAAACTAATCGGGTGCCCGCTCTTTTCGGACAGGTTGGCAACGACCACATTGGCCGCAGAACCCACCAGCGTAGCATTGCCTCCCAAACAGGCACCCAAAGCCAGGGACCACCACAAAGGTCCGATTGGCATAGCTTTTCCAAGATTCTCGACGACGGGGATCATGGTTGCCGTGTAGGGGATGTTATCCACAATTCCCGAGGCAACTGCGGACAGCCATAGTAGTAACATTGAGGTCATCTGTAGATTGGCGCCGGTCAGGCGTAGTGCAGCCTCTGCGACAGACTCGATAATGCCCACCGTCACCAACGCCTCCACGAGAATGAATAAACCTATGAAAAAGAAGAGTGCAGTCCACTCGATTTCGTTCAACACATGTTCGAGGTCGATTCGCCCCCACAACATCAAGACCGTCGCGCCAGCCAAGGCAATTGTAGCCGGTTGGAGATGCAGCACTCCATGGAATAGAAATCCCAGGATTACACCAGCCATAACGACCAGTGATTTTCTCAACAATGGGCGGTTTGTGATCAATTCGGAGGTATCCATCGCCTCAATTCCGGACGCATCGCTGGTAACATCTTTCAAATCCCTCCGAAAGAGAATCCGGGCTATGACCACAAAAACAATCAGGACAATAAGGGCAATAGGGGTAAGGTTGGCAGCGAAGGTGACAAAATCAATGCCAGCTGCACTGCCAATTAATATGTTCGGTGGATCACCAACGAGGGTCGCAGTCCCGCCTATGTTTGAAGCAAGGATTATTGCAATTAGGAATGGTATTGGGCTAACCCTCAGGCTGGCGGCGATAAATAAAGTCACCGGCGCCATTAATATAACTATGGTCACATTATCTAGCAATGCAGAAGTGACAGCTGTGACGACCACCAGGACAACCATGATGCGGTAAGGGCTTCCTTTTCCGAATTGTACGCTCTTTACTGCAATCCATTGAAAGAGACCTGTTTCGCTTAATATGGAGGCAATCATCATCATTCCAGCAAGCAAAAAAATGACGTTCCAGTCAATCGATTCAAATGCCTGGTCCTGCTCAAGCACGCCAATGATAATTATGGCTACCCCGCCCAGCAGAGCTGCTATGGTGCGATGTACTCGCTCCGTTACGATCAGAGCATAGGTAATCAGGAAAATGCCTCCTGCAAGCCAGACTGGGTTCATAGCGCGTCCCTCTCGCTGTTTTCTTCCTCAGGGTCACAGCATAGGGCAATGAGTTCCAATAAATTGATATAACCCACCACATGGTATTTTTCATCGACTACTGGCAAACCAGACAGTCTATGTTCATGCATGCGTTCGAAGGCATCTTTTACGGTCTCACCTTGTTTTACCCAGACTGGGTCGCGCATGGCATCGGCAGCTGTGCGCATACGACTACGTTCGGCAAATTCCATCGCTTCTTCCAAATCATGGATTTCCCTGAGAAATTCTTCAGGCATGATGTGGAAGAAAATGTCATCAGCCAACGCACGCAGTCCTAACAGCCCGACTAAGCGTCCATCATCAGCCACCACGCATACCACGTGCACATTGGGATGGATAAGCATCAACCTAGCGGTTTCATCCAAGGGAGTGTCAGGGTGAACAATGGTTGGTTCCAAATTAAGGATTACGACAGCTTCCTCAACTGACTTATCTCGCAAGGCTACCCAGTTTGGGTATACCGCGGGCGGTAGTGCCTCCTGGGACGGTTTGGGCTGCACTTTGTGTAATCCTTTAACCTGGGAGACGGGCAACACCAATAGCAGGCCGCTGTCAGGTCGATCGAATCCGCCCACCACCCTCTCAGCCTCCGCCATAGCTTGGGCTAACAAGTCATCACTTTCGATAGCCGCTAGAAGGGTGCGGCGACGTAGCTCATGAGACTCGAATAAGCGATCCAGCCCACCAAAACCTGCCCGGCTGAGCCAGGACTCAACTCGATATGCTCCCGCGCTTTCCAGTATTGTCACCCCTGGCACACCAATCCCCCGTAATGCCTCGAGCAAGTCTGAAAGCCGCGTCAAGTCGTCCAAGATAATGATCAACAGGTTTGTCATCAGTAACTCCCTTCGTACATCCCAGCTGATGTTGAATGTGCTACAGCAAACACAATGTGTGGATGTGAATGATCGTCGTTGAACGCTGTATTTTACCTTGAATAGAGAGATATTCAGAAATAATTAGCTTGTGACAAGAAGTCATCATATAATCTTATCTCAAGTGAATACGATATTGGGCGGGTATTGAAACGCACTCTTCTACCATTGTCACTCTGTCAATACAAAGTAGAGATGTAAGGTTTTCTGGGGACATTCTTGGTAATCGTAGAACTTGTAGGATAGTGGTCGGGGAGCTAGCGCCATTGGGGAGCGAAGCTGGCAGCACCGCTCTTCTGACCTCAGATGGTGAAGTGCACGGATTGCCGTCCGGACTCGCGCGAATGTGAACCCGATTTATTAGTTGGGCACTGTGTGGATTTAGAATCCTCGGTACAGATCATCCTTGCCTGTAACACGGGCTACAGACTCCCAGAACCAACTCGCCAGGCGCACATCCTGGCAAAAGAGGCCGCGAAATTCAGGTAATCTTAATCAATTTTGCCTGAATTTCTATTAAGCTGTTGACTCATCACTCGACTCAGTTTATACTGTGAACACTGGAGAGATACTGCTATGGGAGTTCTCGTCAAATGAAGGATTTCACAGGCACGCGTTGTTGACGCGTGCCTGTTTGTTATTAATCTCACTTTGGAAGGAGGTAATATCAGATGGATTATGGCATGATCGGAAAGCTTGAAAAAGCGAAGCGCTATGCAGATCAGCGCGATCGAATTCATTTCGAAGCGTTCAAGGTGACTTTTGAGGGAGAAAACAACCCTCATAATGTAAATTTCGAGTTAGGTGAATGGCAATGTGATTGTGATTTCTTCCAGACCCGCTTACGCTGCAGCCATACTATCGCTCTGGAGATGATACTTGAGGAGATGCTTCCCCAACTCGTTTCGTAAGATCAAGAAATCACCAAAAGTTGGTAAAACTAAACGAGCCCATAATGGGCTCGTTTTTGGATTTATTTTAGTGTTCGACTTTTGAATATCAGGCCTGCACGAGGCTCTTGATCAAGGCGTTTTCAATCTGGTCAGCTGGAATCTGAATCTTAGGTTGTCGAGCTATCTTCCCCGCGTTGATATCATTTTCAATTAGATCCTTCATCGCATCAAGCCCTTCTATTATGGTCGGCTTCACCATCTTCCTATTCCCATAGTTCATCAACCCGCGAATCAGGGATGGTCCTTCCTGAGTCTTTCCAAAATAAAGAGTAGCTTTCGTGCCAGCTTCATCCGGCGTCAAACAAGTTGTTGTGTAGTTGAAACCACCACCTGGGACAGGAGTCTTTACAGTGTACTGCTCGAATGGATGCCAGTCCACGATTGTCTGCTCGATCTTATTCTTACCGTGGGCGCAGATGTACACGCTGCCATCCGTGATGCGTCCCTCTTTTATCTCCTCAATACGCTGGCTGTCCGAGCCCAAGACAATAGCTCTGTATTCTGGTTTTGTAAAATATTCCCAAAGGAGCGCAGGTGCTATTGGAAACTCTTCTTCCAACACATAAACCGCCTGCTCTGATTCAATCACGGTGTGATAGCGGTGCTTCCTGGTCTCCCAGACAGGATGCATATCCAGCAGAAAAACCTTCACTTCCCCGATGTGTTCGTAGCTCTCAACATGGGGAGTAAGTTGATCGAACAGCTCAGGTATGCCAAGATTTTCCAGGGCAGCCTGGGTATACAGGACATAGGCGTGGTAGCCAAGATCTTTTGTCACACTGTTCTTCGTCAGGCGATGAATGAGATTGACATCCGTCCCGATCAGTTCTGTATATGCGGGCAGGGGTTCGAGTGCGAACCTGCCGTAATGGACGAAGAACTTGAGATCCAGGTTGCCGATGTTGCGGCAGGCCAGGCAGTTGCAGGAGGTGTTGAGCACCATCAGGTCCAATGCCCGCCTGAATTCGACATAGGTCCCTTCGATCAGTTCAACTAATGTTTGCCCCTCTTGGAAGCTGCCTTCTGGGGCATAGCTGATCACAGCATCACCTTCCAGCCGCGAGATCACCTGCGGGGGAATGGTGTTTTCGATCAGCAGGTCCAAGAGATCCCTCAGGCTGTCCTTGGCGTGATCTAGCTCAGATTCACTTAGAAAAGCTGTATAGCCAGTAATATCCGCAATTATCAAATATCCGTCTTGTGATTGCTGCATGTCGTGCTCCCCTGTTTTCAACCAGAATGCAGGTTCCTCTAACACCTGCATTTTTGTCGAATAGAGATTGGCAATTTCAAAGAACGGTTTAGTATATCACGACAAAAATGGGGGAATTAGGAATGTTTACCACAAACCGAACTCGATACAACGCCTGTCCCGTATTGTCTTTACGGGGCTCCGGCGTTGTATCGAGAAAAATAAAAGTATTAGCCTGTTCTGTTTCAGCAGATCACTTTTTCAGTTGACTCGTTTCATGGACTCTTCGAAGATAAATTCTTGTTTTGTGTTATATATGTTGACCTATAAAACAGTTAGATTTTCTTCTAGCCACCGGACACTTTGGTAAAACTGACTGGAGTGAGCTTCCATTCGCTATTTTTGAAAACTGTCGGGTAGCTAGATTTCTTTCAAAATGGTCAAGCAAAAATTGAGCAAGACGCCAAAGGGAAAAAGATGATTGAAATAATCGACCTCAGTCAAGAGATCTTTAGCGGAATGCCTGTGTATCCAGGACTGCCACAAGTGAGAATTAGCGTGCATGCTACCCATGAAGAGTGGGAGGGAAAAACGGATCCAAAAACAGCTACGCCTGGAGTGAATAAAATCGAAATGGGAGAGCATACTGGCACCCATGTGGATGCATTCAACCACATGGCTCGGGAATTTAAGAGCCAATCAATAGATAGGATGCCATTATCCATGTTCTATACTGAAGGGATCTATCTGGATTTATCGGAAAAGGGTTTGAGTGAATTAATTGAAGTCGAAGACTTAGAGAAAGCATTATATGTATCCAACCACACAATAAAGATAGGGGACACGGTGTTGTTATATACAGATCACTTTCGACGGGCATATGGAACAGATGATTGGGAACATGGACCCGGATTGAGTGTTGAGGCTGCGGGCTGGTTAGGAAGGCAAAAAATTGCCGCCTTTGGTGTAGAAACCCTGTCTCCCGGGATACGCAAGGTATCCAACAAGGAGGTACATCGTATCTGTGGAGAGATGGGATTTACCCATTACGAAAACATGGTAAATTTGCATCTATTAATTGACCGAGGTCGTTTTCGTTTTATCGGTTTGCCGCTCAAAATTCGTGGTGGCACAGGCTCTCCAGTGCGAGCCATAGCAGTGTTTGAGTAGCAGA
>CALBUI010000198.1 GCA_937968125.1 uncultured Anaerolineales bacterium | reverse complement strand
ATCTTGTTAGCAAAGATTCTTGTACTCAAGGAGAAAACAACTCATTCCGGAATGATGAAATAACATGGAAAACAACAAAGTAATCTTAATCCTTTCTGACGCTCTACGCTATGATGCTGCTGTGGCTGGGATGGGTTTTCTCGGTCACTTAGTAGAGACTAAGCAAGCCAGCCTATACAAAGTGATCGGAGAACTACCCAGCATGTCACGTCCGATGTATGAGACCGTGCATACTGGATTGTCAGTGTCTGAGCACGGAATATTTGCGAATTACATCGAGCGCCGTTCTGATAAACCGAACATCTTCCAGGCAGCAACTGAAGCAGGGAAATCAACTGCCGCGGCAGCATATTTCTGGTTTTCTGAGCTGTACAATCGTACACCTTACGACAGGATTGAAGATCGCGAAGTAAATGACGAGTCTTTGCTCATTCAGCACGGGCGCTTCTACACCGAAGACGACTACCCGGACATCGAGCTATTCGTGACCGGTGGAATGTTAGCCCGACGCTTCAATCCAGATTATTTGCTCATCCACCCGATGGGGATGGATTTCAAGGGCGAATCTTTCGGAGCTGATTCAGCCGAATATCGCAATCAGGCGATCCTTCAGGATATGTACATGAGCGCCTTGATCGCTGAATGGATCCAGATTGGGTACAACGTTCTGGTTACTGGGGATCATGGAATTAATGACGATCGATTGCATGGAGGCACGACTGCTGAAGTGAGGGAGGTGCCGCTCTACTTAATCCGACCAGGGATTCCTGGTAAAGGAGATACTGGTGAAGTCATCTCCCAACTTCAGATAGCCCCCACGGTCTGCAAATTATTGGGAATTGAAATTCCCGGAACCATGTCACATCCCCCAATTGATTAAATGCTGGTACATCACCCAACCGTCTTCATCAACATTTTTCTAGGATAAATTATCGAGCATCAGTTATGCAAGCCAGTGATTCAGAAAAAAATAGGGACAATTATCTGAAAACAGTCGATATCTATCAAGCCGCAAAGATCCTTGGCCAAGGTGTCACTTCTGACAATATTCATGCCCGTATCCGACGAGGTACGCTCAAAGCTTACCAGGACGATGATGGTGAGTGGCACATACCGACCGCGGAGTTGAA
Source organism: uncultured Anaerolineales bacterium (assembly GCA_937968125.1). Taxonomy (GTDB): domain Bacteria; phylum Chloroflexota; class Anaerolineae; order Anaerolineales; family UBA4823; genus PFL25. The sequence continues at coordinate 11,640 of CALBUI010000198.1, read as the reverse complement.
TCGAATTCAACAGGAACTGGAAAATTGTGGCAACTGTACGCAACCGGCAACAAGTTTTATTATTGTTAAATACCACAACCATGTTCGAGTTGAGTTCATACTCTGTGAAAATTGTGGCACCAGTGCTGAGAAAGCCTACAGCAAAAATGGTGGCGTTTTAGAAGTTGTTTCTTACCCAATCCGCAGTGAAGGCTGGATGAGATATTGATTCCTAGTTATAAATCTCCGACTGCATGAAGGTTCCTAAGTTTAAAATCTATTTATTCAATGATGTGTTCTTCAAGTAACCAAAAGTATAAATGTTTGAACCATTGTTAATCATCTTCATCGCTATCGCTTTGCTGTATGATTTCCTGACTGGAATTCAAAACAGCGCGAATGTTGTCGCTACTGTTATCGCTTCAAGAGCGATGTCGCCGAGAGTTGCTCTGATAGTTTCATCCCTGGCGAATTTCGTCGGCCCTTTTCTCTTTGGTGTTGCTGTGGCCGAGACGATTGGCACTGACATTGTCAGTCAGGAAGCTGTGACGGTGCCAACCGCGATGGCTGCACTTCTTGCAGCAATATTTTGGAACATCTTAACCTGGTGGCTTGGAATCCCGTCCAGTTCCTCCCATGCTTTCATTGGGGGATTTGTTGGATCAGCTTTGATGGGTTACGGAATCAATGCGATTCAAGTACCAGGCCTCACCAGGGTACTCTTGGCGCTATTGATTTCACCTATTTTGGGGTTTATATTTGCCTACATCCTAATGCTTTTGTTTCTTTGGCTAGGCCGTAGTTTATCACCAAAAGTAAATCAGTTTTTTCTAAAAGGTCAATGGATAACCATGATTACCCTTGGCTTGAGCCATGGGACAAATAATGCACAAAAAGTTATGGGTATCCTGACGTTTGGCTTGGTCGCATTTGGAGTACTCTCAGAATTTGTTGTTCCTTCCTGGGTCGTTTTTGTTAGCGCTGGTGCATTAGCCCTGGGAACATTATTTGGTGGTTGGCGAGTGATTCGGACAATCGGAGCAGGTTTATATCGGATTCGAGCACTCCACGCATTCTCATCTCAAATAGCCAGCACATCTGTAATACTCGGAGCAGCTCTCCTGGGCGGACCGATCAGTACAACGCAAGTGATCAGTTCAACGGTCGTTGGAGCTGGATCGGCAGAACGCATCAACATGATACGTTGGGGTTTAGCCTCCCAAATAGCCATGGCCTGGTTGGTCACTCTTCCAGCTACTTTCCTTCTCGGCGCAATTTTCTATTTCTTGCTGGTTGCCATTTTTTGAGGCGAGATACAGAACAAGATTTATCCTTGAGAAATATCGTAGTTTTCAGACAAAAGAATTCACTGTAATTGATAAATCCTATTCAACAATTCTGTTTTCCCCGCGGTAAACATTAATGAGGCGATCACTTCCAGGAGGTTTTTATGTCTTCAGAATCTGGTTCAGGCGACTCTGCTGAAATCACAATTGACCAGTTGAGCATGAAACTTGATCAAATAGAAGAACAAATTGCAGTTCAATCCCAAGAACTTGAGGATTTGAAGGGTTTGATTCCCGATTCTAATATCGTCAGTCCTAAATTTCTAAATCGAGCATTTGCAGTTTGGGGTCATTATGTCGTTGCTGGTTTCATCATTGCAATTCCGTTCATGTGCGTGACGGGCTTATTTGCATTGATGATCATGCTTTTCTCCCAACAACAATACTGATCTCCGATCCCAACCTGATCAAACTTCAGATAAATCAATGCCCGCACCTCTAAATGTGCTCAATCAAGATACGATCAAAGGAATCGTAACCAGGCTATCAGAATACATACTAAAAAACAATATCTATCCAGAATTAGCAGCAGAAATTTCCTCAAATCTCCAGTTTCACTAGCGAAATGGAGAATACAATGACAACAATGTGGGGGAGTTTCTTGCATTTGGGTTGACCGTCCACCTGCAAGAGAAACATCTTAACGAACATCTTTGGGTTTGGTGGCATTCACAACCTCTCCCGGATCACCAATGTCCACAGTACCTGGTTGAATCCTGGGAATAGGGGCTGCAACAAGAAGCCTGGTTGACTAATTTTGGATTGCGAAAAGTTGAATTTGAATAACTCTTCTGGTATGAACTCACCCATTGAGTATATTTAATCCTGACAAAAGTTTAGATCCGTGGTCAAGTTCTTGCACATCGGTAGTAATAACCTATAATTAGGATTATTAGTCATACCAGAGCCATCATTTTCAAGGAAAGGATTGGACAATGCAAATCCTGTTGATATTTTCATTCATTATCGCCTTCCTGGCAATTCTATTCGCTATTCAAAATACTGAGATCGTTTCAATTCGCTTCTTACTTTGGGAGACGCATGGTTCTCTGGCATTGATCTTATTCATCGCCTTAGTTGCAGGGGCATTAATCAGCTACCTTGCCACAACACCTGGTCAGATAAAGCAGCGGATGGCGAATTCTAGCCAGCGCAAACAAATCGCAGAACTTGAAGGCCAGCTGGCATCCACTCAGACCGAGCTGCAAGATACAAATGACAAGCTGCAGAAAATTGAAGCGGAGAGGCTTGCAGCTGAGGCTGAAGAAACACAGGATCCTGTGTCTGGCGAATCACCTGAAGAGAAAGCCAATACTTAGATCCCATCCAAATCTTCCTTAACTAGAATCAATTCAATGGCTATGCGCAGGAGACGGAGATTTTGAACAATCTAGGTGAAAAAAACAACTTCCACATGACCCCGGATGAGTTCCGCCGGTTTGGTCGAGAAATGGTCGATTGGATCGCCGATTACTACGAGGATATCGAACAATTTCCAGTCCTCTCCCAGGTACAGCCAGGCGAGATACGGGCGAGGTTGCCAGCTGCCCCACCCCAAAATGGCGAATCCTTTGATGAAATTATCGCGGACATCGAAAAATTGATCCTGCCTGGAATCACTCACTGGCAATCTCCCAATTTTTTCGCCTTTTTCCCGGCCAATGCTTCTGGACCCTCAATTTTGGCTGAACTGCTTTCAGCCGGACTTGGTGTTCAAGGGATGTCCTGGGTAACCAGTCCCGCCTGTACCGAGCTCGAGACGCATGTGTTGGACTGGTTGGCAGAGATGCTTGGATTACCGGAAAAATTCATGTCCAACACTAAAGGTGGCGGCGTGATCCAGGACACCGCCTCCAATGCTACCCTGAGTGCTCTTTTAGCCGCTCGGGAACGCAGTACAAATTTTAGCAGTAATGAAAACGGCATAGAAAATAAGCTGATTGTGTACGCCTCCACCCAAACACATTCTTCCATCGATAAAGCAGTCAAAATCGCTGGCATGGGAAAGAATAACCTGCGCCTGATCGATGTGGATGAACAATTTTCAATGCGCCCTGAATTGCTCAGCAGGCAAATTGAAGCCGACCGGGAGGCTGGATTAATTCCCAGCTTTGTATGTGCTACCGTTGGTACAACCTCTTCCAATGCCATCGATCCAGTCCGAGAAATCGGAGAGATATGTGTAGAAGAAGGGCTTTGGCTGCATGTAGACGCGGCTATGTCAGGCACTGCGGCCTTGGTTCCCGAATTCCGCTACATCAACGATGGATTAGAATTTGCCGACAGTTACTGCTTTAATCCCCATAAGTGGATGTTTACCAATTTCGATTGTGATTGCTTTTATGTTGCCGATCGAGCCAGCTTAATCAAGACGTTTAGCGTTCTGCCAGAATACTTGCGCAACAAAGCCACCGAATCAGGTGCGGTGATCGATTACCGCGACTGGCATATCCAGCTTGGCAGGCGATTTAGATCGCTAAAACTGTGGTTTGTGATCCGTTATTATGGGGTTGAAGGCTTACGGCACCACATCAGGCAGCACGTTGAGCTTGCCCAACAATTCGCAGAATGGGTAGATAAGGATCCGAATTTTCAGCTGGCAGTATCTCCTCCCTTGAATCTGGTATGTTTTCGGCATACAGGCGGTGATGAAGTAAACCAGCAACTGCTTGATTCACTAAACCAAAGTGGGAAAATGTACCTGACTCATACAAACCTGGATGAACACTTCACATTGCGAATGTGTGTAGGACAAACTTATACCGAAGAGAAGCATGTCAAGCAGGCCTGGGATTTACTCCAGACGACTGCAGAGAATATCCTCTAGGCTTGAAACCCCTTTGACTGTTAATTCCAGGAGGAAAATTAGCCGATTTCATAGTAGCAATTTTTGAATTGAATAAATATGGCAATTGCGCAGTTATAAATGAACAAATACTGCCACACACAGGGAAATAACTTCAATGGAAAATAACTACAAGCTCAGCCCATCAGATTTGACATTTTTATGGGATGAATGCCGGCGTTGTTTCTACCTGAAGGTCGTTCGAAAATTCAATAGGCCTTCAATGGTATTTCCAAAAATCTTCTCCACCATCGACCTGTTGATGAAAGATTTCTTTTACGAATTACCAGCGGATGAAATCTCACCAGAATTACCTCCAGGGCGAGTTGCCTATGCCTCGAAATGGGTCTATTCTGAATCAATCTCTTTCCCCAACCGGAGTTCTAGCTGCTATATACGTGGCATTTTTGATACCGTCTTAGAATTCGATGATGGCTCTTTCGCAGTTGTTGATTTCAAGACTACAAAACCAAAACCTGAACATATAAGTTTCTACTCTCGCCAGCTGAACGCATATTCTTATTCCTTAGAAAATCCAAATCCCGGAAAATTCTCCCTCAGCCCAATCACCAAAATGGGTTTATTGTGCGTGGAGCCTGTTTCAATGAATCGTACAGAAAACGGGAATTTGGCTTACGAAGGGGACGTCACCTGGCTGGAATGTCCAAAAGATGATAATTCTTTTTTGGATTTTCTTGATACAGTTTTAGCGGTGCTCGATTCTCCAGACCCACCGATGGCAAACCCAAATTGTGGTTTTTGTCAATATCGCGAAAACGCACGCCAGACTGGATTTTAATATCAAAACCGATGCATGGAGGAAACTATGATTGACTTCAAATCCCCCTTTGGAAAACGGGCTGCCAGCCGGCTCGCTAAAGAAGAAATAATCTGGTTGACGACAACTGACAGCCGAGGATCACCACAACCGCGACCAGTCTGGTTTCTTTGGAATGAAGAATCGATTCTAATCTTCTCCGAACCAGAAGCACATAAAGTCAGACATATCAGAAATCATCCATGGGTTTCATTAAACCTAGATAGTAGTGATTCTGGTGAAGATATCGTAGTTATCCTTGGTGAAGCGACGATTCTGAATTCAAAAGTACCAGAATTTGAAATGGACCAATATCTCAAGAAATATCGCCGAGGTTTGAAACAAATCAATATGACCGAGGATGAATTCAATAATTCTTACGATCTGGTGATCAGGATCAAGCCGCAAAAGCTGCGCGGCATTTAGATTACTAGAGATATCAAATTCCAGTTAATCAATTCTTGAATACTCACATGCCTCTCGAATTGCCATGATCTGTCCTCAATGCTCAGCTTCATGCAGCATTATCGTCCAACACGGCGTGACTGTATTGTCTGGGAATCTGCGGGCTCGCTGAAATTCTTCATCGGGCATACCAACAAGTAATTCCACAAATTTTTCTGACTTCTGTGAAGCGATGGAGATGGTCGTCCAGCGAGTGTCCCTTTAGCACAGTTAAATCCCCATTTGGCTGGCGCACATCATAAGGAAACAAATCCCCAATTTCTGGTGTGAACTCATCCTCTTCGTGGATGTCTGCAAACAACCAATCAACCTCAATCGCAGCCAGATGATAAAGAAGTGTGCTGATTGTGTTCCCACCCATTCCAATATGTCCGAATTGATTCCTTCGATCGCCCGCAGAGTTCGCATGCTAGAGTTTTCAAAAGCCCACATCCAGGAAGCGATCTGTAATGTGTAGTCATCAAGCGGTTCAATTACTTGTTTGCGGATAAAGGGAAATCCTCACATACATTGAACACTTATCGCTGCGACAAAGTATAAACAACAAGATATAATCCCCAGGTATAATCATGCGCCCCTATAATCACGCAATTCGCAAACCTGTCCGAAGACCGAGGGTCGGCACATACCTGCTCCTTACTCTGCTCAGTTTCGCCTTGTCCGTGTCACTGACCAGGTTATTTTTAGCTCTCACAGGCTACCCACAGCTGGGTAACAGCGTATTACACATCTCCCATGTACTTTGGGGTGGCTTACTTCTATTTCTCGCCGCTATGCTGCCGCTCGTGCTGGCGAACCGCTGGGTTTATTGGTTATCCGCGATTATGGCAGGGGTTGGAATTGGTCTTTTTATCGATGAAGTGGGAAAGTTCATCACCCAATCCTATGATTATTTTTTCCCGCCTGCTGCACCAATAATTTACGCTTTTTTCTTAATTTGTGTTTTGGCATACCTGCAAATTAAGAGACCAGGTCCCAGACGTTCTCGGACAGAACTGTATACAGTGATGGAATTAATGGAAGAAGTTCTCGATCACGATTTGGATTCACGTGAATACGAGGAGATCAAAAAACGTTTAGGATATGTCATTGAAAGGGATGAAAATCCCGAATTAACCCGCTTGGCTACTGATCTTTTGGGTTATTTTGATGATGATCAAATTAGCCTGTCACCTACCAGACCGGGTTGGGGGCAAAAGATCCCCAATCGATTGGTATCAATTGAAAAGCAATATATTAACCAGCTGCGACTACGCAATTTCCTTATTTATGGAGTTGGGATTCTCGGAATTTCATCTATTGTTGTTTCGATCGTATCGATGTTGGAATTCTCCGCCTCGACGAGCAGCTGGTCCTCACCAGAAATACTCTGGTTCGCTGCATTACAAGCAGTCCATATGATTTCAGGAACGTTGTTAGTCTATAGTGCCATTCAGGTGAGAATTGGTAACGAATCACAAGGTTTGAGGATCAGCTATATCATTTTGCTGGTGTACCTGACGATGATTAATTTGTTCTTGTTCTACTACTACCAGTTCGCGACGATCTTCGTCGCCTCCCTGCAATTTGTCCTGTTGCTGGGAGTGATCCGTTACCGGCATCTGTATACGAATGATATGAAAATCAGTCCGGACGAGTTTAGTTAATTCTCAAAAATCTTGATCAAACCACCAATCGTGGATTATCCCAGGAATCTCATACCGGGATGTTTATTACGGAGTATTATGGCAATGATAAGCAACCAGTAGCCTGGATATCTGTCACCTTCACATTTTCCCCCCACACCGAAGCAAAAACCTTTACATTGGTGAGATCACCAGAAAAACTCATTCCCACAGGGTAGTATTCTGGGATACCATCTCGCCAATCATTATAAAATCCAGTCCTGATACCATTGACAGTTGAAAATACCGTACCCTGCGAATCATCGACTGCATGATAATCAAGTTTTACATCATAAATTCCCTCAGTATCAAAAGTTGCTCCAGATTTAAGCCCCCAAAATTTCTCTTGACCTTTTGCAACCCCATCCCGGTCGAACCAAATACCAAAGTTACTCCAGGGATCACCAATTGGATCACTCACGATCTGATTGGGGTAAAGAACGTCATAACTCGTTTCGTCATATTTATTCGGCAGGCTTCCCAGGTGCAGTTTGTCATCCATATCGTTGCGTCCTGGATTTGTAACTGAGGCGCTAGGCGCGCCGGATGTCATCCAAGCCCATGCACCACTCCCTATCCCAACCATCGACCATTCCGATTTCTTGAAAGGAGGATAGTAACCTGACATGTCCAAGGTATAAGAGACGTTCAGGTCACAGCGAGTTAAATCCCAGGCCAGACCATTCTTATCAAGCCAGGTAGAACCTTCATGATTTATGTCCTCATAATCCTGGTTGATTTGCTCAGGTGCTTCAGCTGGCCAAGTTGAAAATACAAATCCCAAGAATATGATAAATCCAATTACTGTTCTCATTTGCCAACTACCTTTCGAAAATCAAAAAACAGGCAAAGTGGTCCAATTCCTCCGCTGACTCACCTAATACCTATTTGATATAGGCGAGGTAATCGACGATCTTTATCATTTAGATCGTCGCCTCCATAAAGTGATGCGTAAAAGGAGTTTAACCCTTGCGTCTTTTTTCCCAAATCCCAATTTGATTCTAAGGCGTCCTGCTCACTTAAAAAAACGATTTTGACAGAAAACTGTTACAGTCCACTGGCAAGGAAAATATGTGAACAAAAGTTCGTACACGTGATTAGGCTCAGTTATAAAGTTTTTATCTTCGTTTCAAGTATTTTATTTTGTTTCCCCCTGAAATTTCAGACTGCCTTCAATAATCTCGCATCTTCCGTCGGGTTTGTAGCACCATCCTGGTGAATTCAATCGTGTGTTTCAACGGTTGGATGTGGCTGCCTTCACCCCCATATATGGTGCGGATCGGTACCCACTCGAGCCTATATCCACGTTGAATGCAAATAACGATCATCTCCACTTCGAATTCGAATCCGGATTCCTGGCTGCCGAGAACTGCCTTCATCATCCTGGTGCTGATCAAACGGTATCCAGATTGGTTATCACCTATCGGTTGGCCAACCGCCCATGAGAAGCTCCATTTCCCTAGGGTGTTCGCCATTCTACGGATAGGTGGTATCTGCGTAAAATCCCGTTCTCCAATGATCAGATCTGCGTGAGTATTCCCAAAAGCACTCAAAAAAGCAGGAATCTCACTGGGGTCATGCTGCCCATCTGCATCCAGGGTCACCACGGCCTGGAAATCCGCCTCAATCGCGTGCAGAAAACCAGCTCGCAGGGCAAGTCCTTTTCCCTGGTTGGGGTTCTGGCGGAAAACCTTTGCGCCAGAGCTCTCTGCAATCTGTGCCGTCTCGTCTCGCGAACCATCATCGATAACCAACACCGGCAGGTGCTCGCAGGCCGCGGATACCACCCTCCCGATTTTCCCTGCCTCATTATATGCGGGGATGATTGCCAATATCTTTGTTGATTCAGAGCCTTCCATGTTCGCGCGCCTTTTCAGAGAACCAGTAGAGGTTGCAGATGTTCTGCCACATTATAAGTGGTCCTGCCAGTTAATGGAATTGCCGCTTACGACAGCCCAAGTGGAATGCCATCCTCCACAATATGTCGCAAAATACGCTACACGAAGCAGCTTAGCTGTAATGGTCAGGAGGCGATCTCCTCAGGCCTTGCTACACTCACCTCTTTGCAGGTCACGTTTGCTTCCACCCAGGCACTAAAATCCCAATCCCCCAGTATCTGTCGCAGTTCACCTTTGCTGCGCAGGTTGAACTTGGCCAGCACATTGCGCACGTGGGTTTTAACGGTTTCAGGCGAGATCATCAAGCACTTAGCAATCTGGACATTGGTCAGGTTAAGACACGCCAACGCGCTCACCTCTTGCTCGCGCGGGGTGAGCTCATGCCAGCGGCGCAGATTATCTTGTGCAGCCTGGTGGCGAGCAATCGCATTCGCCAGCAGGTCAGTAGCAATTTCATCTTCGGGGCGCATCTCGCGTCGCGCCAGATCCTGCAAAGCACGGCCGATCTCACCCTCCGGACGCATAATCCGGCTGGCAAAGATCAGCGAGCGCAGCGCCCGCCGCAGGTAAGCCCACAATGCCGGACGGGGTTTCATTTCCCAGCAGATTTCCCATTCACCAAAAGAACGCTTGTTCTATTTATTGCGATTGTACCGCGGCAAAGACCCTCTTGTCAATAGGCAGACCTGACCTTCAGACAAAAGATCGGACTCTTTGGACGGTCTGTTGTCATTGCGAGCCGCAAGTGCTCTTCTTGCGGCGTGGCAATCTGCCAGTGATGAGATTGCTTCGCAAAAAACGCTCGCAATGACATCCATAATAGGTTTGTCCGAACTTGAGGGAGACGCTCAAGCAGTGACATATCTGGAATTCAATCAGGAGTATAATTAATCTACTTAAACGGAAATTAATAGGGTCGTGAAAGGAGAAGGCATATGTCCAGCAAAATCAAATGGGGATTCGCAATTGTCATGGTTTTGAGCGTCGTGATCATTGCCCAGGCTACCGCTATCAACAACTATTACATGCCGGCCGTCTACTTTGAGCCAACAATTACCCCCACACCTACTCCAACGCAAAAACCACCCTCCGGTTGTAATATTCAAAATCTTTTGGGTACTAAAGTGAAGGTCTGCTTCGCAGATATTGAACCCAAACCTACAACCAGCCCCCTGGATGAGTGGGTTAAGATAAAGAACATTGGTAACAACACCGCCGAGCTGGAAGGCTGGCGCATGTCTAGCGACACAGGAAATAAATACGACTTCCCCGCATTCACGCTTAAAGTGGGCCAAACGGTGACAGTTTGGACCAATAAAAAATCCATCAATTCCAACGAGTTATCCATGAATCGAGATGCAGAATTTTGGAAGGACAACAAAGATTGTGGTTATCTAAAAGATGACTCGAGGATTAAGAAAGACTCCTTCTGCTATTCATCGGCTGGCCTGGTTGCACCCGCAGGAGAATAAAGGATCATTATTTCGCGCTGAGCTGAATGCAGTCCCCCGGTCTCGCCAGGGGCGAGGGCAGTCGAAGTGCCAAATAAAAATAGGGCTCACTGAGTTTAATCAAGTACAGTCAGATGGGATTCTTGAAATAGTTAACAAAGATCCCAGAGCGACCAGCTGGAATATCAACATTAATCCCGAGAGGTTGCGCCTCTAATGATAGCTCCAAGACAGTTTTCAAGCTGAATCAATGAGAGGAACTCCCAAGAATCAAACATCTTCCAGATTGATTAAATGGTGTATTGGTCTCCTGCTGGTCGCTGGGATGGTCTTCATCGCCCAAGCATCAATCCAATCAACCATTTATCTTCCATCGATCTCGAACGAAAGGATAACCGAAACCGCAACACTCACCCCCACACCATCTAGAACGCCAACTCCAACCGGGACGATAACCATCACGGCCACACCAACAATAACCCCAACCATCACCGGGACATTGCCTACCGCTACTCAAACCAGGACTCTCACACCGACACCTACTTTGGTGCCTGGGGTGTTCATCGTTGATATAGAATACGCGCCGCTAACACACCCATTGGACGAATACGTGACTATTCGCAACCAGTTCGAAGAGTTCATCCCTATGGAAGGTTGGACTCTGCGCGACGAGAATCAAAACGTATTTACCTTCCCTCGTTACACTTTGATTGATTTGGCCAGCGTCAAAGTATGGACAAAGGCTGGAGTGATTGATCCGGAAAACTTATATTGGGGAAGGATTGAGCCAGTCTGGAACGATCATGGAGATTGTGCCTACTTGCGCGATGAGGAAGGTGAATTAATCGATAGTTTCTGTTATGGCAGTCGCAGCTTAAACCAATTTTCACCTTGACAAGAATCAATACTCGGTCTGTAAGACTTCCAGACCGAGTATTGTTGATTTAAACGCCTGCCGCCTGGTAAAGGAGAGAAATCCAGGCGGCGGCGTGCAGGAGGGAGAAGTAGGAATGAAGGAGCTAATTACCGATAATTGCTCACTAGGGTGATAGGTGTGTTACCGATATTGATCTGGGAGAAACCCAATCTCCTTAAACATCACCCACATTCACTATATATAACGACTTATTACTCGAAATGTTACAGGATTCAAGTGCTGGACACCTTGCAAGATT
>CALBUI010000197.1 GCA_937968125.1 uncultured Anaerolineales bacterium | reverse complement strand
GGCAGAACTTTGTCAGTGGTGGCTTCCACGACCAGGATGAACAGGGCGGATTCGCCGGGATCCAATGAATCACCAACATCATCGATGAACTTGTTATCGATGCCCAGGTCGGTGCCTTTGCTGAACAATGCGCCCATCAATGCGCCGAACAGGCCCCAAAATATTGGTGCCAGGAATAAAAGACCGATCAACAAACCCCAGAAGCCGCCGAAGAGGGCTGCGCTGCCGGTGTTCATTTTCTCCAGGGTCTGAGTGACTTTGACTTTGCCCTTCTGGTCCTTCACTACCACAGCAGCATCTTCCAGGGTGACCAACTGCATCTTCTGTAGCTCGCCTAATTTCTCCAAAGCCTGGGGGGCCTTGTCTGCGGTATCGTACGTGATCGCGATTAACGTGCTCATAAATCTTAAACTCCCGTGATTGAAATTTCCTCGATAATTTGATTTTCCCAACTTCTTGGCGAGGATTACAATCAATTATAAAGATCGATTATTAGATGTATATATGAATCTGCTACGATTTCAGAGTAGGGGCGAAGCATCGATACAGAGTGCCTAAAGATAATTTTTGGTTTGTCGATGCTTCGCCGTTACATCTGCATCAATCCAACCAGATGGTGAAAACAAATGGACAGGAATCAAAATGGGTTGCCATTCATGACAACCCCATTGATAATGTGAGCTTTCGATCGTCTAAAGAAATAATCAGGAATTAATAATTAAACGACTTCGCGGCCTGGTCGACCAAATCCTGGACGTTGTTCATCAATTTATCGGTCAGCTCCCGCAGGTAGCGGTAGCTGCGATCGGTTTTCTCCTGCACTGCCAGCTGCCAGGGTTCGCCGATGTTCACCATCACATCGCCACCAAACTGCCACCAGCCAACTGTATCCCGGTCGTGGAAATGACCCTTGATCTCTTTGATAAACTTCGGCTCAACATAGAAGCCAATCGGTACCAGCGGCACGCCAGTTTCCATCGCAAGTAATGCTGCCCCAGCACCTGCCCGCCTGACTTCACGCGAACCACTCATACGCCCCTCTGGGAATATACCCACCGCATTGCCCATTTGCAATTTCTCGCGCGCAATGGCGATGGCGTCCTGGCCCTGGCCGATCACCACAGGAATCTGGTCAGCTAATTCCAATAGTTTCCCAAGAACAGGGAGAGAGAAGGTTTCTTCTTGAATAAAAAAGTGGATTTTCTCCTGAACAATGAAGGGCAGCACAAAACTATCTGTCACGTGGGGATGGTTGCCAACGATGATCTTAGGACCAGGGGGTAGGTTCTCGCGACCATCCACCTTGACCCCATCCATGAAAAGTGCCATATAGGTTCTGACGATACCTTTTGTTACGCTGTACCAGACATCCATTTCCAAGCCCCTTACTTTAAGTAGGTTGATTGTGTATTTCACCACTATTTTAATAAATTTACAGGGTATCTGTCAAGTTAAAAATTGGTAATAATGTCATTTATCGATTGAAAAGATGACTTTTTTCCAAACTGAACCAGGATCTGGTGAAACAAAAAAACCTTATGAAAGTCACAATGGGAGAAAAACTGGTTACAACGCTCTGCGTTGTAACCAGTAAGAGGCGGAAATCTATTTGCTCAGTATCGACGACCATGATGCTAATTTATTAGATTCAATCGTACTATAATTAAGTGCACCAATTGATTTCAGCTGGAAATAACTTATTCGGATAGAGATCTCCGGATTATATTTCATCCATTGGATTATTACTTCACAATAAAGGAAATCAACAATGACAATCGTGTTAGATGGCTCAGATCTCATAATTGAAAAATTGGTCGGCATCGCTCGAGATGGGGAACAGGTAGCACTGCACCCCGAGGCACTTGACAGGATTAACACCTGCCGGGCAATGCTGGAGGAAAAGATCCAGGCCAAGGAGATCATGTACGGTGTGAACACTGGGATCGGTGAGTTTTCTGAGGTTGTGCTGAACGATGATCAGGTGGAGCAATTTCAACGCTACTTGATCTACAACCATGCGGCTGGTATTGGTGATCCGGCACCAATTGAGTATGTTAGAGCCGCCATTGCTGGCAGGATCAATGTCCACGCGCATGGCAACTCCGGCTGCCGCCCGGAAATTACTCAAACGCTGATCGATATGCTCAACATGGGTGTCACCCCGGTGGTTTGCCAGAAAGGCTCTGTGGGCGCCTCAGGCGACCTGGCGCCGATGTCCCAGATCGCCTTACTGATGATGGGTGAAGGGGAAGCGTTTTTCCAGGGCGAGCGACTACCAGGTGATGAGGCTTTAAACCGGGCCGGCATCCCAATTCCAGGTTTGAAAGCTCGGGATGGGTTGGCGGTGATTAATGGTTCCAATTTGCTGACTGCCATGAGCGCCTTACAGCTCTACGATATGCAGCGCTGGTTAAAACAAGCCGAGATCGCCTGTGCGATGAGCCTGGAAGCGTTGCTCGCCAACCTGAAACCATACGATGTGCGCTTGCATGAAGTGCGTGGATTCCCAGGCGCGGTGCGAACTGCCAAAGCTCTCCGGCGGTTGATGGAAGGCAGCGACCTGGTATCTGGTGCAATCAAAACCAAGGTCCAGGATGCCTACTCGATGCGCTCATCTCCACAGGTTATTGGCGCTGCCCATGATGCACTCGATTTTGCTCGCACCCAGGTGGAAATCGAGCTGAATGGGGTGGGCGATAATCCAGTCTTCCTGCCTGAGTATAAGCTCACTCTCACCGGGGCGAACTTCCAAGGCACGCCCGTTTCTTTGCCAATGGATATGGCTGGCGCGGCGATCACCATGGTATCCGTGTTATCGGAAAGAAGGCTCAATCGATTGACGAATCCCGCCTTGAGCGTCGGCCTACCGGCCTTCCTGACCAAAGGGGCGGGCATGTTTTCCGGGATGATGCTCAGCCAGTATACAGCCGACACGTTGATCGTCGAGCAGCGCATGCTCTCGGCACCGGCCAGCATTCAATCCATACCCGCAGCTGCCGATCAGGAGGATTTTGTCTCGATGGGGATGAATACCGCCATCAAAAACCACCAGATCCTGGATAACAGCTATGGCGTGCTGGGGATAGAATTCATGGCCGCGGCACAGGCATTGGATTTCCGAGATTTCACACCTGGAAAGGGTGTCCAAGCAGCCCATAAAGTTATTCGTAAGCATGTCTCCCACCTCGACGAAGATCGACCTTTATACCCTGACCACAACCAGATGAAGGCGTTGGTTCAATCTGGGGAGATTTTGGAAGCGGTTGAGGAGGAGGTGGGATCTTTAGGTTAAGGGAAGATAGATACTGGATATTAGATATTGGTTATTGGATATTAGGGATTGGATATTAGTTATTGGTAATTTTCCGCCATGGCGATGCGCTTGGATAATGCCGGGTGAGAATAGAGTAGTGATTCCACCCAGGGCTCCGGATCCGCTTCCGCCAAGTTCTGGTTCGCCAGACGGGTCAGAGCAGAGGCATACGCTTCCCCTTTTCCAGTCGCCCGCAGGGCATATTCATCCGCCAGGCGCTCTCGTTGGCGGGAGTAGGCGTTCCCCAACGGCATTGTCACCAGGCCGTAAAACCCAACCACCAGAACAAACAAGGGCATTGCGGCAACATCAGATACACCATCGAAGCCAAACACCACCACCCCCCACTGCAATACCAGAGAGGCCAGATACAGCCCACCCAAGGTGATCACACTTTCCACCAGTATACCGATCGGAATATCGTGGTGCACCTGGTGACCCAGCTCGTGAGCCAGGACAGTCTCTATCTCGTCATCGGAGAACTCATTGAGCAGAGTATCACCCAGGATAATTCGCCGCGTATTACCCAGCCCGGTTATGGCTGCATTGGCAGCCTTGGTTCGCCGGCTCATATCGAATTTGTAGACACCCCGCACCCGGGTTCCGGCTCGATCTGCCAGGTCGATCAACCTGGTCACGAGATCGGCGTGATCTTCTTCCAAGGGCACAAATTTATAAAACAGCGGCAGCAACAGCACTGGGGCAAGATTGGCCAAGATGATATTGAAGAATAATAAGATCAGACCCGCCCACAACCACCAGAGACCCGGTGATATTCGCAGTACAAAATAAACGATCTCGATCACGATCAATCCCAGCACACCGCCCACCAACACCCCCTTCAGCATGTCAAATATCCACTCACCCAATGACTGGTTCGATAGGTCGTAACGGTGGGGAAGAATAAATCCGGAATAGTAGCTAAGGGGCAGGTCGATCACGAAGTAAATCCCTCCAAAAACAAGCACAAATCCGGCCACGACCAGCCATTCATTGGTTGTCACACTGAGAAGAACATTCCTCAGATCAACCGACCAGCCAGTCACCAGCCAAAGGATTACATAAATGCCAGCCAATGCCAGGTCTCCGACGAACAACCTGCGACGAATATGGGCATATTCCCTGGCTTGTTCTTGTTTCTCAGGATCTAGAGAAGCTTCAATCATTTTGTTCCTTGTCTACTGACCAAATTGCAATTATACCTTTTTGAAAATAAATACTGTTGATCACTCTCAATCTCTAATAACCGATAATTACTCACATGGCATCTATCGACCTACCCAAGAGGACCACCACTTCTGCGGCTGCCTCCTCAATCGATTTGGTCGTCACGTCCACCAACGGCCAATCGCGCCTTCTTTCAAACAGCCGGAAAGCATAATCCATTTCCAGGTGGATATGCTCCAATTCTGCATAATCCTTGCTGTATGTGCCCATCCTTTGGGCCCGTGCTTTACGCAGCCCGGATAACCGCTCCGGATTGATGGTCAATCCGACGACGCGACCTTTTGGCAGATCAAACAGCTCTTTCGGCGGTTCAATGTCCAACACTATGGGCACATTGGCCACCTTCCAGCCACGATAACCGAGATAGAAGCTCAGCGGGGTTTTCGATGTCCGGGAGACACCGACGAGTACAATTTCAGCCTGATCAAGATCTAAGTAGTTTTGCCCGTCATCATGCCTGACAGTAAAATCGATCGCTTCGATGCGCTGCTGGTAGCTCGGATCGAACGGATCAAACAAACCTGGTTCGGATCGTGGGGGCGTTGCAAGCAGCTCCGCCAACCGGGCTAGCAGGGGACCCATCAAATCAATCGTGGTGACATTATGCTCACGACCTTCTTTCAAGATCACCCGGCGCAGCTCTTCACTTACTATCGTATGCACGATGAAGCTTTCCGCCTTCGCTGCTTCAGTCACCACCTCAATGACTTTATCTACCGTGCGGACTCCACCAAAACGCGTCACGGTGATCTGTGACGCGTCGAATTGGGATAGTGCAGCTCTTAGTACTCGCTCAGCAGTAGTTCCGGTAGCATCAGAGACCGCAAAAATATGGTACATAAGCCGCTCCTCTCACTGGTCAACCCATGCTTGTCTCTGCCTCTGCTACCCGTTTTGTCCCCCCGCGCCATACAAATACCAGCAGGTACATCAGCGTGCACATGATCAGCATGGAGATCAATGAATAAACCGGTTCGAAATGAGTAGTAGTCAAGATTGCAGGCGTCGGCAAGACCGACTCAGGAAATGTGACCAGCAAACCTGCTAAAAGGTTATTTGCCGCATGTACGCCTATTGCGAGCTCGATCGTGCCATCTTTGAGCGATATATAGGCCAGAAATGCCCCTAACACAAAGAAAGTAAGCATCACCACGACTATATTCTCAGCTACTTCTGGATTGCTGAAATGCGGCAAGGCAAATAGGACACCCGACCAAATTGACAGAAAAATCCAATTCCTGCTGATCAGACTGCCGCCCTGTACGAGATAGCCGCGAAAAAACAACTCCTCGGCTGTTGTTTGGATGGGGGTGATGAGGATTGCTAGAACGGCGAAGGGGATGAAAATCCTTGCATCAAAATTCACAGTGAAAGATTCCGGCCAAACTAGATATTCGAGTATTGTGCCAATCAAGATTAATCCGCCCCATATCGCAAATCCCACTCCAATGCGCCTCCAGTTGACAGACTTTTTCCAGGTCACCAGGCTGCGCAGCGATCTGCGGTGGATCAGCAGGACGCTCAGCCAGATACCAAAAATGAAAAAAAGAAATCCAGTATTGAGCACCAAATAATAGGGGATATATCCCAGCAGGCTGGGATCAAAGATCAATTGGGTGATATCTGTCAGGCTCAAACCCTGGACTACAGCGAATATTATCATCAAGAATGCAGTCGCGATGCCACCCAAAATCAGCCAGATGAACAAGATTGAAAAAGTACCAGCAATATATCGCCATCCACTGGATTTCCCATCCTTCGCAGCATCCAGGTATGAGGGTTCTTCTTGGATTAATATCTCTTGGTTTTCCAATATTCAACTCCTAAAAATGCTTATCAATGAACGAGACGGATACAAGGATAACACCCTTTTTGACGTTCCCTGTGAGAGAGTGTCAATCCTAATCATTTTGTCAGAAGTGTATATATATATCAATGAATTAGCAATTTATTGATCGCCTGTGATTGGTGAATTGACGTATAATTTGGGCGTGATCTCGACAGCCCCCTCTCCTCAACTTTCATACCGCCGGATTTTTGCGACCTGGTGGCCCTTAGCTGCCAGCTGGCTTTTGATGGGCGTCGAATTGCCTGCGGTGAGCGCCTTCGTTGCCCGGATGCCCAATCCGGCCATAAACCTGGCTGCCTATGGAGGGATCGTATTCCCATTAGCATTGATCATCGAATCACCAATCATCATGCTGTTGGCAGCATCTACTGCCCTTTCCAAGGATGAACCCTCCTACAACTTGATTCGCCGGTTCATGCTGATCACCGCGGCTGCTTTGACAGGTTTGCACATCCTGATCGCCTTTACCCCCCTGTATTATTTCGTTGCTGAAAGCCTGTTGGGGGCTCCAGAAGTGATCGTTGAGCCAGGGCGGATCGGCCTTATGATCATGACCCCATGGACGTTCTCGATCGCCTATCGCAGGTTCAACCAGGGCGTCCTGATCCGCTACAACCATTCCAAGAAAGTTGGTGTTGGTACGATTGTGCGATTGACCGCCGATCTAATCGTTTTGGTGATCGGTTATTCCATCGGATCGATTCAAGGCATCGTTGTTGCCACAGTAGCCGTCTCCGCCGGGGTAATCTCTGAAGCTATCTACTCAGGTATCGTGGTTCGCCCGGTAGTTCAGCAGCAGGTCAAGACGAGTCCGCTCATAAAACCCCCGTTGACCCTTAAAAATTTTTTGCGTTTCTATATCCCGTTGGTGTTGACATCGTTACTAAACCTGATGGTGCTGCCCCTAGGCAGCGCAGCTTTGAGCCGGATGCCAGCTGCCCTGCCCTCTCTGGCGGTTTGGCCAGTGATATCGGGGTTGACCTTCATGTTCCGCAGCGTCGGCGTGGCTTACAACGAGGTGGTTGTCGCTCTCCTCGAAGAGCCTCGATCAACCCGCAGCCTGCGCCGGTTTTCGGTCATCTTGACCGGGGTTACAACCTCACTGATCCTGATCATGGCGCTCACTCCATTATCCCTGTTGTGGTTCAATATCCTCTCTGGCCTCGAGCCTCAATTAGCGGATATGGCTTCGATTGGCTTAATATTGGCCATCCCGACTGCTGGATTTGCGGTCTTGCAGAGCTGGTATCAAGGGCTCATCCTACACGGAGGTCGCACTCGCAGCATCACCGAAGCCGTAGTCCTCTTCCTAGGAAGTATTGTAATTTTGCTTTGGATTGGGGTCGCATATGGGGAAGTAACCGGTCTGTATTGGGGTTTAGCCTCGTTTACTATAGCCATGTTCCTGCAAACCCTGTGGCTTTGGTTCCGCAGCCGCCCAGATGAACGCGTTGCCCAGGAGAGAGATGAGCTGCTCAACGTCCCTGCTCCAGTCGCCAGCTCCACTGACTAATTCATCATCACCCTTTTTTTATAATTAACCTCCATGTCCAGCCCCACTTTCCTGACTTACCTGCTCCAAGGTGCTGCCTTGGGAATTGCTGCCGCGATCACCCCTGGCACGTTTCAAACCTATTTGATTTCAGAATCTTTAACAGGTGGTTTTCGGCGAAGCGCACCGATTGCATTTGCACCATTGATTAGTGACTTACCAATCATCTTACTCAGCTTATTCTTATTGAACCAGCTTCCGGAAAATTTCATTGGCATAATCAGCATCGCAGGTGGAGTATTCGCGCTGTATTTAGCCTGGAGACTTTGGGGTAATTGGCGCAAAGGAGCTGAACCTCAAACGGCTGATACAGAAAATTCAGGAACCCTGAGAAGAGGCGTGATTGCGAATTTCCTCACCCCGGGACCATATTTATTCTGGTCCTTACTCAGCGGACCAATTTTGTTAACCGCGCTGCGCCAATCCATTGCCTTCGGTGCTGCGTTCTTGCTGGGTTTCTATGGTGTATTAATTCTTAGTCTACTTGGCATCGCATTGTTATTTTCCCAGGCTCGCCGGTTAGGCCCGCGAGTCGTCCATATAATGCTTCTGGTCAGCATCATTATTCTGGTTATCTTCGCTGGATTGCTCATTTGGCGAGGCATTTTCGGCTAGCAGGAATTGTGTCACTTTCATTTGGAAAATCGATAAAGTTCACCAGACAGGGAAAGTGCTCATCGTCCATAAAGATACGCTCATCGCTGGTTTCGGAGCTGAGATCAGTGCGGTGATAGCCTGCGAAGCTTTCTCCGACCTTGATGCACCAATCCAACGTCTGGCAACGCTTGATATCCCCATACCCTATAATGTATCTTTGATGGAATCAGTTATTCTCAGCAAAGAGAGAATTCAAATGAACATCAAAGAACTGCTCGATTTCTAATGACATCCAATGGACACGGATCACATTGGTAAAGAAGATAAAAGGATTTGCTGAACGAACCCAGAAGTTAAATTTTTCGAATTGACAGAACATATGTGCTATAATATTTTTTCAGGTTGTTTGCATCCCAGTAGGTGAACCATTTACATGCATAATTAGTTGAATCAGTATAAGTCAAATAACCGCAAAGGAGAGATAACATGAGCTCAGAAACCTTATCCTTCAGCCGACAGGTCAAGACTACCCCGGAAAATGCTTATCGCGCTTTTACCAATGCGACAGATCTGCGGGATTGGCTGAGCAACGTCGCCACGGTTGTCCCCCGCCCTGGTGGCCGGTTCTATTTGTGGTGGGAATCAGGATATTACACAGTTGGTGAGTTCATCGCAGTTGATCCGGGAAAGACGGTTTCCTTTACCTGGTTTGGTCGCGGCGAACCAGCACCTACACAGGTGGAGGTCACTTTTGCAGCTCAAGATGGCGGGACGCTCGTTTCTCTGGATCATTCAGGAATCGGCAGTGGTGACCTGTGGTCGCCTGTCATTGAAGAGATGGAAAAGGGCTGGAAGAATTCTTTGGAAAACCTGGCATCAGTATGTGAAACCGGAGAAGACCTTCGTTTTGTTACCCGCCCAATGCTGGGAATTATTCTTGATGAATTCAATGAGCAGATTGCAAAGGATCTAGGCGTGCCAATTTCAGAAGGAATCCGCATCAGCGGTACAGTCGACGGGATGGGAGCGCAGGCGGCTGGGCTGACAAATGATGATATTCTCGTCAGCATGGGCGGCATGCCTACAATTGACTTTGACTCATTAAATAATGCACTTAACGTCCATAAGGCTGGTGACACCATTGAGGTAGAGTTTTATCGCGGCCCAGAAAAACAAAGTGTAATGATGACCCTCTCAGGGCGACCCATCCCTGATATTCCCCCCACACCTAAGGAGTTAGCGGATGCTGTTGGAGTCATATATAAGGATATAGAAACAAAATTGGATGCATTCCTGGTTGGTGTCAACGAAGACGAGGCTTCCTTCAATCCTGCTGATTCCGGTTGGAGTGTGAAAAGAAACCTGGGGCACTTTATTCATGGTGAACGTTCCTACCAGATTTATATTGGCGACATGGTCAGTGGATACGAACGTTATGCTGATGACTGGGGAGGCAACGTCAACGAGCTGCTTGATGCCATCATCGCTATCTACCCGACAGTGCCTGAATTAGTGGCTGAATACAAGCGCAACATGGCAGAGACCTTGTATTTACTGGCTAATCTTCCTGAGGATTTCGTCTCCCATAAAGGCAGTTATTGGCGCATGGCATTCAACGCTCTTCAGGATCCATTCCATTTCGACGGGCACATAGAACAAATGCAGGCAGCTCTGGATGCAGCCCGACAGAAATAATTAAAACAGGGACCATTACTGGTTGCATCGCTCCTGTGATGCAACCAGTCTCTTTTTAAGAACATTTCTGCATTCCAAGGCCTAATTTGAGAATTGATTCGAGAGTATAATTGGGACAAATTTCGTCTTAGATAACACCAAACGAAGCTATCGATTTACATTTTTTGGAGTCATCATTGGCTGAAAAGAGCAAAATTGGTGAAATTATGGAGGTCATCCTCTATGTCGAGGATATGAACGGGCAGGTCTCTTTCTACAAAGACAAATTTGGTTTTGAGATAAAGAACCCCACAGGATTGGATGATTACAGCAGCGAATTTTGGGTCGAGTTAGACACCGGAAATTGTTCACTGGCTCTCCACGCCGGCGGTAAACGTCGTTTCGGGGCAGATGCACCCAAGTTTGTCTTCCGGGTTGAGGATATTCTCGCGGCAAGACAGCTGCTCCTCGATCAGGAAGTCGAAATGGGTGAAATACGCTCCGCTGCCCCTGGAATCTGGGTGTGCGATGGCGTCGATCCAGAAGGTAACAAGTTTTCGATCGAGTCGCACGATTAATTTTTCAACGATCTCTGCGTTTCTCAACCAATCCACCTTCGCTGCCTGATTATTTCCAAATAAGTTTGCCAAAGAAATAACTTTGACTCTAGCTGCAAAAGAAAAATTAATAATCGACGAATTTCACTAAATAAACAGGAATCGACAACATGGAATACCGGAGTCTAGGACGTACAGGGCTTAAAGTTTCAGAGCTCTGTTTGGGAACAATGCAGTTTGGCTGGACTGCTGATGAAGAGACCTCATTTAATATCCTATCGGCCGCATTTGAGGGTGGGATAAACTTTATAGACACCGCTGATATATATTCTCGTTGGGCATCCGGGAATCCGGGTGGCGTCTCAGAAAAGATAATCGGCGACTGGATGAAAAAGAAAGGGATTCCGCGAGACCAGATCATCCTAGCCACCAAAGTGCGCGGGAAAATGGGTGATGGCCCCAATGATGAAGGACTTTCCCGGACACATATCATGGCCGCGGTTGAAGGATCCTTGAAACGGCTGGGAACAGACTATATCGACCTTTACCAGACCCATTGGTATGATGAAAATACCCCCATTGAGGAGACGCTATCGACCTTGGATGACCTAGTTCGCCAGGGGAAAGTGCGTTATCTCGGCTGTTCGAACTACCCGGCCTGGCGATTAATGCAAGCACTATGGATCTCGGATTTAAACAAATTAACCAGGTTTGATTGCCTGCAGCCGCACTACAGCCTGGTCCATCGAGAGGAGTTTGAAGGTCAGCTGGCGGATGTTTGCCGGACCTACTCACTGGGTGTGATCCCATACAGTCCCCTGGCTGGGGGATTCCTGACCGGAAAATACAAGCCAGATTCTGAAAAGGTTGACAGCCAACGCGCGAAGGGCGCCCAGCGTTATTTCTCCGATCGAAACTGGGATCTGTTAGCGAAGATGGAGGATATCGGCCAGGAGAAAGGTGATAAATCGATCTCCCAAATCGCTTTGGCCTGGATGCTGTCTGATCAGTTAATCACCAGTCCAATTATCGGACCGCGCACAATGGATCAGCTAACAGATAATCTCGGTTCTGCTGGTTTGAGACTCACTCAAGACGAACTGCAAATCTTGGACAAGGCGAGCCAGGCGAAAAGCAAGCCATCTTAACCGATTCGATCCTATTCGACGATCTCTCAACGATAATATTTCGATGAAATATCTTACATTTACGTCCAAGCAGGACATGCAGGATCCATGTCTCGGGGTGCTGGTCAACAACACCATCATAGATTTAGCTGAATTGCGGACCTGGGCTCAAGGAGCTCGATTCATACCCAGCGAGGATTTACCAGAATCGTTAATCGGATTGATTTTTGCAGGTTCAGAGGCCTGGGATTATGTCGGCAAGCTGGTCAGCGCGCTGGAAGGTGAAGACCCCCTAAATCTAAAAGGAGCCCATCGCAAACCAGTTGGTTACCCGATGGAGCAGGTATTCCTATATCCACCGTTGCCGAATCCGGAAAGCCTGCGAGATTTTTTCGCCTTTGAGCAGTACGTGAAGAACGTTTATGCGATTTGGAAAAAGGACATGCCCGCGGAGTGGTATGAATTCCCAACATTTTATTTTTCAAACCCGCATGCCATGTATGGTCCAGGATCGATCATCCCCCACCCGCAGAATTCCCAGGAGATGGACTTCGAACTCGAAGTAGCTTGCGTGATAGGCAAAACCGGTAGAGATATCCCCGCTGATCAAGCACAAGACTATATCTTTGGTTTTACAGTTTTGAACGATTGGTCAGCCCGAGATATCCTGCGTAGAGAGATGCGCATCGGACTGGGGCCAGCCAAGAGCAAGGATTTCGCCTCTTCGATCGGCCCCTGGATTGTGACTCCAGATGAGCTGGAGAATCATGCCACCGACCGACCAGGAGTTTACGATCTGGAGATGATCGCCAGGCTCAATGGTGAGGAAAAATCGAGAGGAACTTGGGGTGATATTTACTACTCGTTTGGCGAGATGATCGCCCATGCCTCTCGAGATGTGTACCTAGTACCTGGAGACATAATTGGCTCAGGACCGGTTGGTAAGGGCAGCCTGCTCGATATCACCAGTGGTGAAGGTCCCTGGCTAAAACCAGGAGACCTGGTTGAACTGGAAATCGAGGGCTTGGGCGTATTACCTAACCAGGTTGGTGCTGCAAGTGATCCTTAATGCGATGATTCAAGAGCATGAGGCTTGATCCAATAATAATTCATTGAAAACTCGCTTCCTGATCGGTATTACCGTTGGTTTCTTTATTGGCCTGCCTTGGTTGGCTTTGATGTATGCAGGCCAGCTAATTCTTGGCACGCCGCACATACCATTTGAGTTGTTTGAATTCCTAACCAGGGTGCTTCCGGGAGGGATCATCTCCCTGGGCATAGAATGGTTGATCGAATTAGTCACATTTTTCGGTTTAGGACAGACCTCTGCAACCGGAAAAATTGTCGAAATCGCAGCTGCTTACCTGCTGGCATTAGCTCTCTTGAGCCTATCTGGCGGTTTATACGCCGCTTCCCTGCAGAAATTGAAATCCTCCTGGGTGGTCAAAGGGATCATCGCTGGTTTAATATTGACTGCCTTCACATTGCTCTTGGCATATTGGAGTGGATTGGGCAGCTCAATTCTTGCCGTCAGTTTTGCCTGGCTGCTGATTACCAGCCTGGTATGGGGTCTGGGTCTTGCCTGGGGGGTTGATCGCTTGATGTTAACCTCTCAGGAGCAAGCCGATCCCAGCCGGAAACAAGTGCTGGGTGAGCTGGCAGTCGGCTCGCTTGTTGTCACTGCCTTCTCCATCGGATTGGGTCGCTGGCTCATTCCGCGACCAGAGAGTCAAGAAGTGGTGGGGGTATCTTTTACGCCACAACCGACGATAATTCCGCCAACTGGTCCACCTCCCAAGGCAGGTTTCGAGCCCGTCCCAGGCACCAGACCTGAAATTATTCCAATCGAGGATTTTTACCGGGTCGATATCAACCTGCTCCCGCCCGGTGATGCCGAATTTCTCGATAGCAGCGATCCTCTTGTACAGCGCCTGCTGGAACAAGGTGGAGAGACCGATATACCTGCTGATTCCTATATTCTAATTGTGGATGGATTGGTCAAGAATCCATTGGCATTAAGCCTCGATGATCTAAAATCCTACCCAGCGGTTGAGCAATTTGCGACTTTGGAATGCATCTCAAATCCAGTTGGTGGAGATTTGATCGGTACCACCTTATTCCAGGGTGTTCGTTTGAGAGACGTTCTAGAATCTGCAGAATTAGAACCGTCAGTAGTCGATATCAAATTCACCAGTGTGGATGGATACTCAGAATCACTACATCCAGAAGCTGCATTACATCCTGAGACAATCCTTTGCCATTCGATGGGCAACCAGCCGCTAACAAAATCCCATGGCGCGCCGCTCAGGCTGTATACTCCCAATCGCTTTGGGATCAAGAATCCAAAGTGGCTCATAAAAATTGAGGCCATTGACACGGATTATCTCGGTTTCTGGCAGCAGCGGGGATGGAGTGAGAGTGGGATCATTAAGACCACTTCTGTAATTGATACGGTCTTAACCGACTCCGGAGTCCAGACTCAGGTTGGAGGGATCGCGTTCGCTGGCGCACGCGGCATTCAGGTAGTGGAATGGCGTGTGGATGAAGGTCCCTGGATGACAGCCGAGATCGATCGTTCACTTTCAAATTTGACCTGGGTGCTTTGGCGGGATTCGGCAGAATTGTCCCCTGGTGAGCATGAAATTACCGTGCGTGCCATTGACGGTTCTGGTGAAGTCCAGACTGAAAAAGAATCGAAAACGCATCCCAACGGGGCTACTGGCTACCACTCAAAAAAAGTAACAGTTTAATAACTCGCTTTTTAAATCAGGTCCAGCAAGAAATTAATTCGCTCCAATCAAGCCTGATATACCCCCTCCTTACTACTGACTTACGGGAAAGCCAGGAAGATTTCTGTGATCTTATCGGTTTCCCAGGCATGTGTAAAGGCATCAACCATCAGCGGATCATACTGAGTTCCGCTCCCTGAGACTACTTCGTTGAAAGCTTGCTCAGGGGTCAATTCCTTACGGTAAGGCCGCTCAGTCGTCATGGCATCGAACGAATCTGCGATTGCAACGATGCGCGCCATGATCGGTATTTTCTCCCCTTTCAAGCCATGTGGATAGCCGCTGCCGTTCCAACGTTCATGGTGGGAGAGGATCACCGGGATTGAGGAATCGAGGTAGTGGATCCCCTGCACGAGCTCCACTCCCATTTCTGGGTGCTTTTTCATCTCAATCCATTCTTCATCAGTTAATGTGCCTTCTTTACGCAGAATTTGCTCGGAAATGTGGATTTTGCCGATATCGTGCAAGATACTCCCAAAGCGGAGGGTATAGATATCATTGGTGGACCAGCCCAAATACTCAGCTATTGTTTGGGCATAATTCATCACCCGTTCAACATGTCCTCTAGTATAGGGATCGCGGACCTCGATCGCATTAGCCAGCATGATCAAACTGGCTTCGTAAGATTCCTGCAATTGGGCTAATAACAGCTGTTGGCTGCGTCCGAGGCGTGAGCGAATTGCGGTGAGTAAATCTTCAGGTGAAATAGGTTTGAGTAAATAATCATCCGCTCCTAACCGTTTCCCGGCCAGGATGTGCCTTCGCTCCCGTCTAGCGGTGAGAAAGATGAATGGGATTGAGATCCATTCCGATCTACCTCGGACAGCTTCAAAAAGTTCGTAGCCATCCATTTCAGGCATCAAGATATCAGCCAGAATCAGATCTGGAGTCGTCTCTTCCATTTTCTCTAGAGCCTCAACTCCATTTCCCCCAGTAATCACCTTATAATCTTCCTGTTCTAATAATGACTTCAATCCCTGGCGGAGTACATCACTATCCTCAACCAGTAAGATTACTTCCTCTGTCATATGGGATTACCTAACCAGTATTTTTTCCGTTTCCGGGAACCAAACCCGAAATGTCGATCCTTCGCCATTGACACTTACCCAATCGATTTTCCCCTCGTGTAAATCGACAATCTCTTTAACGATCGCCAACCCTAACCCAGAGCCCATTATTTTCGACTGGCTGACTTTCTGGCCGCGATAAAAGCGGTCAAATAAGTGTGGGAAGTCAGCTTCATCGATTCCGATCCCAGTATCTTTCACCTCTACCCAGGCGCCATTCTCCTCCCCGTAAGTCCTTACTTCTACATTTCCTTCGTTTGTGTAGCGGATAGCATTGGTCAACAGGTTGGTGAGCACCCTGGCGATCTGGTTCTGTTCACCATAAATCAGAGGTAAATCATCACTTGGTTCAAAAGCTAGCCTCAAACCGCCCTCCTCTGCCAATGGGCAGTGGGCCGCGACCACTTGCTCGGTGAGCAGATTCAAATCTAAATCGTTAAATGTAGATCGCTTGAATTTGCCCACCTCCAACCTGGAGAGGTCAAGGATATCTTCAATCATCCTCATCAGCTGGCTGATCTCATTCTTCAGGACATGCATGTACTCTGCTTTCTTCTCTGGTTTCCCACGTTCCAACAGCTCGGCAAATAATCCCATGTTCGTGACTGGTGTCCGCAATTCGTGGGACACTTCCAAAATGAACTGGTCTTTCAAACGTTCAAGTTCCTTATACTGGGTTATGTCCCGTTGGCTGCTGACGTAGCCCATGATCTCACTCCGCTGATTGCGCAGCGGTGTGATCGTCAGGAGCACATCGTAATGGCGCCCTCCTTTTCTCGTCGTGTTGAGTTCTCCGTTCCAATGGAAATCATTCTCCAGAGATTCTTGGATCTCGATCGATCTCTCCTGGTTTTCATGCCCATTGAGCAACGTGTATAGTGATTGTCCAATAGCCTCGTCTGCCAGATAACCAGATTGTTCCTCAAAGGCCTGGTTTACGGTGAGGATGTTCCCTTCTAAATCTGTGACCACCACGCCATCCGCAACGCTAGAAAGCACCGCTTCAACGCGCTCCTTGGCATCGAACAATTCAGCCGTCCGTTCCTCTACACGCTTCTCAAGTTCAGAAGCGTACTGCCTGAGGCGGGTAACTAAATGAATATTCTCAATAAGCGGACCCATCTGCCTGGCTACGATCCGCAAAATATCCATATCTTCACCGCTAAAAACGTCACCTCCCTTTTTCGGTCCCAGGGCTAACAATCCAAGGACCTGGCCATGACCGATCACCGGGACCCAGAGATATATCTGTTCACTAGATAACAACTCGTGCTCTTCTGGGGAGAGCTCCACTTCTGCGAGCGTCTCACGCAATGATTCTCTGCCAACTGCCCCAATATTGAGCAAGTAGGTCAAACTGTTTTGTGGGAGGGTCTGGAAAGACAGCGAATCCTGGTCATCCCTTTTTGGATGCGGTGCGACTTCAATCACCGAAAAACTGTCCTCTAAATCACGCAGAAAGATACAGGCATCTTCAAGCTGTAGGACGCTTACTAAACGGTCTCCAATCGTCCTGGCTAAGAGGGACATTTCAGTGATCTGTTCCAAAGAGCGAGTGATCTTGGTAACTGCTGAGCGGTAGTCGTACCAGCTGCCGTAAAATGCAGTGTCAACCAGGCGTTGGACTCGGCGATACAAGAACGGGAAGATGCTGGCCATCACCAGCACCAAGATCGTATTTAACAGGGCATCGGGCAGGAAATTGAGATTGACCAAATTGATGAGGGAATACAGAACAACGTACACGCCACCCAAGATTGAGAAGACCAGGATGAATGTTGCACCTCGGTTTACGTGCCGGTCGATCTCGATCAAGCGGTGGCGTACGATTGCATATCCATAAGTAAGAGGGAATAAACCCAGAAATAAAAAGGCAAAGTTATATGACAAGATCGGCTGGGCAAAAAGGACATCCGGCAGAAGGGTTAATGTGATAATCGGCGCCAGGCTCAATACTCCCCCCAGCACGACAATCCTGATCTGGCTGCGGACGCCTGGAGATATGGCGTTCTGATAACCATGAATCAGGATTCCGATCACAAATGCCAGGTTCAACATCAGGAAAACCAATCCAGCAGCATAGTATTGTGAATACCAATCGAAAGACCTAACTGTCCCGGCTCCCAAGATGAGGTAAGGCAGCCCACCGATCAGGGCGATGGCGTATAAACCGGCAAGAATTGCGCCTTTTTTACGAAATTGGAACGTCTGTGGGAAGTAATAATGAAGGTGTACCGTGACTGGACCAACCACCCACAGCAGAAAGTTAAACAGGTTTGATGTCCACCCGGGGCCAGCGAAAGAAATCATCCCAGAAGCCAATAATAGTGCACTGACCTGCGTAAACATGAAGAACAGGTTTGAGGTAATATCACCGGGCCTGAATGAGAGTACACCAACCCCCATCCCCCAGAATACAAGCGCCAGAATTAAGACCACAGCCACTGAGAGGATTAATTCAATCCCCGGCTCAGTCAGCTGAATGGACAGGGAGACTAATTGATCGTCTCGGCTTATGATGAATTCAGCAGTATCTCCCCCATGTTTATTTTCATAATAAAGCGTAGCATCACGATATGGAACGCCATCAATCGAAATGATAATATCCCCCACAATCAGCTGGTTAGTTTCCCTGCCAAATGAATCTAACTCTCTGATTATGCCAGTTGTACTTATACTGAGTGTGCCATCGTGTGGATAGGTAAACACTGCATAGGCACTCCACCCGATGAAGATCAGCGAGATGAGCGCCAGCATGAATGGAAAACCTCTCCACCATCGCTGTGAGGTTAACAAGATTTAAACACCCTCCACAAAACAATCCCATTTTCATTGTAGCATATCAAGTCAAATCCGAATCCAGGAAATTAGGAATCCATACAGTTCTGTAATCTTTTTTAGTTTAGGGTCAAAGATTATTAAGTGGAAATCTAGCCACATATCACTTTCAGAAATATGGTTTGAATTTCAATGGAATGGGATAACCCAAGCGTAAGCAGCGCTCTATCCAATCC
The DNA here is from genome assembly GCA_937968125.1 of uncultured Anaerolineales bacterium. Taxonomy (GTDB): domain Bacteria; phylum Chloroflexota; class Anaerolineae; order Anaerolineales; family UBA4823; genus PFL25. The sequence continues at coordinate 1,085 of CALBUI010000197.1, read as the reverse complement.
CAGCCAATACGGAAGTAACTCTTGTCTCGTCGGCTTTTGACATCAACGAAATGGCGATAACCACGCTTCACTACCCAACTACCCAAGGTGATGAACCAAACGAAGGTAATACAAACGGCCAAAACCAATCGTGAGAGGCGATCGGCATCGTCCAAGTGAGTAGTTTCTAAATCAAAGCCATGACCTTTCAAGTCGCCGTACATTTCTTCAATCCACATGCGTTGCTTGTAAGTCTGGATCAACTCTCGTTGACCAGCTACATCGGAGGCTAAATACCAAGGTTCATCTTCACCCTTTTCCCAGTGTAAGATGAGCCAAAACCAACCCAAGTCATGCTTCTTTGTCAAACGTACCCAACCCACATAACGAGTTTGGCCTTCCCTGAGCGGCAGAGCGTTGATTTTGATCCATGGTTGCCCGGCATAACGCACTTTGTTCTTGCCTTGTTGGCGGATGACAAAATGCCATCCCTGTCGCCGCAGCCAGTGCAATACCTTGACCGACTGAAATTCCGTATCGCCAATCAGCCAGACTTCACTGTGCTCTGGTAGCAATTGGGCCACCTGACGCAACAACTGCAGCTGTTCTTCCACCGAGGTGTGTCCCTTGCGACCACGACGAACGCTCCACACCAACGGCAATGTTCGTTTCTTGTATGCAACCCCAATCGTCAGAAGCCGGTAATCAAAGCCAATCTTCGTGCTATCAATCACCAGCCGCACTCGCTGACCTGCAAACGCATCTACGATCTCTTGCGCAATTGGACGATACCAGTCTGCAACCACAACTCGTGGATTGTCCAGAAAGCGCCGCAACCGGTTTACCAGGCTGGGGTCTTTCCCAGCGATGGGCCATTTTCGCACAATCAGAGCCATATGTATGGCTCCACTCGAGCGCAGGCCAACTATCAGCAGCGCCATATTACGCAACCGGGTGACCCGTTCTCCCGGCAACCATTGGCAAAGTTGGCGCTTCACTTTATGATAGAGTTGAAGGTTGTTTGGCATCGTTTCCTCCGGATATTGGGTTTTTTGGCGAAAACATTGTATCCGGTTCGATGCCCAACCTTCTTTATTTTTGGTAAT
>CALBUI010000196.1 GCA_937968125.1 uncultured Anaerolineales bacterium | reverse complement strand
TCGGACCAGTGATGGGTTTGATTCATGTTCAGGATGTCGATGAGGCGATCAAATTCGTGAACAGCGGGACCTACGGTAACATGGCCTGCCTGTTCACTTCAAGCGGCGCAGCAGCTCGCAAATTCCGCAACGAGGCTGAAGCCGGGAATATCGGCATCAATATTGGTGTTGCGGCGCCAATGGCATTCTTCCCTTTCAGTGGTTGGAAAGAATCCTTCTTCGGTACTCTACATGGCCAAAGCAACCATGCAGTTGAGTTTTATACGCAAACTAAGGTTGTAGTCGAGCGCTGGCCCAAGGAATGGTCGCGAGTATTTTAAGCAGGTTTTGAATACCAGATTTCAAACAATCCTTCGTTAGGATTTTCATTACGATATATAACTATGATAAGAATTATCTTTTAGAGAAACCGATAAAATATGTCCGAAGAAATGCTTTCCCAACTGTCTCCTGTCTGGCCTCACTTTACACCGATCATTGCCTCCCGAGCTGAAGGCAGTTATGTTTATGATCAAGCTGGAAAAGGGTATTTAGACTTCACGTGCGGCATCGGAGTCACCAATACTGGTCACTGCCATCCACAAGTTGTGGAGGCAATCAAGAAACAAGCCGAATTGCTGGTGCATGGGCAAATCAACATTATTGTTCATGAGCCGATCCTAGATCTGACCGCTGAACTCAAGAAAATCGTTCCACCCACGATAGATGGATTCTTTTTTTCCAATTCGGGAGCCGAAGCGATTGAAGGAGCGATAAAACTTGCCAGGCGGGCAACCGGCCGAACGAATGTGATCGTGTTTCAGGGAAGTTTCCACGGCCGGACGGTGGGGACAATGTCGTTGACCACGTCGAAAACAATTTATCGAGCTGGCTACCAGCCGCTAATGCCTGGGGTTTACGTCGCTCCTTATCCATATGCTTATCGTTATGGATGGAGTGAGGAGCAAACCAGCCAATGGTGCCTGGAAGAATTAGAATTTTTGCTGTTATCGCAAACTGCCCCAGAAGAGACGGCGGCGATTTTGATCGAACCAGTCCTCGGAGAAGGGGGGTATGTTGTCCCTCCGGCAGATTTCATGGTTGGCTTGCGAAAAATCTGTGACGAACACGGCATCTTACTGATCGCGGATGAGGTCCAATCTGGATTTGGCCGCACAGGGAAGTGGTTTGCTTTCGAACATTTTGATATAGATCCGGACATCATCGTCGTCGCCAAAGGGATTGCCTCTGGTTTGCCCCTGTCTGGCGTGTTCAGCCGCCTGGAATTAATGGAGAAGTGGGAGCCGGGATCACATGGCGGAACGTATGGTGGAAATGCAATTGCCTGTGCAGCCGCTGCTGCGACGATCCGTGTAATTGATGAGGAAGGATTATTGGAAAATACTTCAGAGCGGGGATCTCAACTTCTGGCTGGATTGGGCCATCTGCAAGAGAAGTATTCTGAAATTGGCGATGTGCGTGGGCTTGGACTGATGGTGGGCACCGAGTTCAGAACCCTGGATCGAAAACCGAACAAGAAAGCAGCTAAGGGAATCATTCAAGAATGTCTTGACGAGGGTCTAATACTGCTTTCTTGCGGGACCTGGGATAATACGGTGCGATGGATACCTCCGTTGATGGTCAATGATGAACAAATCCAACAGGGATTGGATATTTTTGAGAAAGCCTTGGAGAAAACTCAAAGTTAATCCATAATTAGATAATCATTCAATAAGAAAATTGGATTTCGGTTCGTGGCGAGATTTTCGGCGCGTCAGTTGAGATAATGGCGAATATCCCCAGGGGGAGAAATTACCCCACATTTGTTATCATCCAGGTTTCCCGAAGGGCAACCAATGTTAAATGCTTATACATGCCATCCTGTTAATTGCCAATAGGATGAACCTTTGATGGCATCAGTAAGGGAAGTATTTTTTCGTTTCAAATGGTTCATCATAGCTGGGTGCAGCTTGATATTTATCATTTTGATCGGGATTATGATATCCGTTTTACTGATACCAAAAACCTCACCCGAATCAGAAATCGTAGTAGTCCCATCAAACCCAACATATACTCCTGAGAAGAAAACCATTGTCGCTCCCACAAAACATAGCCTTCCCACTTCCACAATACAACCAACGGAAAGTGAGTTTCCTGCCAGGCAAATAGCCTACGTTGAGCGTGTTGTTGATGGAGATTCAATTGAAGTGATGTTAGATGGGAAATTAACCAGTTTGCGGTACATCGGGCTTGATGCACCGGAAATTGGTATGCCCCATTCTCTTGAAGCTGCAGATTTTAATCGGAACCTGGTAGAGGGACAGATCGTTGAACTTGAACAAGATACATCAAATACAGATAAGTATGGAAGGTTGCTGCGTTACGTTTATCTCCAAGACGGGACCATGGTGAACACTGAACTAGTCCGGTTGGGTTTTGCCCTGGCAATAGCTTATCCACCTGACATCAAATACCAGGATTTGATCAATTCATCAGAGGATGAAGCCAAGCAGGGTGGGATGGGCTTATGGGCTCCACCTAAACCAACCTCCATAGTAAGCGATCAGGATCTGACGATAAATATCCAGGTTGAGCCATCTTGTTCTCAGTTTAATTCTCCAGGTAATGATAATGAGAACAAGAATGAAGAATATGTATGCTTAGCTAATTTTGGTTCCAGGGCAGTAGATTTATCAGGTTGGTCGGTGAAAGATCAGTATGGCTGGACATATAATTTCCCAGCCTATTCCTTGAATGAAGGTTCACGAGTGAAGATCAGAACCGGCTGTGGTATTGATTCAGAGCAGGACTTATTCTGGTGTAAGGATGAGACGGCGGTTTGGAACAACGACGGGGATTGCGTTTTTTTGATCGATGCGGATGAACAGCTGG
>CALBUI010000195.1 GCA_937968125.1 uncultured Anaerolineales bacterium | reverse complement strand
GCAAGCCTGCCAACAATCGCAGCGTTGTGGTCTTCCCGGCGCCATCCGGACCGACCAATCCAAAAAGCTCGCCGGGTTGAATGGCCAGATCGAGTGCATCGACCGCACGCGTGGATTTGAAATCACGGGTGAGTCCTACTGTCTCGATAACGTATGAATCACTCATTCAGTATTTGTAATAGGTTGCTGGCGAAAGTAACCGGATGAACCGGATTTCTGGGCAGCCGTAAATCTATATCAGCGCTCAGTTTACTGTTTGGCCTTGCGGATGATCCACAAAACCAACAGCGCGGCCAGGGCCGGCTCGAAGATGATACCGATTATTTTTATTGTGTCACTGAAACCCAACAGAGGAATCAGGTACCAATCAAATAATCCGACGATTACCGTTGTGATCACAGAGGCAATATAATCCCCGGCAACGCCGATAGGGCGGTTGTCTTTCCAAATCAACCCGCCGACGAAGCCCATGATCAGACCTACAATCACCATAGCCAGGATTACGATTAAGGCTTCCATTATGTTACCTCCCAAATTTCGTAAACGACGGTTCGAGGCAGCAATTTGACTCATTCCCCGCCTGTTACATAAATCAATCCCGAACAGAAGTTAATTCATTTGCAACCAACCCTTGTAATAATATGTCTAAGGTGATCCTGAACTGCTTATCGAAATCAATTATCTTCGGGAAATAAGCCCACATCAGGATAGTGCCTTCGAGGGCGGCGCCGATTGTCATGGCAGATTGTTTTACATCGACGGGCCGGAACTCGCCGGTGCTTATGCCTTGTTGAATTATGGGTTCGATAATTTCCAGGAAAAGCTGGTAGTAGCGCTTGATAGCCTGGTTGATGGTTGGATTGCGTAGCGATCGCGTCCAGAAGTCAAAGAATAAAGGCATCAAGGGTTCGATCTTATGCATTTCCTCGATGCTGGCTTGGACGAATAATTCCAGCTGCTTGGCGGCGCCCAGATCACTGGAGATATTTTTTTGGATGTGGGCAGTTTCCCAATAGAATATACGGTCCAGGATGGCAACGATGATGGCCTCTTTACTATCGAAATACCAATAAATTGCGCCCTTACTCAATCCGGATTCAGCCACGATATCGTCCATGCGAGCATCATCGAAACCCCGTTGGGTAAAAACGCGGGTGGCTGCTTCCAGTATCTGGTCCTTGCGTTCTTCGCTAACATCCGGTTTGGGCGCCATCGTTCCTTCCTCAGTTGGGATACCTGTTTCTTGCTAATAAACCGACCAGTCAGTCTGTTATTATTGTAGCCAGATTTTCTTAGCTGTCAAGCGTTGGATTTGATTAATTATTGGGGAATTAACGCGACCAAGTAATGATAAAACTACTTTCCATCATTAACCCAAATACTCGTTCCACTCCAGTAAGGCGCGGAACAGCACCGCGGGGCGTCTAAATTTCAAACGCCACCGCCCACCTCCTGCCTAGCGATTGATGATCGGCAGATACACCCCACTTCCCAACACCCAACCAACCAAGCCTCAACCCTGGAGCCCGTCGAAGCCCTGCGCTACGAGTAAAACAGGTACAGTTCTTGCACCGATCAATGTAACAATCACCAAGGCAGTAGTTGATGCCTTGTTAATGAAAAGAGCCGGGAACAAGAACCCGGCTCTTTTGATTGTTGTTTGTTCTAGCAGAGAAACTGAAGCAAGCTATCACCACCCAGCCATTTCCCGTTATTGAATGCGGGTCCCGACCAGAATTGCGGGATGCGTGACGCCATCATCAAGTCGCTGCACGCGGTCAAACCCTGCACGCTGCATCAGGATAAGGATCTTTTCGGGGCTGATAGCGTAATATTCAGAGCGCATAACGTGGGTGGTAATCTCGCCAGTCTCCATGTGCTCCTCGAGGAAGTACATGGCGAATTTGTAGCGCTCACCGACAAAATCCCATACCTGGAAGATAATGAAGCGACTGCCAGCCTCCTCTCGGACACCAAATGGCTTGAATATGCCCGTTCCGCGCTCTTCTCGATCATATTGACGCATGGTGATGATACAGCCGCCGCCAGGATCGAGGCAGGCGTACATCGACCTCAGCGCCTTGAGAATCTCATCATCATTCAGCAAGTGTGGCAGTGCATTCCCGGCACAAAGCACCACATCAAATCCACCCCCGTGCTCCAGATGAGCCTCCCTCATATCGCAGACCGAGAACTCGATTTCTAGATCCCGAGCTCTTGCCTCACGCTTCGCCCGCGCGACCACATCAGGAGATAGATCTGAGGCGGTCACATCAAAGCCGCGAGTGGCCAGCGCTAGACTCTGTGTGCCAATTCCACAAGAAACATCGAGAATCCGCGTCTTTGAACTGCCCCATTGAGAGTCGATAATCTCCGCCAGCATCTTGCCATGCGCTTCGATCGTAGCATGCCAATCTTTATAAACGAGGTGAAATAAGGGAGTAAGCTGTTTATAGAATGAGTTCATGCCTGAATATCTTGATGGTCCTTACTTCTCCACAACCGGCATCGATTCATCCAGCTGCTCAGAATTGGCCGAGATAAAGGCATCATCGGGATAACACCAGATCCAGCCCTCATTTGGCTCTATGGAACGGATCAGAGGATGTCCAGTCTCTTTAATGTGGATATCCATGTGCTTGTTCTTGGAGGTATCGCAGCAGCCCACATAACCGCAGGTCAGGCACATGCGCAAACTTGGCCAGGTGTCGCCCAGATCAACGCACTCCTGGCACACCCTCACACTGGGCTCTCTGATCTCAATTTGATCCAGGTGTGAGCAGGGGATTTCGCTGAAACGCCGGGTGAGCAGCAGCTTGTACATCAGCTCCGGCAAGTTGAATCTGGCTGGGGTCTTGGGCATGACTTTGGTTTACCTCCAGTATATTGGTAGGACAATCCTAAACAAAGTTTACCCCATATACCAAAGTTTCCTTAATTTACTTACCAGGGCACCCAGGCTGCAAAGAATGCCCGATGGTACTTTGCAGCCTGGGATGTGTCCTGAGACTAAGCACCAATATTCCGGTCCAGGCGTACCATCTCAATTAAAAAGAATGTCAATCCTGCACCGAAAATCGCAGCCCCGACCAGGGGAAGAGAATTTTGCAGCGCAGTTTCCACCTCTGCCTGGCCGAGATCCATCTGGTAGGGCAGCAAGATCATCAGCAGTCCAACGATGAGCAGCATGACAAATATGGTGATTGTTTGAGTCAGTTGTTTCGGGTTCATAATATTTCTCCTTCATGTTGATAAATTAATGGATAGGGTTGACTTGACGTCGGGAATGGTCAATGTTTGCGCTGACTACTTCAATTAGCTCATTAATTCACCTCATCAATACTACTTTCTTTTATACATACTCGATTGTATGTATAAAGGTAAAATTTTTACTCGATACCGTGCACAAATATCTTTGCCAGCTCGGGGGCGATGTCCTTGATGGAGAATGCTTCCCGGTTGGCAAGCCACAGCATGGCCAACCCATTCTGGTATCCCAGGAAAGCCCTGGCGGCGATCTCGGGATCGAGGCCCGGGCGTAATTCACCCTGCTCGATGATCACCCTGAAAAAACCACTGATGCTCTGCACCAATTCCTGGGCCTCATCATAGCGCCGCTGGGCCAGTGCTTCGACATCCGGCGTGGTCAGCTGCAGCGCCATCACCTCGCTGAAGCGCCGGTCATCCTCCACCAGGTTGAAGGTGTAGACCAGGATACGGGTTACCACCTCCACGAATGCGCCTCCTTCACTTACCGCCTTGTCGATGGCTGAATTACCGACTTCAGTAGCTTCCTCCATCAGGGCCAGAAACAGGTCGGACTTGCTGCCGAAGTGATGGTAGATCGCGCCCCGGGTGACACTTGATGCCCGGGCAATATCCTCCAGGCGGGTGGCGGTGTAGCCTTTCTGGCTGAAAATGGTCAGTGCCGCATCCAGTAAGTCTTGCCTGGTCTGTTCGGCTTCTTCCTGGGTTCGTCTCATGGTGCCTCCAATATATACATACTATCATGTATGTATATAAAAGTCAAGAGGTGTTTTCTTTTTTGTGCAATGTAGAAGATTTTATCTGTGGGTGAGAGTACACGCTCCAACAGGTCTTGACTTCCCCCAGGCGGGGACAGGTGTTTATTGCTGGTTCAAGACATCTTTGATTAAGTACAAACTG
>CALBUI010000194.1 GCA_937968125.1 uncultured Anaerolineales bacterium | reverse complement strand
AATTAATGCCCAACGCTCAAGTATGGCATATCGGGCTTTATCGTGATGAACGCACACTAAAGCCGGTGGAATATTACAACAAATTGCCAGTGGAACCGACCGTCTCGGTAACACTGATCCTCGATCCGATGCTCGCCACAGGTGGTTCCTCTGTAGCGACGATCGATATTCTCAAACGTTGGGGAGTGAAGAATATAAAATTCGTCGGTATCCTGGCTGCACCGGAAGGCATCAAGCTGATGCAAGAACACCACCCCGAGGTACCCATCCACCTGGCGGTGATTGACGATCATCTAAATGAAAACGGTTTCATCGTTCCCGGACTTGGAGATGCCGGGGACAGGCAATTTGGGACCGGATAGGGAAAATCCTCGCCAGGAGTGCCCTTGAGGAAACGTAATCCACCCACAATAAAATTATCCCGAGCGACCTTGACGGTCGCCCTGTTTTTGATATTGATTGAGGTGGGCTGCAACCTGCAACCGGAATCGCACCCATCTACCGAAATTGATCAGCCCACACCTTCGCCGACTGTACCACCAACTTCTACCGTACCTGTTAGAACCTCCACACAGCATCCATCTCAAACTCCCACTGTAATCCATAATACACAAACCCCAATACCTAATACTCTTCCAACCCAGACTGAAGAACCCACCAGTCAACCTTTCGTGCCCATCATAGGTGGAGCAGACAAAATCGCTTTTATCAACCAGAATGAGATTTGGATGGCCAACCTAGATGGCCAGGAATTGACTCAACTGTCCGATGATTCTCTTCCGAAATCATCTTTACAGTGGTCTCCAGATAATATGGGGGTGATTTATATTGCCGATCTTTGCCTTTATGTGGTTGACATCTATGCCATTCAGACGAGTATCATCTCTTGTTTTGACCAGGCGCAACGATTTGAATCTTTTAGATTGTCCCCGGATGGGAAGCAGGCTGCCATCAGCCTGGATGGGCAGCTGTACGTGGTCCCCTTTGAAGGAGAGGAATTAAACCAGGCGCGATCAGGTGAAGATTTGATCGGCATGGCCGATTGTAAAATCCTCGCCCCATACAAACACCGTGACTCTATGGTGACGGTCAGCAAAGCACGCTGGTCAGCGGATGGCACCCAGCTGGCAATTCTCCGCCAGGCATATGAAGATGATCGCCAGGTTGAGTTGATCCAATTAATCGATATCACTGGCTGTACTACGCCAATTCCACGGCTAGATGAATTCCCTGCCACCCGATTCGAAATGGAGGGCTACGATCGCCATCCGATCATCCAGGATTTTGCCTGGAATGGTGCTGATTTGTTCGCATTAACCAGCTATAAACGCAATGATGGTTTTGGTGATCTGTGGATTTACAGCACAAATCTGCACCGGGGATTTGAGAGCAATCCAATCGAGGGTAAATGCTGTTACCGGGATCCAGTTTTCAGTCCAGATGGGAAATACCTGGCCTTCATCTTCCAAGATGCTGCCATGGCATCTAATAATCCAGCAGTTTTGTATAGTATGCCCTACGCAGCCCTGGAAAGCGGTTTGGCTTACGCCCCAATGCCCTTACCAGCGGATTTTTTTAGTGAATCACGTACGAAACCACAACCTATCTTGCGATCAACACGGTGATCTCCCCGTTCTTAGTCAATTATCCTGTTCTTACAAACAGTTTTCACCGTATGTTCAACTATGCCAAAATCGGTGTTTAACTTGACCTTGGGCACTTTCGTTATAATATTTTCTTATGAGTCAGCTCACATTAAAAAGGATTGAAGCCTATCGTCAGGTCAGCTACCGAACAAAACCCGGCAATCGTGTCAAGACCAAAGAACAAGCCATCCAATTTGTGAACGAGCGGGGATTCGTTCATTTCTGGCCGATCAAGGGTTCCCTGCTGCCAAGCCTGTGGGTGGCTGTCGCTGGCGATCGTCCTGTCGCAAACGCCCATGACGATCCAGGCCATGCCACCTGGGGTTGGAAGGATTCGCTGCTGGGAGCCAAGCGCTGGTATTACGCTAAGGTGGTGCGCAAAAAATCCACCATGATTTCATTATCCGTGGCCCCATTTTTCTACGCACTTTCTGAAAATTATGGATCTCCAGAAGAAGATTACCTGATCCAATATATGCAAGGAGAGATGACCCAAGAAGCCAAGGCTGTTTATGAAGCCCTCCTGTCTGAAGGAGCTTTGGATACCATCACCTTACGCAAAGCAGCCAATCTATCCAGCCGGGAGAGCGATTCTCGGTTTAACCGGGCCCTGGTAGACCTCCAGGCAGATTTCAAGGTCATTCCAATCGGAACCAGCCAATCAGGCGGCTGGCGTTATTCATTCGTCTACGAACTGGTTCACCGGCATCACCCGGAACTGGTTGAACGAGCACGATTGATCCAGGAGGATGAAGCTCGATATAAACTTGTCCAGCTTTACTTCAAATCTGTTGGTGCAGCTACTCGCAGGGAGGTGATAAAAATCTTTCGCTGGTCACCTGCCCAAGTCGACCAGATACTGGAAAAACTCGCAGTAGCTGGGGTAATTACGCGAAACTTGCAAATAAAAGATCACCCTGACGAATGGATGGCACTCCCTGACCTGTTATGAGCCCACCCACGGGTGCTTATATACGGCCAACGCTAATCGCAAATGCAGATTGGGGCAGCCAACCTGCTAAACGCTGGATGGCCTGGGCAAAGTTATCTGGAAATTCATATCAGGTCGAACCTCCAGAGAAAGTTGGAAATTTAGAAAATTATTTGCGGCGGATGAAATTGGCTGCTGGATCGGGGGGATGTGTCCTGCTTGGATTTGACTTTCCGATCGGTCTTCCAGTTGCCTATGCGCAACAGATTGGTGTCGCAAATTTCATCGATGTCATGCCCCAATTTGGTCATGGGAAATGGCAGGATTTTTACCACGTTGCTGAAACGGCCGACCAGGTTTCTATTCACCGACCTTTTTACCCTCACCGACCAGGCAGCACCTCCCGCCAACAGCTGCTCGACGGGCTTGGTTTTCAATCAATAGACGCTTTGCGCAGAATGTGTGAAAAGTCCCCCCCACAAGTGAGACCTGCAGCACAGCTATTTTGGACGCTCAGCGCACAGCAGGTCGGGAAATCCGCGCTAAACGGCTGGGAAAAGGTGATCACCCCTGGCTTTAACAATACCAGCCTCGAAACAGTAATCTGGCCCTTCTCTGGTCAGATGTCCGAACTAATTCATCCTGGCAGGATCATCATTGCCGAGACCTACCCGGCTCAATACCTCCACCAGCTGAACCTGATCAATTCCACAAGAAGATTCAGCAAACGCAGGCAAGACGATCGAGCCGAAACTGCCACCAGACTTATGAGCATTGCCAAAGAGATTTCTATCAAGGTCCATCCAAAGTTAGTAGCTCAAATGCGGAATGGATTTGGCTCTGGAAAATATGCGGAGGATCAATTTGACGCAGTTCTCGGTCTATTTGGCACGCTGCCATACTTCACTGGGATTGAGGAATTGTACGAACCAAGCAACCCAAAAATAACCCAAGTTGAGGGTTGGATCTTTGGACTCGCACTCGAGTAGGTTATTGTATAATCACGGTATGAAACCCAATACTACATTTAGTAGAGACAGGATCACAGAATTGGTGGTTATGAGTGGTTCTAATCAAATTGGGCACAATGATAATCAAATACCCTCTTATCAGTTAGAAATCAATCCAAATTCCGTTCTGGGAAAGCTGGCAGGGTGAGTTGTTGTAAAGATAGTTACCTGGTTTAATTGGCAGCCGATCTACTGGTTTGCAAGGAAGGAGTCAATGCTAAAACAATCCATCGATCAAGATAAGATCATGACCATCGAACGCCATATTTTCGATGAACAACAAAGCCATCCCGAAGCAACCGGTGTCCTGACTTCATTACTTTATGATATTGCTCTAGCTGGAAAAGTCATCGCCAGCCAGACCTCACGTGGAGGCCTGGCGGAGATACTGGGAAAAACCGGCACCACCAACATCCAGGGTGAGGAAGTAATGAAACTGGATGATCTGGCCGACCGCATGATCTACCGGCTAAATGACCATACGGGGCGCCTGGCCGTGATGGCTTCCGAAGAGAGGGAAGATATCCTGCCGGTTTCACCTGGATACCCGCTTGGTAAATATGTATTACTCTACGATCCCCTGGATGGATCCTCGAACATCGATTACAACGTCAGCATCGGCACGATATTTGCCATTTACAATCGCAAGAGTGAAGGTGGACCCGGCACGCTCGAGGACTGCCTGCAAAAAGGTCGCAGCCTGGTAGCCTCCGGTTACCTGGTTTATGGCGCCAGCACGATGCTGGTTTATACCTCCGGTATGGGTGTGCATGGATTCACCCTCGATCCGATTGTGGGGGAATTCTTACTCACCCACCCATATATCCGTATCCCGGAGGTGCCGAAATATTACAGCGTCAACCAGGGGTATGAGAGGTATTGGAGTGAGGGTATCAGCAGATTTACGAAATACTTGCAAGGTGACGAAGCGGATCTTGATGGAACTTTCCGTAAGGGTCTCTCCTTACGTTATATCGGTTCTATGGTAGCTGATTTTCACCGCAATTTACTTGGAGGTGGGGTTTTCTACTATCCTGCTGACAGCAAAGATCCCCGCTATACGAGTGGAAAACTTCGCCTGGCGTATGAAAGTGCACCTATGGCCTTCATCACCGAGCAGGCGGGAGGTACCAGTTCGAACGGCAGCCAGAACATACTTGACCTGCAACCAGACTCCCTACACCAACGTACGCCTCTATTCATCGGCAATCGAGAGCTGGTCGAAAAAGCAGAGGCTTTTATTCGTAAATACGATAAACAGGAGAAGTAGATGATCGACATCGCTGTCTTTCTTGAAGGTCAAAATGGGCTTACCTGGCCGCGCTGGCAAAAAATCGCCGCTGCCAGTGAAGATTTGGGCTTTGCGGGTCTTTACCGCTCAGATCACTTCACCAATGCAAGCCCACCGGATAAAGAATCGCTCGAATTATGGGTATCCCTGACCTGGCTGGCAAGCCACACGAAGCGCATTGAATTTGGTCCCGTGGTATCGCCAATCTCCTTCCGCCACCCGGCATTCACAGCACGCATGGCAGCTGGGGTGGATGATTTGTCTGGCGGCAGGCTCTCATTAGGTTTAGGAGCCGGCTGGCAAGAGCGTGAGCACAATAACTTTGGCTTTGATTTGCTCCCGAAGGGTGAACGGTTCAATCGGTTTGAGGAAGGTGTGGAGGTAATTAACAGCCTGCTGCACAGCGACGAGCCAGTTGATTTCGATGGCAAGTATTACCGATTAGAAGAAGGCATCCTCCTGCCACGTCCCCAACGCCCAGGAGGTCCCTCCATTATGATCGGAGGCAATGGTCAAAAACGCACTTTGCCATTAACTGCCCGATATGCCCAGGAGTGGAATGCACTCATGGTTACCCCGGAACGATTTTCCGAGTTAAACCAGCACCTGGATAATTTGTTGGCGGATGGATCACGATCGCCCAGCGAGGTGCGCCGCTCGATGATGGTCGGCTGCATATTTGGCCATGATGATAAACAGGTGGAGGAGAGAGTCGCTGCCCGAACGAAAGGTGAAAGAACGGCAGCAGATTTGCGCGACCGTGGAGTTGTTGTTGGTACTGCCAGTCAAATGGCTGACCAGATCGGCCAGCTGGAGGAGGCTGGTGTCCAGCGGGTGATGCTCCAATGGATCGATCTCGACGACCTGGATGGTCTGGAAACCTTAGGCAGGGATGTCCTGCCACAATTTACAAAGTAGTCGGGGTAGAGGAAGTGTTCGATGCACAAGAATCGATACAAAATCATTTTATTGCTGACAATGTTGGTAGGGATTGGCCTGGCATGTGAATCATTATCGACGCTCCAGCAAGATTTCAATGAGACGCGTGGGACTGCCGAGGCAGTTGCCACCCAAGCCGGCAAGATCATCACCCAAGCCAAAGGGATCGCCACCCAGGTAGGCGACAGCGCGGCGATTGGCACTGCTCGGGCGCTCGCCACGGAACAAGGTCCATCATTAATTGCTACCGGTCAAGCATATGCGACGATCGCCGCGGACGAAGGCTACCTTCAAACGGCTGAAGCCCTGGTCACCCAAGGATCAGGTGAATTACTGCCTACCATTGAGGCCGCGGCTACTCAGTATCTTTTTCCTGGCTCACCGCCAGATGATGTCCCTGTTTTCGGGGGCGGAGATGTCACCAACCTGTTCGCAAATCAATCCACAGTTTCATATATTGTGGATACCAGCGTTCCCGAATTGGTAATCTTCTATCAAGAAGAGATGCCGGCGCTGGAATGGTCTGACATTTCCGAAGATGAATTAATCAGAGAACAAGCCGCAGTGCTAAGATTTTCCAAATCTGACCGGTCAGCGACAGTCACCCTTACAACCGATCCGATCATCCAAAGAACGGTCGTTTTTATCGCCATCATCAACCAATAATTCCTATGAGCCTGGCAGAATTCTTCACTCCTAACTCTGTAGCTGTTATCGGCGCCTCCACCAATCCCCAAAAGTTGGGTTATGCGGTGCTCGAAAACCTGGTTGCCGGGGGTTTTTCCAAGCGCGGCAGTGTGTACCCCATCAATCCAAAAGCAGACTCAATCCTTGACCTGCAGGCATATTCGAATGTGCTAGAGGTCCCAAATCCTATTGACCTGGCGGTAGTCGTGATCCCCTACCCGTACGTCCCGGATGCCCTGCGCACCTGCGGCGAGAAAGGGATTCCTGCAGTGATTGTGATCAGCGCCGGCTTTCGTGAGGCTGGTAGAGACGGTTTGGAACGTGAAATTGAGCTGATCGACATTGCCAAAGAATTTGACATCCGGTTGATTGGTCCGAACTGCCTGGGAGTAATTGATACCTTCACCCCTTTAAACGCATCTTTTTCCGCGGGTACCCCACCCAGTGGACCGATGGCTTTTATGTCCCAATCAGGCGCTTTGGGCACCGCAGTCCTGGATATCTCCCTGGCCGGTCGATTGGGATTATCAAAATTCGTCAGCCTGGGCAACAAAGCCGATGTAGATGAGATTGACCTTTTGAAAGCCTGGGGGGATGATCCAAATACAAAGGTAATCATGATCTACAGCGAGGGGATGTCTAATGGGCAGGAGTTCATCAGAACTGCACGAGAGGTAACCAGGAAAAAACCGGTAGTAGCGATTAAATCTGGGGTCACCCAATCAGGTTCGCGGGCTGTCTCATCCCACACAGGTTCTCTGGCCGGCACCGAACAAGCATACCATGCAGCATTCCGCCAGGCTGGAGTACTGCGGGCAGAATCGATGCAATCACTATTCGATATCGCCCTGGCACTTGGTTACCAACCACTCCTCCAAGGTGACCGGATCGCGATCATCACCAATGCCGGCGGACCGGGCATCCTGGCTACGGACGCCCTTGAACGCTCGGGTTTGTCCTTAGCTCAACTAGAAAATGAAACCATCACTGTCCTCAGCCAGTACCTTCCAGACGCAGCCAGCGCGGCCAACCCGGTTGATGTACTTGGCGATGCGCGGGCCGACCGCTACCAGATTGCACTCGAGACGGTAGCAGCTGATCCAAACGTGGATGGCCTGCTGGTGGTTCTGACTCCACAGGCGATGACTGAAATCGTGCCTACCGCAGATGCAATTGGTCAACTTTCGGAATCGATTGATAAACCGGTCATCGCCAGTTTCATGGGCGAAGCCAAGGTTGATTCTGGTGTGGATCGCCTCCAAAATTATCAAATCCCCAATTATCCCTTCCCTGAGCGGGCGGCCATGGCTTTCAAGGCCATGTCAGATTACCGAAGGGTACTTGCACGTCCGAAACCCGATTATGTGGAATTTGAGGTCGATCGCGACACTACCCACCAGGTGTTTGAACAGGTCCGCAGCCAGGGTCGCCTTTCAATAGGCGACTCTGAAGCCCGGCAAATATTGACCGCATATGATCTGAAGATTCCTATATCAGAGTTGGCAGCAGGCCCAGATGAGGCAGTAGAGATCGCCAACAAAATTGGCTACCCGGTGGTGCTGAAGATCGCTTCTCCCGATATTTTGCACAAGACGGACGTGGGCGGGGTGAAGGTTGGCCTCGACAGTGCCGAGCAAGTGCGAGATGCCTTTGAACTGATGGTCTACAGGGCTCAGCGATACCTACCCCAGGCGCACTTGTGGGGCTGCCTGGTCCAGGAAATGGTCCCCCCGGGAGGCCTTGAAGTATTAATCGGCATGAATCGCGATCCGCAATTTGGCCCCCTGGTCACCTTTGGTCTTGGGGGAATATACGTCGAGACACTGAAAGATGTCACTTTCCGCATCGCACCCTTCGCCGTGCAATCTGCAGAGAAGATGCTGTCGGAAATACGCGCCCGCGCAATTCTGGATGGCGTACGTGGTGAACCGCCAGTCGACAAGGAGGCGATTATCGACGTATTACTGCGCATCGGTCAGCTGGTCCAAGATTTTCCCGAGATAGTTGAACTTGACATTAATCCCTTGATGGTTTATCCCAGGGGACAGGGAGCCATAGCTATCGACATGCGCCTCGTACTCAGCAAGTAAGGAGCAGATCTGTGAAATCTATTTATGTCACCTCTCTTGAAAGATATTCCGGTAAGACAGCCATATGTCTTGCCTTAGGAAAGCGCTTGCAGGCAGATGGTTTCAAGGTTGGTTACTTGAAACCGCTCAGCTTGCAGCCCTGGCGTGTTTCCGGCCACATCGCGGATGAAGACGCCTCATTTGTCAAGGAGGTTTTAGGACTCGCTGATGATGCCTGGCAGCTCTCTCCAGTCGTCGTGACCCCGGAATTTCTTGTTCAGCACCTTAACATGGGCGGGGAATCGACTTTGATGGAGCAGGTAAAAGCGGCTGTTGATTCGACGGGAAGCGGAAAAGACGTGCTCCTGTTAGAAGGAGGCGCCAGCCTGCGTGAAGGTCATGCCGTATCTCTACCCACGCCGGATGTAGCCCGGGAATTAAGCAGCCATGTATTTGTAACGGTAAAATACCGGTCAGATATCCGAGTTTTGGATGACACCCTCTCTGCGAAAGTCCGCCTGGGTGATCTATTGAGCGGTGTGGTGATCAACCGCGTCCCGCAAGAAGCCTCGGATTTTGTCCACCAGCTGGCCATCCCCTACCTGGAGAAACGCGGCATCCCTGTACTTGGCGCATTACCAGAAAAGCCCAGGTTAGCCGCCCTGACAGTTTCCGAGCTGACCGAGGTGCTGAAGGCGAAGATTCTCACAGAAGGCAGCGACCTGGAAGCGATGGTCGAAACCCTTACCGTTGGCGCGATGACCGCGGAGGCTGCACTGCATCGATTCCGCGAATACACAAACAAAGCAGTAATAACCGGTGGTGACCGAACCGATATTCAATTGGCAGCATTAGAAACATCGACAACTTGCTTGATCCTGACCGGCAACCTGCAGCCTAGCCCCCTGATCGTCAAACAAGCTGAAGACTTTGGCGTGGCGGTTCTCCTGGTGCGTGAAAACACGATGGAAACTATAGAAGCCATCGAGCGCATCTTTGGCAAGACTCGGCTAGGCCAACCGGATAAACTGGCTGAGTTTGAGTCAATCCTGGCCGATAACATGGACTTTGACCGGCTATACCGGCATTTGGAATTAACTCCTGCCTAGTTATTCGAAGACGCGAATATATAGACAATTTGTTGGATTATCTCCAATATCTAATCACAAAGCACCAGACACAGGATAATGAGGTGAAACATGCAAGTATCAGAAGCTATCCGCATGAAGCGCGCAGTCCGTGAATTCCAAGACCAACCACTCCCGGAGGAGGTCACGAATACCATCCTCAATGCTGGCAGGCGAGCACAATCAGCAAAGAACACCCAGCCCTGGTCATTTATCGCCATCCAGGATAAATCTACCCTCAAAGCACTCTCTAAGGTCCGCGAATTCGCAGGTCACCTGGCTGGCGCCGCGCTGGCAGTGGCGATTATTACTCCTGACCCAGCTGAGCGATTCAGCATTATGTTGGACGCCGGTCAGGCCGCGGCTTACATGCAGCTGGCCGCCTGGGAATTAGGTGTGGGTTCCTGCCTCGCGACAATCTTCGATCGCGAAGACGCACGCCAGTTGTTGGCATACCCACCAGACTTGCATCTTTTCGTTGCCATATCCTTTGGATATCCTGTGGACCAGGCCTATTTGACGAGGCCTCCACAGAAGGGTGGTCGCCGGTCCCTGGATGATCTCGTCCATTGGGAAAAATGGTGAGCTGTTGAAGATCTTTTACTCAGACACATTTCCCATCCATCTCCCACCCGACCATCGTTTCCCAGGTGATAAATACCGGCTGCTGCGCGAATCGATAATAGAAGATGGTTTAACTCCTGAGCCCGACCTGCTAATACCAGATCCAGCCAGCAATACAGATATCCTCCTGGTGCATGACTCTGACTACCTGGACAAGATAATTGCTGGTTCGCTCAGTGAAAAGGAAGTTCGCCGCCTGGGATTCCCCTGGTCTCCAGAGCTGGTCGAACGCTCACGTCGCTCCGTTGGTGGCACAATTGCTGCCTGCCGTACTGCGATAAATGATGGCATCGGGGTAAATCTGGCTGGCGGAACGCACCACGCACATCCAGGTTTTGGCAGTGGATACTGCCTGCTCAATGATTGTGCCATCGCTGCCAGGGTCATGCAGAAAGAAAGTCTCGCTGAACGAGTGGTTATCCTGGATTGTGATGTCCACCAGGGTGATGGCACCGCAGTTATCTTTTCAAAAGATGCGAGTGTGTTCACTTTTTCAATCCATGGATTAAAAAACTTCCCTTTCCACAAGCCGGCCAGTGATTTAGATGTGGGGTTAGAAGATGGCACCACAGACCAGGAATACCTGAAATCTCTTAAAGAAGGATTGGACGAGACCTTCTCCCGATTCGAGCCTGATCTGGCGATCTATCTGGCAGGGGCGGACTTATATCACGATGATCGTCTAGGTAGATTAGCCCTAACCAAAGAGGGCATCGCCGTGCGGGATGAGCTGGTTTATGACTACTGCCAGCGTTCAGGACTTTCAATTGCAGTAGTACTGGCAGGGGGGTATGCACGCCAGATAAATGATTCCGTAGACATCCATTTGAACACGATTCGACAGGCTGCCAAGACTTCAGCTTCGTACCAATCGGTAGCCCATGCCCAATAAGAAGCTGCCGCTGTTCCTGGCAATTCTGGCCGTATTATCATTCAGTCTGGTTCCCCCATCAGACATTGGTCGGGCCACAACGAACCCATCCTGGAGTCCTTTAATCCAGACTATGTTGGATCAAGTCGAGCAGAGCCAGGTTTCCAACTTGACCGGTGGATTGAGCGGAGAATGGCCAGTGATGATCGATTCTCAACCCTACACGATCTCCACCCGCCATGCCCTGAGCGGTGAACCAATTCAAAATGCCACCCAGTACCTGTACGAGTATTACCAGGATCTTGGACTTGACACTAATTATCAGAATTTCTCCTTCGCTGGAGAGCAGCTTTCTAACGTAATTGCCCAAAAAACTGGCACAGTCTTCCCTGAGCGCATCTTCATGATCACCAGTCACTTCGATGATGTTCCAATCACGCCACCAGCACCGGGAGCAGACGACGATGCCAGCGGCACAGCCGGCGTGATGCTGGCAGCCAGCGTCTTAAGCCAGTACGATTTTGGCTGTACCTTGCGCTTCGCCAACTTCAATGCCGAAGAGTACGGCATGGTCGGCAGCGAGGACTATGTCGAACAGGTTTACTGCGCTGGTGAAGACATCCGAGGGGTGATTAACCTGGACATGGTCGCCTGGAACACACCGCAGTCACCTCCTGAGATGGATTTGCACGCGCTGACCACTATTCCTGAATCAGGGCAGATATCTAGCATCTTCAAACAGACCGTTTCAACCTACGGCCTGGGAATCACGCCAACAGATGCTGATCCGGTTGTATCACGCAGCGATCATGCCAGCTTCTGGAGCTATGACATCCCGGCTATTCTGGTCTCTGAAGACATAGCAGATTTCAATCCGAACTACCACTCTGCACAGGATACCTTGGGTAACCTCCAGGATATGGATTATTTCACCGATATGATCAAAGCCAGCATTGGGACTCTGGCCCAAATGGGCTGCCTGGTCGAAAATGGATGGGGAACGATCGCTGGCGTGGTTACAGATGACAGTACATTACTGCCGATCCCTAATGCCTCGGTTTCACTTCACAATCCTGAATGGGGCTACACGTTCAATACCCGCACAGATCAAAACGGAACATACCAAATCTCTGCGCTGCAGGGCAACCACGACTTGAGAGTGGATGGTGTAGGCTACACCGCTAGAGATTACTTCGCGTTGAGCATCACACGGGATCAGACACTCAACTCGGATATTAAACTATCTCCCATTGATGAGCAAATCATTTTCCTGCCAATATCAGCCAATGTGAGCAATCTGCCTCCAGACGGGTGCCCCTGACTGCATTCAATTAATCAGTAGATGGGGAACTCGGTCCGTCCATTCAAAAAACAACAAAAATCCTACAAAACTATCTCATTGTGAGATAATCTAGGGATCACCTCATCTCTGACTTTCGGATTGAGGAATATAAATCATGGACGAAAAAATGGAAAAATTGAGTATAGATTTAAGCAACATCCAGGAATTATTTCAGGAACCAGAATTCAACCCCTTCGACCCCAACAGCCGTTGTGAATCAGGCGTGGCTGACCTGTTCAACCAGACCCAGGAACTTTCTCAGAAAGAGCCGGTTCAGATCATGATTAATCTTGAAGATGGCTTTGAGGAATCGGATTTGGTTGAAAAAACTATGGATGCTATGAAACGCTACTGTGAAGTCCAAATTGCCAAGTCTGAGAGGGAGATTCGCGAGATCAGGCACCAGGGATTGCGAGATCTGGGTTGGGCAATGCTATTCGCATTGATCATGATACTCGGTTCCTTTCTGATATACCAGCTAACATTTCTGCCTGAGGTCGTTATTTACCTACTTTCCACCGGTGCGGGGATCATCGCCTGGGTCATGCTGTGGCCTCCGTTAGACAGTATCCTATATGAATGGAGCCCTTACCGGCAGACAAAACGCCGCTACCGGCAGCTCCAAACGGCGAAAATCGTGATTAATTCGAAGGATGTGTAAAAGAAGATAATTTAACAATCAATCCAGGCAAATCAGCAAGATCAGATGCTAAGATCATTCAGTTCGGTACTCAGAATCGCCACCGGCTATGCAACTTTAATGATTAATTTGCGTAGATATAAGTAGGAGGTAACAATGACAGATTCAACTCGTAAAGCATTGCGGCGCTCAAAAGATAACCGGGTGCTGCTCGGAATTTGTGGTGGACTGGGAGAATTTTTTGGGATAAATCCGATCTGGTTCCGGATAGGATTTATCATCGCAGCGATACCTGGAGGGCTGCCGGGGATACTTTTATATTTGCTCTTGTGGTTGATTATCCCTAAAGCTTAATTCAGATCAGGGCAGATATCTGTAAAGGGTTTCAGCTTGTTTTTGGCAAGCTGAAACCCTCGATGGTTTAATAGATGCATTATCCAATATCGAATTATCTACTCCTGGGAAATTTCATTCAGCTGGACTTCAATCCGATCGTAATAAACTCCTGTCGGACCTTCGAAACCTGAATCTGTACCCGCGATCAACCAGGCCTTCCCCTGCGCATCGCTGAGAACTTCAAATGGACGTTCCTCGCTGGATAAAGTCATCAAGGCGTATTCTTCGCCAGTGAAGGTATCCAGGTCGATATTTGGGTTAGCGATAGTACCCAGGTTAATCATATCCTCCCCTTCGCTGGCCTGGTTGCCCTTATCGATATTTACCCGCAGCCAACCATCACTATCAGTGATAACCTCGGGTTCATCCGTAGTCGCCCCAGCCTTGACGAAAACGCTCTCCCCCGGTGAGCCACCAATCCCCATCAGGCCTTCAGGCACATTGCTGGCCAAATCGATGGCGAATTCGGCCTGGTAAGTGGTGTTGGGTTTCAAGCCTTCCACCTGAGTCTTCAAGAACATGAACAGGTCATCGCTGCGGTTGTGGCCACTCATATAGATGGCATTACCTTCCAATCCGGACGGCAGCTCTCCCCAACCGGAGTCTAACTCGTATATCACCGGGTCGTAATCGACGGGCAGGTCAGCAAAGCCCGTGACCCAACCCTGCTCATCCTCATCAAAAGTGTATTCAAACATGAATTCCTGCTCGTAGCTTCCCGAACAACTTGCCAAGACAAGAATCAGTAAACACAGACCGATCCAAAAGAAAATCTTCAGTCTCATCCTCATCCTTCCTTTTAAGCTCATTTTGAATTCAAGGCTATCTTTAATAATTGGTTACTTGCTCTGAACCGTTGAATCTATTCACTCACCGAATTCCTAAATCAAGTTTTTTTTAGTTTTGCACCCAATCCTCGCCTCTGGCCCTTAGCGGCATCTCAGGTACGGACTCAGTCTCAGGTGATTCATCTTGTATTTTTTCCACCACCTCCATCCGTGACCCATAACGATTGGCAAATGGTGCAGCGGTCATACCATGAGAGAAAATACTCAACAGAACAGTAAACATCGTAATGCTATATATAAGTTCCAATCCCGGCAGGTTCTCCGATTCCAGCA
>CALBUI010000193.1 GCA_937968125.1 uncultured Anaerolineales bacterium | reverse complement strand
AAATCATCATGGGCAATATCATCATTGAGCATATCGCGCTGGTACTCGAAATCGGCAACTTTGGCTTTGATCTCCTCGAAGGCGGCCTTCATCTCGTCGCTGTCGTGGGCAGGGAAGAGGTCGGCCAGGCTCCATCTGGATAACTCATATGGCAAGCTTGAATAGTTCATCTCATCTCCAAAATGAATGGCGTGTTTTTGCGAATTTTGGGTTCAGGAACTTTCCGATTATACCAAGAAGAGAGGAGGGGGATTTTGATATTAGATATTGGATATTAGTCCCCGTCCCGACTGTCCGGGGTCGGGAAATTAGATATTGAAGCGTATCTGCATGACTTCGCCATCCTGCAAGGGGTAATCTTTGCCTTCCAAGCGCAATTTGCCTGTTGAGCGGGCTTCAGACAATCCTCCCAAGGCAACCAGCTCATTCCAGGCGATGATCTCGGCGCGGATAAACCCTTTGTAAATGTCCGAGTGGATCCTTCCCGAAGCTTCGTGGGCTGTTTCTCCGAGCGGGATGTTCCAGGCGCGCACCTCGTCATCACCGATCGTGAAGAACGATATCAGACCCAGCAATTCGTAAGATTGTTGAATGAGACGCTCCATACCTGGCCGATCAATCCCATACTCCTCCAAAAAAACTTCAGCCTCTTCTGGTGATAGTTGGGCGATCTCCATTTCCAACTGCCCCTGCAGGGAACTGATCGCACTGCTGGAATGCTGGTATTCAAAAGTAGGGGCATCCTGACCCTCCCCCAGATTGAACAGGATCAGGATTGGTTTTTTAGTCAAAAGCCCAAACCCTGCCAGGATGCGTTCATCATCAAGTGAAAAGGCAATATCGCGCAGGGGCTGCTCAGCTGAAAGTGCAACCTGCATGCGCTCAAAGAGATTCATCTCTTTTTCTATCTCAGATGTATCCCTCCCGCCTCCTTTGCGACGTTCATCATCCAATCGCTCGAGTTTCCGTTCGACGGAAATCAGATCGTTGAGCAGCATTTCCGCATCCATCGCAGAAACATCTCTCCGCGGATCGACGTTCCCTGAAAGGTGGGGAACTGCAGGATCTTCGAAACAGCGCACCACATGCAGGAAACCATCCATTTGAGCCAGCTGGTTCAACAGCTGTCCGGAAATTTCTCCGCCGCCGGCCCCCAACCCGGCAATATCCGCATAGGTTACTTTGGCGTGGATGATTTTCTCCGGATCTGAAAGGGCCGCGATCTGTTCCAGCCGCGGATCAGGGACATTTACAACCGCAGTGTGGACTTCGATGCGCCCACCACTGGTGACAATTGGCTGATCGCCGCGGGTCAGGACGTTAAAAATGGTGGTCTTACCTGAAAGGGGTAAACCAATGATGCCTAAACGCATATTATTATTCCGCTTATTTTATTAGAGAGATCAGATCAACATGGATTTATCTGGGATGACAGGTGTCCCACCTGTCAGAAGATTTTTCTGGACGTTAGGGTAACGCCGGTAGATTGTCAACCAGCTTCGGATGGAGCTCAAAGTATTCTTCACGGAGCAGATCCATGACAAGATTGTCATACAGCTCGCCATTCTTGAAGATCGCCTCCCGCTGGCGAACGGAAACTTTGAAACCAGACTTCTGCGCCAGCCCTACCGCGCGGGGGTTGCCGCCGTGGGTGTAAAGCCGCACTACGCGCAGGCCCAATTCAGCGAAGAGGAATTTCAAAAGGATCTCTTGCGCATCCAATGCAAAGCCGGTGCCCCAGAACTTCTTGATGATCACCACGCCGATCGTGGCGGACCAACGGGGGTGCAGGCCGGTATAGCTGATCGAACCAGCAAACTCACCATTCTCCCGGGAGATTATTATGAAACGGCCTTCCATGGGATCGAAGGACATCTCCCGCGCTTCAAAGCGTTTCAGGGACATGTTGTCCGTATAATCCGGAGGGAGAGTCTTGCTCCAGGCCTGGGTTTCAAGATCGTTGCGCAATGCGATCAGCCGGGGCATATCCTCCGGCTGTTCTTCACGTAAGATGACTAATTTACCTCCCAGCGCCATAATTGAAGCCTCCTCTCGCCTTATACTCCGGGCGCAGCATATCAACCAGAATACCGTCAAAATAAGAACCCTCGCGGTAGCCTTCTCTACGCGAACGTCCACTTTCTTTGAAGCCCATCTTATCAGCGAACGCTCTGCCAGCCTTGTTCCAGTCTGCCATCCATCCGGAGACATTGTGCGCAGGTGTGTACTCAAACAAGTACTCCAGGATTAAATTCGCTACCTGTGTGCCGTAGCCTTGTCGTTGGTACTGCCGGGAAATCACTACTGATATCCAGGGTGCCTGAGGGTCCCAGCGCCATTCAAACTCGACATGACCAATCAGATCACCTTTACCAGACAGCTCAATCGCCAGGTGGGCTTCGCTTTCCTTTTCGCCCCAATTCTTGATGATCCCTTCTACCTGGTTGAGAGATAGCGGCACCTCTTCCGGAAAGCCATGGGGGACGTAGCGCCGCCCACTCAGCTTTGGGTGGTTCAGATACGCCCGCAGGGCGGGGGCGTCTTCAGGCTCAAAAGGCCTCAGTTTAAGCTGTTCAGTCTGAAAATTCATCTCGCGCCTCCTTTTGCTTGACCCCCATTCCATATTTAGTTATACTACGCAGGCGAAATTAAGAGAGATGCCGAAGTGGCGGAACTGGCAGACGCGCACGACTCAAACTCGTGTTCCTTCGGGAGTGTGGGTTCGACTCCCACCTTCGGCACTTTGTTAAAATTCGCCTGGATTATAACATGAGCCCTTCCTGCACCGGGAAGGGCTTTGTCGTCGACCAGGACAAAATTGGAGAACCTCGTAAATCTTATCAATGTTAAAATAGGGAACGTTCTACCGGCGAGATGCTTAACCAGGCTAGCAGGAATCTATCAAATGATCGAAATCAAGGAGCTGCAAAAAATCAGTGGGGGAAATGCATCCATTGATATCCCAGCACTCGATATTGACCGGGGTGAGATCGCGGCCCTGGTCGGACCGGCAGGCAGTGGAAAGACCCAGCTCTTCGACCTGGTGGCAGGAAGAACGCGACCGACCGCCGGCACCATCCGCATAGCAGGCAGCAATCCCTACCAAGATCATGACCAATTAAGCCGGGCCGCAGGCTTCTTATTTGCGGAGGATGCAGTCTACCAGCATTTTTCACCACTCGCCAACCTGGAATTCCATTGCCAACTGTACGGGCTGCCGAAATCGCGGGCGGCCGAGGTGCTGGCGCTGGTAGGGTTGGGAGACCAGGCAAACAGCAAACCCGACCAGCTCTCATCAAGTTTGCTCCGCCGGCTGGGCTTCGGGAGAGCCGTATTGCACTCACCCCAGGTTTTGATACTGCAGGAGCCTTTCACACGCTGTGATCTAACCACGATTCGCCTGCTGAGCAACCTGATGCGGGATCAGGCTGAAGGTGGAACGACACAACTCATCATCGCTACTGAGAAAAGCAACCTGGAATCCCTGTGCAACGTAATCTACATCCTGAACCAGGGCAGGATCGCGGAGACGATTCACCCGCAAGAAGAACACGAAGCGAGTTTCCCTTTCAAGATTCCAGCCAAGCTAGAAGACAAGAAAGTGGTGCTGCTCAACCCCGCGGAAATTCTTTATGCTTATGCAAGTGAAGGCCGGGCTTATCTAGTTACTGATGAAAGCCATTTACCAACCCAATTCACCCTATCCGAGATGGAAGAGAAACTGAGCCGGAGCGGTTTTTTTCGAGCCCACCGAGCCTATTTGGTAAATTTGCAGCACGTCAAAGAAGTGATCCCATTTACGCGCAACAGCTTCAGCCTGCGGTTGACCGATCCCGAAAACACTGAAATTCCGCTCAGCAAATCCGCGGCTGGCGAATTAAGTGATCTTTTAGGGTACTAAATCTCACTCTACACTGCTCCATTCATCGCTCTAAACGAGCCATTCAACCCCCAGAAGCGCCTTTCGGCGCTTTTTTGTTGCATTACGTTCTTTAATTACATATAGTATGAGCAGGATTGAAAGTGAAATAGATATGATTTCTGATCAAGAATTTGGAGCAAATAACCTCAAGTCGATGAATCTTGGAGCAAGATGATGAAAGCAATTGAAGTTAATAATCTAACCCGAGACTACAATGGTTTACGAGCCGTGGATGGGATCAGTTTTTCGGTTGACCGGGGAGAGATATTCGGATTTCTGGGGCCGAACGGCGCCGGGAAAACGACCACGATCAAGATTTTAACCGGACAGCTGCGCCCGACTGCCGGATGGGCTTGCGTGGCCGGCTGGAATGTGGTCACCGAGCGGGAGGCTTTGAAACCTCAAATTGGCGTTGTGTTCGAACACCAGAATATATACGAAAATCTCTCAGCGCGCGATAATTTGAACTTTGTCGCCAGGCTATATGGGGTTAACCCAAGCATGGTCGATGATGCCCTGGCCCAGGTGGGACTTGCTGATCGGGCAAAGGAGAAGACAAATAACTTCTCCAACGGCATGAAACAACGCTTGTTAATAGCCCGGGCCCTGCTGCACTGCCCGCAAGTCCTGTTCCTGGATGAACCGACTCGCGGCCTGGACCCGACTGTGGCCCGCGAGCTGCGAACATTTATCGCCAGCTTAGCCGATCAGGGTGTGACAGTTTTTCTGACCACACACTATATGGAAGAGGCGGACCGGCTCTGCGACCGGGTGGCGATCATTAACATGGGAGAGATCATCGCCATCGCTAGACCTGAACAATTAAAAGTTGATTATGGCCAGGGCCAGGCCACCACACTGGAAGACGTTTTTATCGAGTTGACTGGAAACATGCTCCGCAGTTCAATCTCCTAAAGAGTCCTGGTGTACTGTTGAGACTCGAGAATAATTCGAAGCAACTATAATAAGGTATTGAAATGATAAGCAAACAAAATTCACCGAACAAAAACGAGCGCTTCCGCCAAAAGATCCGCGTTATCTGGGCCATTGTGGCCAAGGATATCGTGGAGGCGCTGAAGAATAAAAACACGCTCGCCATCATCCTGATCACCTTGCTGATGACCGTGTTCTATTATTACATGCCCAGCCTGTCAGAGAGGAATAACCCCCCCAGGGTTCGAATATTCGATACTGGCGATTCTGCCCTGGTTCCCCTGATGGAAGACAGCGATTCGCTCAATGTGCGCACTTATCCCAGCCAGGAGATCGTGATCGAGGCGTTGAGGAATAATGATGTGCCCACGCTCGGGCTGGTCATCCCAGAGGATTTCGACCGTCTATTTGAGGCAAACCAGGAGGTTGCTCTGCAAGGGTACGTACTCAGCTGGGTCAGCAGGACGGATGCGAATGAACTGAAAAGAACGATTGAAGATGAGGTCGCAGGGCTGCTGGGTACCCCGGTTCCGATCTTATTGGATGGCAACCAATTCAGTTTGGCGCCGGATTCACATGGCATAGGAACCACTGCCGCAATTGCCGCCTTGTTCGTAGTGGTATTGATCGGTTTGACCATGATCCCGCACCTGATGCTGGAGGAGAAGAAGACGCACACGATGGATGTGCTGCTCGTATCCCCCGCCAATGCCGGGGACCTGGTGACTGGTAAGGCAATCGTTGGCCTGTTCTACTGTTTATTGGGAACCGCCATCTCGCTGTTGATCTTTCAATTTGTTGTCATCCATTGGTGGCTGGCCATCCTTACCGTGATACTTGGAGCGCTGTTCACCGTATCATTGGGACTCTGGCTGGGCAGCATAATCGAGTCGCGGGCTCAATTGACCATGTGGGCCTGGGTGTTCATCCTACCACTCCTGCTGCCGGTATTCTTATCGCTGATGGAAGAATTGCTGCCGGAAATGTTGATCCAGATTTTCCAGTACATCCCCACTGCCGTGATGTTGAATCTGCTGCGAACGTCGTACTCAGCAATGATTCCGCTTGGCCAGACGCTGTTCCAACTGGCCTGGTTGGCCGCCTGGGCGGGAGGGTTCCTGGTCTTCGTGACCTGGTTGGTGCGTCGTCAAGAGCGCCAGACCGGCAGTAAATCGACCTCCCAGCAGATGGTAGAAGCCAGTGCTATGCCCTTACTGGAGAGTGGAGTGAAGTGGCTGGGGACTTTGTTTACAAGCCTCTCTCCGGCAAAGGTCCGGCAAACTGAGTCCACAGCTGAGAGCAAAGACGACAAGCAGAGAAAAAATGGTCCGCTGCGCATCATATGGACGATTGCAGCGAAAGATATCTCCGGAACGCTGAAAAACAGGTTAGCGCTATCGATAATCATTGGCACGACTTTTGTCGTGGCATCTGGCGCGGTCCCACGAATGCTGATCATGCGACAAGCTAATCCCACCGCGATCGTTTATGACCCGGGGCATTCAGCTGTTCTGAGAAGCATGACCGGCAGCGATGAATTCCAAATCGGGATCGTAGATTCCTTGGAAGAGATGGAGGAAATCGTCAGCCAAGCGCCGGAACCACTCCTCGGACTGAGCATTCCACAAGATTTTGACGCCCAAGCCGAAGGAGGAGGAACGATTCTGCTGGAGGCATTTGCCGTACACTGGGCAGCTGTTGAACAGGTCGACCAGCGAGCGGAATTTTTCCAGGAGCAGCTCAGCCAGGTAAGTGGCGGCCAGGTTCAGATCAACGTTTCAGAGCAGAGGCTGTACCCACCACCGGTGCTTGAAGGAGGGGCGATCATGTTTGTGATGCTGGTTTTGATCGTAATGCTGACCATGGGCTTTGCCATGGTGCCCCTGCTGCTGGTGGAAGAGAAGACGACCCACACACTGGATGTGCTGCTGGTCTCTCCGGCCAGGATTTACCAGGTGGCGGCCGGAAAGGCGCTGGCTGGGGGCTTCTACTGCCTGCTGGCGATGCTGGTGGTCTTCACCCTGAACCGATTCCTGGTGGTCAATTGGGCGGTGGCGCTGCTGGCGGTTCTGCTCGGAGTGACCTTCACAGTAATAGTCGGGCTGCTGGTGGGAGTAATATCTGATAACCCGACGACAGTCGGCATGTGGGGAGCCATTTTGATACTCGGCCTGGCTGGACTGACGCTAGTGGGCGCCTTCTTAGATCTAAACTGGCCTCCAATAGTCCAAACGCTGCTGGACTACCTGCCCACTGCAGCCATGGCAGAGCTGATCGGATTTTCAATGGCAGGCGAGTTCCCGGTCGCCCAAATGTGGGCTAATGCAGCTGCATTGCTGGTTGCTTCCTTGGCAGCGTTTGGTCTCTTGACCTGGCGATTAAGACTCACGGACCGGTGAGTCTTTAAGTGACCGCTGTACAGGCTTATTTGCGATACGTAGCTTCAAATTCTGCGTGGGGTGGAACCTCTTCACCGACCACCCAGAGAAAGAAGTAGATGCCAGTTGGTCCCATGAATTTAAAATCTTTGCGGATCATGGTGAGGGTGGCGTCAAAGTCTTCCTGTGAGCGTAGGTACTTCTGAAACGAGCCATATTCTTCATCAAGATTGATCATCTGCCGGGCGTTGCTGACGATGGCGGCCAGCTTGCGGTAGTTGCGGATGACGCGAGTATCCTGTGACAGATCGTCCAGGTCTTTCTCGTTATAAGCAGCGACCTTGACGACATCAAAATTGTCAAAGGCTTCCCGGGTGGTTTCCCATTTGGCCTCCACGACTTTCCAGGACATCCCCGATTGGAAGACTGCTTTGCTCATCACTTCCAGGTAGTCGTCCAGGGAGGTAGGTTTTATCTGTTCTGGGGGTGAGCCTGAGGGCATAGGGTTGGTTTCCTTTCACTAGCAATTTGCTGTTAGGTATTAGGTATTTGATATTAGTTATTGGATATTGACCGTGAATAGAACGGGGCCACCATTATACCGTTATAAATATTCACAATAAACTCGAAAGTTGTTGATTGGAATTGGCCTTATAATAGCAGCCCGGTAATAGAACAGCTGCGAGAGAGCTACTCTGAGCAATAAATATTATGGCATATTATGTTTACATTCTGAGATGTGCGGACGGAACTTATTACACCGGATACACTGGGGACCTCTTGCGGCGCTATAAGCAGCACCAGT
>CALBUI010000192.1 GCA_937968125.1 uncultured Anaerolineales bacterium | reverse complement strand
CTTCATGGCAGGGCATATGACGGTCCTCGCAGGGATCGCATCGATTGGGACAGTTTGCTCGAGCTCACTATCAATGAAATCTCTGCTGAGGCTGACCCATGAGCCAAATACTGGATCACCAGGAGAGAAATTCCTGTTTTACCGTTTTCTATTGCCGGTAAAGATAGTCATTCAAATCCTGCTACTTGTAAGCGCAAACCTCGTTCGCTCGGTCCAAGATCCAATCGATATTCTCGGGTGGGTGATGGTTGGGATATTATAGGCTGTAGGGAGGATATACTCGCTGTTGTCCGCGGCTTTGGCCCGGCAATCTTCGACAGTCTGCTTCATTATCTCTTTGCTGTTGGCCAGGAAGCATTTGGTGGGTAGGGCACCAATCAGGACTGCATTTCCTCTGACAGCTTCGGCTGCCAAAGCGAGATCGGTGCCTTGAGAAAGACCGGGTGATCTTGCAAGAATTTTCTCGCTGTAGCGCCGATCAGCTTGGCATTGCAGGCATCGGTGAAGATATAGCCGGAACTCGATCTAATTCTGGGTCTTTATCAGTAAAGGTTTTCTTGAAAGCGGCCGAGACTCTTTGCTTGCCGGCGAAGGTGTCGCTCATTAGTCGCCTCCGTGCTCCCAGATCCTCGTTAGTAAGAAAAGAGTTTTTCCTGAGAAAGAAAATCCTTTATAAACCTGGAATGTACATATAGAGCTCGGCTTCCTCATCCTGGCGCACCAGATGCAGATTGGGAAAGGTGAAATAGTTGGATACTACCCGCGTGCCGGGATGCAGTTCTCGTTTAAATTTCTTCTCAAGCTGGTTGTTCGTATCCTGCAGCAGGTAGCAGGTGACCACATCCGCCTCACTCAAATCCTGCTTGAAAAAAT
Source organism: uncultured Anaerolineales bacterium (assembly GCA_937968125.1). GTDB lineage: Bacteria > Chloroflexota > Anaerolineae > Anaerolineales > UBA4823 > PFL25. The sequence goes on along the minus strand of CALBUI010000192.1, from coordinate 21,448 downwards.
CTCCGTAAACGATACGGATCCGGCCACGCAGCCCAAGTACAGTGATCAACATCTGACACCACAGGTAGCGCAGTGGATCGAGTTCAATGCCCACCGCGCGTGAACCATAGCGCCGGGCGGCAGTGATGATCATGCGACCATCCCCACATCCCAGATCGTAGACCAGGTCATCGGGCCCAGCCTCGACCAGGGTCAGCATTTTGTGGACCATGCTCATCGGTGTCGGCGCCCAGGGCGCGCCCCGGGACCTGGTCCAGGCGATAGAAATTGCCAAAACTATTAAGAGGAATGTCAGGATTAAGATCAGCCACATGCTTTCAAAGCCAAAATACTTCATTACTCGCCCACAAGGAATTGAGGCGACGCTTACAGGAAAACGCAATCATGACAGAATGGACATATCTCATCCGGTCTCAATTTACGTGTAATTCGAATTGGCGATTAACCACTGCGCCGAAAAATAAGTGGTCAGCGTCAGAGCTCTGGCGGCCGCAAAAGGCTCGCCAAACTTGTTCAACGCCAGGATGCTGTCTGAGATCACAAATAATACCGCCCCGACGAAGGCCAGTAGCGCCCAGCGCGCCCGTTTATCGTCCCACTGATCCCACGCTTGCCAGGCCATCGCCAATATCACGATAACATAAACAGACACCGGCAGCGCCATCCCGTTCAACCCCGGCAGCAAAATCACGAAAATAATCACTCCATATGTTGCGAAGGGCAGCATCGCCAGGAGATTGAACCGCAGCGGTCTCCCCGTCCGGAAGGCATAGGTATAAATCAATTGGGCGACCAGGAAGCTCAGCAATCCGGCGATGAACAGGTCCACCGGCAGCATCAGGAAGATATCTCCCATCAGCGAAAAAAGGAGACCTGCGATGATGGCGTACATGTACTTCCGGCTGGGGGGCTCCTTCGCCAGCACCGCGATCGTGATGATGAATATCATGGTCAGCGGTTTGAAAATGTAGATCAGGATATCCGGTCCTTGATATTCCCCCCACATGTGGATTGAAGCTGAGATTATGGCCAGGATGGTCAGGATGATGGTGGTCATTTCTCCTCCCTGAATACTTTTATGTCATTGGATTGATATTAGCACATCTATCCAAAAAAGGATCATTTTCCCCGACTCAATCACTATATTGTCACTCATCAAACAGGTAACTTGGGCGAGTTTATCTAACTGTCTTGCATGCGTCTCTTGGCAACGGTGAGGAGTTGAGAGCATGAATTTTGTCACCGAGCTGTTTTCGTGCCCTCATTAAAGCGTTTTTATCCTGAGTCCAGTTGTGAAAATCAGCCCCGACCGATCTTGCGATATCTAGGGCAAACTGTTCTTGACCCAGATTTTTTAGAATTTCAATGTACTCAAAATCCTCACTCCCCTCCCTGACTAACTTTAACCTCAGGCTTGGTGCGATATATCCTGGAAGTCCTATGTCATTTCCAGGATAGACCATGTGGCCTTCACCAGGAAGGTCAACTCGTTCTTTTTCAGCATTAGTCCACGGGTCACTCGGCCAATTATCCATTCTCCAAAATTTCAAGCCCGTGGCACCCAGGCTTTGTCCAATAAATCCATGAAAGATCCGTGAATTTATGGGCAGGAAATCTATCGTGAACTTGGGAGAATAACCATCCTGAACATATGGGTTGTAAAACCAAACTTCGGTTGTCGGATTGGTAATTAACTTGTCAATATTGGCTTTTGCAGCGTCATAATGCCTTGGGAGGATTGCCCAAATATCGGCTGCGGTATTATTAAGATCAGTCCCCATTAATGCGTCGGTAGGATAAGTAACAATCATCGGATGGGAATTACCTGCTCGTAGAACGCTGGCCCAGTCAAGGAAGAATTGTGCCAGCTCTGTACAATTCCAAACCTCATTGGCATAGGATGAGTAAAGGTATAGGTCGGGTTCGTGATTAGAAGTCAAATTGAGTACATCCGATACCGAAAGGACCGGATTCTTATCACAACCATGACGATTTGCACCACTTGGCAGCCAAATGCTTTGCATGTCTAGCGCATAATTGTGGATCAAGGTTCGCTCATCTACACGATTGACATATTTCGGATTAAGTCTGTGATTAAGAAATTCTTCATGCGCGGGGCGCGACTTGCGCAATGAGAGGGCTTCGGTAATTGCATGCAAAGATCTTTTCTCAGGCAAGGAGAAATTCCAAACATTTAGAATTACATTTACAGAGTTTGAACCTTGGTCACTTGTTATGGTTGCTTTGGCATTATATTGTCCGGGTGGAGTGTTTTCAGGTGTGTAAATATCAACCCAAATCGGCTGATTATCTCCGGAATTGACACTAAATGGAACTGCATCAAACCGACCGGTCAAATCATTACCTGAAGTAGGATGAACGAAGGGGATTAGCGCATCTGGATACCAACCGGGACCCAAAGGAATATTGGTCTCGGAATTTGACGATTTGCTTCCTTTAGTAACGTATAGATAATGTTCTCGGTATAATGTGATATTTTCGGAGCTGATAGAGGCGCCGTTTGGCCCGATTAGATCAGATACGGTTACGTTGACATTGGTGAGATTATTGGTGGCAGGCGCTTTGACGATAATTTGGAATGGTTCGTACTCATTTTTGGCAGTGTAAAGGGTGATAATTGAATTGAATCTGGTGGGATCGTTTTTAAATACCCAGGTCATGCCGTCCTCAATCCAGGCAATGGGTTCATGAGCATTTTCTACAATGATAGGGAAAGATAGGGTGTGATCTGAGGATTCGTCAGATGAGCGAACCAGATTACCTGGTGAATACAAGGTAGCACAGAAGACTATCAGTATCAGTCCAACAAGTTTCGTAATATATATTCGCAATAATCACATCCTGGTTGGTAATACACAACTCTCGGCTGAGATAACTGGCTCAGTGAGGAAACAAAATGGAAAATGGTCAGGCTTCACAAAGCATCTTGGGCAAGGTTCAATAAATCTAAGTTACTTTTTGTCGCGAGGGGTATGCTCCGAATGAGTCCATTTCGACAAAATGGGAAAGGATACTTTACCAAGAAATTGAGAATTGTAAATAGTTAAATGGTAATGCTAGCCCACCACATGTTTTGATTTCACTACGTCATTATTCATCAAACAAATAAGTCGCTTCCGCGTAATAGCGGACACTCCTCTCCGCCAGGCGCTGGTGGATGAAATCCTGCAGTTCGGCGTTCTTTTCTTCGAGGGGGAGATCGGCTTTCATTGCCTCCAGCGGGTAGTTGAGATGCAGAACGCGGGGTGAGACCATGAAGCGGGTGATGCCGGTGGGGAGCATGCTCCCCTGACCGGTCAGGACAAGAATATCTTTAACCTCAAATTTGGGGAATATTACCAGGCCGCACAAATCGGGATAAACAGCCTTCAAGCGCACCACGCTCCATTCATTGGTCCGGTCGAGGCTGGCCCGGTGCTTATACAGGTCAACAATGGCATTCAATATCTCGACCCTGTTCTCCAGTCCTTCGACCAGGGTGCATACTGAGAAGAGTTCACCGTGCGCCACCTGGATTACCGCAATTCCGCATTCTTTCAACAAATTTGGCCGCTCATCCTCACCGCTAACCAGGTAAACATCCTTCAGCTGCTCGAGATCGGCCACAAATTCGGATGATCCCAATCCCCAGATCACATGGTTCCAATTATAAAGTTTTAGACCTTGGTCATCTGGATGAACCACCTGGACCAGCGCATGGGGATAGTTCAGTTTCTTAAGTGATGCTATCCGGTTTGCGCCGTCCAGCACCATATAGCGCTGGCTTCCATCCAGCAAAGGGGCTACGATAGGCGGGTTGCGCCAGACTCCGCTCTTCTCGATACGCACCATCAAGGGATCGGTTCGCTGGTCGTCATGCCACTCGTGCTCCAGCAGGCTGGTAACGGGCAGGATTTCCAGGTGGGGGATGCGTTCTTCTGTTTGGGCCACTTGTTTAATCGTTTATATCTTTAGATTGAATCTTGTTGATTGAAAAGCTTAGTTCTGCCCGGCGATGAAGTCAAGCATGTCGATCTTGGTCAAAATCCCCACCGGATGATCGCCTTCAGTCACCAGGATCACGTTGCCTTCCATGACCGAGGGCATAGTCTCCTCCAGGCTAGCCTGGACGGAAAAGACCGCATCAGCGGGTTGGGCGATGGCCGCGATAGTCTCTGTTTGTGAGTGTTCGTAACCGGCCTCTAACATATGCTTCAGCAGATCCACTTCTGTGACGATCCCCGCCAGAGAGCCATCTTCTTGAAGGGCAGGAATTTGTGAGATATCATATTCCTTCATCTGGTTGATCACTTCTACCATGGGTGTCTCTAAAGGAGCACAGATTAATCCAGGACCACCCTTAGCTTCCAGAAGTTCCTGTAGGGAAACTTCACCCCATTCGATATCCAGGAACCCATTTTCCCGCATCCATTTGTCATCGAATACTTTCGACAAGTAACGCGAACCTGAATCAGGCAATACCACAACCACCAATCGTTCTGGGGGCAGGTTCTGAGCATAACGAACCGCGGCTGCCATCGCGGAACCTGATGATCCTCCGCAGAAAATGCCCTCTTCTTTGACCAGGCGGCGCGTCCATAGGAAGGATTCCTTGTCTGTCACCCGAATCACGTCATCGATCACCGAGAGATCCAATGAGGTAGGCAGGAAATCTTCACCAATCCCTTCCACCTTGTAAGTGGTCGCCTCAACGTCATCCGGAATCTGTCCCTGCTGCCAGGTTTCCAATAAAATCGATCCGGTCGGATCAACCCCGACCATACGCACACCTGGATTTTGTTCCTTTAAGAAGCGACCCACACCGGTTATTGTCCCGCCGGTACCCATGCCGACCACCACATCCGTCACCCTGCCCTGGGTCTGTTCCCAGATTTCGGGGCCGGTGGTCAAATAATGACTTTGTGGATTTTCCGGGTTGTGGTACTGGTTGGCAAGGATGGCATTTGGGGTTTCAGCCACGATGCGATCTGCCACGCTGTAATATGACCGTGGATCTTCAGGTGCGACCGCGGTTGGGGTGATCACCACCTTTGCCCCAAAGGCGCGTAGCAGCTGGATTTTCTCCTGGCTCATCTTATCCGGCATGACGAAGACAGCTTTATAACCTTTAATCGCACAGGCAATCGCCAATCCCACACCCGTGTTTCCGGAAGTTGATTCAACGACCGTCCCGCCTGGTTTCAAGCGACCTGCACCTTCTGCCTCATTAATCATGGTTATTCCGATGCGATCCTTCACTGAACCACCCGGATTGAGGAATTCCAGCTTTGCATAGATGGGGCAGGGAGAGCTGCGCCCGACCCGGTTGAGGCGGATCAATGGCGTCTTCCCGATCGCTTCCAGGATGTTGTCGTACACTCGAAGATCATCAGATCTATTTAAGGCAGAACGGGGCATTTTAATAACCTCCCAGGGATAAAAATCGGTCAATTCAGATGAGAATTATAGCCTACCACGAATCTAACTGAGCGTCAAAAAAACCTCCTTCTCAAATCGAGAAGGAGGTCTTAAAGGTGAATTATCGAAGGTCACATTCCTGCTAAGTAGGCTAGACCGACAACACCGGGACCTGCATGAGTACCGACTGCAGGACTAACCTCAGCATAAATCTTCTCTTCAGGGTTAAGGTGAGCACAACCGACATCTAACAACCAACGGGCATCTACTTCCGCTTTGGCATGCAGCGTCGCCAGATGCAGCGGTTGGCGACCATCAATGCGCTCTTCGATCAACCTGATCACCCGAGCTAGCGATTTCTTGCGTGTGCGCACCCTTTCTACCGAGTCGATGGCACCGTCAACAACCTCCAGGATTGGTTTGAAGTTCAGGGCTGTACCCAGGAATTTGGCTCCTCCACCAATCCTCCCACCCCGGTGCAGGAATTCCAGCGTATCAACAGCAAAGACGACACCGGTCATCGGCCTCGCTTTTTCTGCCACCTCTTTGCATTCAGCCAATGTTGCCCCATCTTTTGCCGCCCGCGCTGCCATCAACACCTGCCAGCCTAAACCCATGGCTACGGATTCTGAATTGACAACTTCAATGGTCGCGTCTGGATACATTTCCTGAGCCTGGTTGGCTGATTCGATCGTCCCTGATAGTTTTGGTGAGACAAAAATTCCCAGGATTTCATAATCTTCTTCCAGTAATTTTCCGAACAATGATTGGAAAAATACTGGAGTGACCTGTGAAGTTGTGGGATGGATGGGGTCTTTTTCTAATCGCTCATAAAACTCGCTGGGCTGTATATCAACTCGATCTTCGAGTGTTTCTTCACCAAAGATCACCACCTGGGGTGCCTCCCACAATGGATATTGTTCCATCACATCTTTGGGAATCCCGGCAGTGCTGTCCGTCACAATGGCAACTTTTGACATAGCAAGCATCTCCTTTTCGAAGTAAACGAAGAAAAATAAATTATGGGGAATAATTACACCTCTCCATAGAATATTTAACCCCCCCACATAGGAGAAGTTGCTCAGGTCATTATGTAGTGAATTAGCCGCTCTATAAATCCGTCTCGAAACTGGGTTGATTTAGGATGAAAGACCTTCCCAGCAACCAAATCCCTCTTCCTCTTGACCATTCTCCCCTCGCACAGTACAATGCACTGCTACAAAATTCAGGACTATAGGGTTGGTTTTTCGTGTTTGAGAATCTCACCGACAGATTAAACGGTGTATTTAAACAGCTCAGCCGGCGTGGCAAGCTCTCGGAAAAAGATGTTGACGCGGCCATGCGCGAGGTGCGCCTGGCCCTGCTGGAAGCTGATGTGCACTACAGTGTGGTTAAGGATTTCGTCGCCCGCGTGCGTGAGCGTGCCGTGGGTCACGAGGTTTCCAGGGCTTTGAACCCTGCCCAGCAGGTGATCAAGATAGTTAACGAAGAGTTGATCGCTACACTCGGCGAAGCTGAACGCCTTAACCTTAGCGGGCCTAAACCACGCATCATTATGCTGGTTGGCTTGCAGGGATCGGGTAAAACCACTGCCGCCGGTAAGCTCGCTCGTTTGCTGCGTTCCCAGGGTGAGCGGGTGATGCTCGTAGCGGCTGATCCGTACCGCCCAGCTGCAGTCACCCAGCTAAACACGCTGGGCGAGAGCTTGAACGTGCCTGTCTTCTCCGAAGCTGGCGTAGCACCGCCTGAATTGACACTCCATGCCCAGCAGAAAAGCGAGCTGGGTGGTTACACAGTCCTGATCCTGGACACCGCCGGACGTTCTCAGTTGGACGATGAGCTGATGGATGAGCTGCAGGCGATCACCTCCCGAGTACACCCAGTAGAAATTCTCCTGGTGGTGGACTCGATGATTGGTCAGGAGGCGGTCAATATCGCCACTGGCTTCCGCGAATCGGTCGAGATTACCGGGTTGATGCTGACCAAGATCGATGGGGATGCCCGCGGTGGTGCGGCAATCTCTATCCGTTCTGTGACCGGAGTGCCGATCAAATTCCTCGGTACTGGTGAAAGTCTGGAGGCGATCGAAGTATTTGATCCAGAGCGGCTTGCATCCCGAATTCTTGGTATGGGCGATGTCCTCGGCTTGATCGAACGTGCTGAGACGACTCTTGATGAGCAATCTGCCCGTGAGCAAGCCGAAAAGATGATGTCCGGTCAATTCACCCTGGAGGACTTCGCCGACCAGCTTCGCCAGGTGCGCAGTATGGGACCCATCGGCCAGCTGATGGGCATGCTGCCAGGCGGGATGGGACAGATTGCAAACCAGGTAGATCCCCAAGAGGCTGAGAAACAGCTCGTAAAAACTGAAGCCATTATCAGTTCGATGACGATTGGAGAACGGAGGAACCCCAAGATCCTCAATGCCAGCCGGCGCCGGCGAATTGCCAGCGGATCTGGCACCCAGGTACAAGATGTCAATCGCCTGCTCAAACAGTTCAAGCAGGCCCAACGTATGTTTAAGACTTTGAGTAAGTCCGGAATGCGAGGAGGTTTACCGCGCATTTTCGGTTAGAATATCCCATATGAAAGGCATCTATGGCCGCAAAGCCATAGTTTTTTGCCCGCTGAGCTGCACCGGTGTTACTGCGTGTCCTTCCACGCTCCTCTGCCCCGGTCGTTTGCCCGGCAGAAAATTTTAGTTGAAGACATGAAGGAGAAATAGATTTATGGTTCGTATTCGTTTACGCCGTGTTGGTGGGAAAAAGCAGCCCAGCTACAGGATTGTTGCCGCCGACAAAGAAAGCCCCCGCGACGGTCGTTTCCTGGAAATTCTAGGATTCTACAACCCTCGCACAGAGCCAGCCACCCTAGAGATGAAGGAAGATCGCATCTATGATTGGATGAGCAAGGGCGCCCAACCCAGTGATTCCGTCAAACAGTTATTTCGTACAGCAGGCTTGATGGACCGGTTTGCCCGCTATAAAGAAGGCGAATCGATCGAAGTCCTTTTGGAAGAAGCTGAGACAGCCGCTCAAGCGCGGGTTGGCAGTCCGAAGACTACCGGGGTCACACCTGCCGGGAAGTCCAAGAAGAAAGAAAAAGCTGCTGCTGAAGCCGAGACAGAAGCAGAGGTGGCGGAAGAGGCCAAAGCTGAAGAAGCCGAGGCTGAGGAAGAAGAAGCTAAGGCAGAATCTGAGGCTGAAGCCGAAGCAGAAGTTGAAGAAGAGGCTAAGGCTGAAGTCGACAAAGAAGCTGAAGCAGAAGCGGAAGTTGAAACTGAAATTGAGGACGAAGCCGAAGAAGCAGCTACAGCTGAGACAGAAGATGAAGTCGATGCGGAGGCTGAAACGGAGGTCGCTGCTGTGAAAGAAGCCGAAGTTGAAGCCGAGACAGAAGCTGAAACAGAAGAAGAAGCTGAAGTAGAAAGTGAAGCTGAAGAAGCAGAAGCTGAGCCTGAAGAAGCCGAGGCAGAAGTCGAAACAGAAGCTGATGAAGAAGGTGATGAATAAAGGATTGGTCGATTGCCTGATTGATCAAGACCAAGGGGAACTGCGGAGGTAAATCGTGCAAGATTTAATCGAGTATATTGCCCTTTCCTTAGTAGATGATCCGCTCCAGGTCCGTGTTAGCCAGTATCGCCGTGGATCGAATGTCGAAATTCGTCTGCAGGTGGCCAAGGAGGATATGGGCCGGGTGATCGGTAAACGTGGCCGGGTGGCCAATTCAATGCGCAATTTACTCCGCGTGGCGGCTGCCCGGGAAGGCCAACGTGCCTCATTGGATATCATGGAACCGAAATGAGGCCGGTAGATAAACCTGACCAGCAAGATAATCAAACAGGCTCGTCGATTCCCGGCGAGCCTGAATTCTTGGTGGTTGGCAGACTGGGAAAACCACACGGAATTCAAGGCGAAATCGTGATGGATGTCTTTACCGATTTTCCGGAACGTCTGAAGTCGGGGATTTCGGTGTGGGTTGGACCCCAGTACAAAGAGATTAAGATCACCAACAAGAGACCCCATTCCCGGGGAATGTTGCTCTCATTTGAAGGCTATCAGCATCGGGAGGAAGTTTCAGCGCTGCGCAACCGGCTGGTCTACGTGCGCACCGTAAATCTACCTCAACTAGAAGAAGGCGAGTATTATCACCACCAGGTACTGGGAATGCAGGTAGTTGACGAAGAGGGAGGCACACTGGGCAGCATCGTTCGTATTCATGAAACAGGTGCCAATGATGTTTACGTGGTGCAGGGTGAATCGGGGACAGAACTGCTTATCCCGGCCATCGAATCAGTGATCTTGGCGATTGACCTAGAGCATCACCAGCTGCAAGTTCGCCTGCTGCCTGGTCTGCTCCCAGACGAATAAATTTCGCCTACTGCTTGACAGCGGCGAAAGTCCTGTGGTATTCTCTTCGCCATGTTTTTGTGTTAAATGAAGGAACTATCCTTCCTGTAGGAGAAACCGGGTGAGTGAATCCCGCCAATATTGGGTGGCATTTTCTCTGGTCAAAGGCATTGGCGCTGTCCGCTTCCAGGCAATTCTAAATTTTTTTGGCGACCCACAGATTGCCTGGGGAGCTCCCAGCGATGCTCTGCGTGAGGCCGGTCTCAATGATAAGGTCATTGAGAACTTGATAGAATTGCGCTCCTCGATCGATCTCGACCAGATCTGGGAGCAGCTGCTTGCGCAGGGTATCACCATACTGATTCAGACGGATGAAGATTATCCCCGCAGGTTGCAGGAGATCGAACAGCCGCCTCCGGTGGTATATCTGAAGGGTAAGATCGAGACTGGAGACGAGTGGGCTGTTGCGGTCGTAGGAACCAGGCGAGTGACAGCTTATGGTCGTCAAGTCGCTGAAGAGATCGCCGGAACCTTAGCAAGAAATGGCATTACTGTGGTCAGCGGATTGGCACGCGGCGTCGATTCGATCGCTCACCAGGCAGCTTTAGACGCCGGTGGCAGGACGATTGCCGTATTGGGCTGCGGTGTGGACCGGATATATCCCCCGGAAAACCGGCGGCTTGCGGAGCAGATCATTGAACATGGCTCATTGGTCAGCGATTATGCGCCGGGTACACCCCCGGAAGCCTCGAATTTCCCGCCTCGAAACAGGTTGATCTCGGGTCTATCGCTGGCGGTTATCGTGGTTGAAGCAGGCAATACCAGCGGTGCTTTGATCACAGCCTCATTCGCTGCTGATCAGGGTCGGGAGGTCTTTGCTGTCCCTGGGAATATCACCTCGCCGGGAAGCAAAGGGACAAATCGGCTGATCCGCGATGGGGCAGTTCCTTTACTAAATCCTGAGCAGGTGCTTGAGGCCTTAGAGTTGACCATGGTGGCGGAACAGCGGACTGCCCGGGTTGTCTTACCGGCTGATGCGGTTGAAGCGCAGCTCTTCGAAGCGTTGGGACATGAACCGCTGCACATTGATGAAATTGGAACACAGACAGAATTACCGATCGAGAAAGTAACCGCTACCCTGGCCCTGATGGAGCTAAAAGGCATGGTCCGCCAGGTGGGTGGGATGCAGTACATCGCCCTGCGTGAGGTAAAAGAGACCTATCAAGATGATAGTAAAATTACAGGTTGATACCTGGAGTTAGCATGTCAGATAATTATTATGCAGTCATCATGGCTGGGGGCGGAGGGACTCGTTTGTGGCCGCTCTCGAGGAAAGCCAAGCCCAAACAGATGCTGCAGCTGATTGATGAACGCAGTCTATTTCAAGTCGCTGTCGAGCGCCTGGGAGACCTTTTCCCACCTGAGCGGATTTTGGTCGTCACGGTGGCTGATCAAGCTGCTGTCTTGCAGCAGCAGGCACCAGATATCCCGGTAGAGAACTACCTGATTGAACCCATGGCGCGCGGCACTGCGTCTGTAGTTGGCCTGGCGGGGATTGCCCTGCGACACCGGGATCCCGATGCAGTCATGGCCATACTCACCTCAGATCACTTCATTGGCAATGTGGATAAATTTCTGCAGCTGCTGCGGGCTGCCGAACAGGTTGCCATCGATGGCTACCTGGTCACCCTGGGTATTGAGCCGACCTCTCCATCGACTGCCTATGGTTATATCCAGCAAGGGGATTTGATTGGCTCTTACCAAGGTTTGAATGTCTACCAAGCCCTGCGCTTTAAAGAGAAACCGGATGACGCACAGGCAGTTTCATTACTGGCTTCTGGCGATCATGCCTGGAACTCAGGAATGTTTGTCTGGCAGGCGGATCAGATATTAGGAGAATTTGCCCGCCAGATGCCGCAGCTTTACGGCCAGTTGGAAAATATTTCCCGCGCCTGGGGAACGCCAGACCAGGATCAGGTCTTACACCGGGAATGGTCTGAAATTGTACCGGAGACCATCGATTACGGCATCATGGAAGGCGCCCGCAAGGTAGCTGTGATTCCGGCGGGAGGTCTCAATTGGAATGATGTTGGCAGCTGGGACTCGTTCTTCGAGGTGCTTACCCCAGACCAAACCGGCAATATCGTCATTGGAGGCCAACACATCGGCCTGGACACTAGCGATTCCCTGGTTTACCAAAATGATGGGGATCGGTTGGTTGTGACGATCGGTATCGAAAATATAGTAGTTGTTGATACTGGAGATGTGCTTCTTGTATGTCAAAAAGATGATGCTCAAAAAGTCCGGCAAGTTGTCAGCCAGCTTAGGGCATCTGGAGAGAAATTTGTTTAGAGTGAGGTATTTATTTTGGAAGCTTATTGTGTAAAGTGTAAAACAAAACGGGAGATGGTCGACCCGAAACCGGAGTTTACTGCTAATGGCACACCAGGGACGCGTGCAACTTGTCCGGTATGTGAGACCACACTCTTCAGGATGGGCAAAACACCCGCCCATGAAGGACTGACGCCTCCCGAGAAGGTCAAGAGAACACGTAAAAGAAAGCGCAAAGGTAAGCTGGTGATCGTCGAATCCCCAGCTAAGGCCCGAACGGTGGGTAATTTCCTCGGCAAAGGCTATACGGTGAAGGCCTCCGTCGGCCATGTGCGAGACCTGCTGCGTTCTCAATTATCGGTGGATGTAGAAAATGGATTTACCCCAAAGTACAGGGTTCCTAATGATAAACGCCCGGTAGTAAAGGAGCTCAAACAGCTGGCAAAAACCGCAGCTGAGATTTACTTGGCTACCGATCCCGATCGCGAAGGAGAGGCCATCGCCTGGCACCTCCAGGAATCGGTAGAATTGGAACCTGAAGTCACCCGCCGGGTCGTCTTCCACGAGATCACCAAACCCGCCATTGCCGAAGCTTTTGACCAGCCGCGGGAGCTCAACATGGACCTGGTCGATGCTCAGCAAGCCAGGCGAATCCTTGACCGTTTAGTGGGTTACAACCTCAGCCCATTATTGTGGCGTAAAGTTCGCAGCCGCCTATCTGCAGGCAGAGTCCAGTCGGTAGCTTTGCGCCTGATCGTAGAGAGGGAACGTGAAATTGAGGACTTTATCCCCCAAGAATATTGGACCATCGAGGCTGATTTTCAACCCGAGGGTACCAAAGATTCGTTTATCGCGAAATTAGCCCGGGTAGATAAAAATAAACCAGAATTGAATACCGAGGCTGATGTCCAACCTCTGCTGGATGACATGGAAGGCGCTGAATACCAGATCACAAAGGTCAAACGTGGAGAGCGCAAACGAAAACCGCGCCCGCCTTTCATCACCAGTACCCTCCAGCAGGAGGCCTCCCGCCGGTTGGGTTTCAGCGCTCGCCGGACGATGGCGCTTGCCCAACAGCTGTACGAAGGCATCGATGTTGGCAACGGTGGTCTGGTTGGGTTGATCACATATATGCGCAGCGACTCGACCAACGTATCGCCCTTTGCCCAGAAGGAAGCTGCCAAGTTCATCGCTCAAAGATACGGCGAGAATTTCTTGCCAGCGAAAACTCCTATCTATAGTAAGAAAACCCGGGGGGCCCAAGAAGCGCACGAAGCAATCCGCCCGACTTCTGTGGTCCGCCAACCCGGTAATATCAAAGATCACCTCACCCGCGATCAATACCGCTTGTATAGGTTAATCTGGCAGCGATTTGTGGCCTCCCAAATGGCGTCCGCGATTTATGACACCATTGCTGTAGAAGTGACCGGAAAATCCTCTTCGCATGAGTATCTCCTGCGCGCCTCTGGTTCCACCATCCGCTTCCAGGGATACTTGATCGTGTACGAACCGGCAAAAGATGAGGATAAGCGCAATGGAAATGATAAAGATGTTCGCATCCCCACCTCCGTCGAGGAGGGCCAGCCTCAAAAGCTCTTACAGCTGATCCCTGAGCAGCACTTCACCCAGCCTCCGCCGCGTTTTACGGAGGCCTCATTGGTGCGCACTCTGGAAGAAAATGGCATTGGCCGCCCATCGACTTACGCGCCTATTCTCGGGACCATCCAGCAGAGAGGCTACGTCTATCGCGAAAACAAACGCCTCTTCCCGACCGAAACGGGCATTCTGGTAAATGACTTGCTGGTCGAACACTTCCCTGATGTGATCGAAGTCGGTTTTACCGCCCGCATGGAAGCGGATTTGGATCGCGTTGCTTCCGGAGATGAAGATTGGGGGAACGTGATCAAAAGTTTCTATGGACCATTTGAAGAGGATGTGAAAGCTGCTGAAGAGAAAATCCCTGAAATGAAAGTAGAGCTTGAGCCGATTGGCAGGGCTTGCCCCAGATGTGGTCACGATCTAGTCATCCGCTGGGGACGCTATGGCAAGTTCATCAGCTGCAGTAATTTCCCTGAATGCCGCCACACGGAACCATTTTTGGAGAAAATTGGTGTCACCTGCCCCTTGGATGGGGGTGAGGTTGTAGAACGAAAAACTAGGAAGGGGCGAACTTTTTACGGTTGCGCGAACTACCCGGAATGTGAATTTACCTCCTGGAAAAAACCATTGAAAAAACCCTGTCCCAATTGCGGGGACCTGCTCGTTGTCCACAACAAAAATCACGCTAAATGCACCAATTGTGAAGAGCAATTCTCGCTTGACGAGGTTTCGGTCGAGGAAATTCCTGCAAATTGACCTTTCCGGCACGAGTCTTGCATCAAGAAATGTGAGAATTTTCGCACTTTTGTGCTAAAATTTAATTTATCTTGAAATATTAGAATTCATCGGAGAGAAGATAATGGATGACATCCGCGAGCAAGTTAACAGACCACTTTGGGTCGGGATCATCAGCTTCATTGTCGGTCTATTCATCGGATTGGTCGTTTTAGGTTGGTGGCTGTGGCCTGTGCAGTGGACAGATGCCGGTCCCAACGATCTGCGCCCTGATGCTCAGGAGACCTACCTGCGCATGGCGATCGATTCATACACCTTGAACCAGGATGCAGCAGTCGCCCAGCAGCGCATCGCTGAAGTGGGCGAAAATTCCACGGAAATACTGGCTAATATTGCTGCTGACCCGCAAACTCAAAACACGGATTCCATCCAGGCTTTTCTTTTGTTCACAGATACCGAACCCACCGAAGAAGTCACGCCACCTCCGGAGGAGGCACCCAGTTTCGCTCGGAGATGGCTTCCCTGGCTGTGCTTAATTACCCTGCTCCTGGCAGGAGCTTTGGTGGCTGTTTTCCTACTGCGCAACCGGTCATTAGGATTCAGCCTGCCTTCTACGCGCAAAGAAGCCCCCCCAGAGGCAGAATATCCGGAATACACCACGAGCGAAGAAGAACCTCCGCTCGCCCAATTCATGACAACTTTCCAGATTGGAAATGATCTGTTCGATGACTCATTCAGCATTGACTCTCCGGCCGGAGAGTTCCTGGGCGAATGTGGTGTAGGCATTTCCGAGACGATTGGGGTTGGTGACCCGAAGAAGGTCTCAGCATTCGAGGTCTGGTTGTTCGATAAGAATGATATCCAAACGGTCACGACTGTCTTGATGAGCCAGAATGCCTTCGCTGATGATGCAACTCGCCAGCGCTTGGCCGCCAAGGGGGAACCCGTCCAGGCAGAACCCAGCCGAGAATTGATATTGGAGACTGCCACGCTGCGGTTGGAAGCTCGTGTGGTGGACATGTCCTACGGAACTGGAGCATTACCGCCTGAAAGTTTCTTTGACCGGGTAACACTTGAACTGGTCGCCTGGCCGAAAGCTTAGCCAGAAAATTTTTCTCACGAAGTTACCTTAATCAGAAAAGCAGTGAACCGGCGGTTCACTGCTTTTTGCATATCAATCTATCTCGTGGTTCTCGTTCCAATGTCTTGATCCCATATCTTTGATGCGGGGCTCTCCATTGGAACGGACTTGTTAGACAATCCATTCAAATCAAGAGTTGATAGGCTTATTCAATTTTCAGGATCTTCAACTTCACCTGGCCAGCTGGCGTTTCCGCGATCACCTCATCGCCTTCTTTGCCACCTAAGATGGCTGTGCCGAAAGGCGATTCGTTCGAGATACGACCATTCTTGGGATCGGCTTCCTTTGCACCTACTAAATGATATGTTTCCGGCGGGTAATCTGCTTCTTGAATGGTCACTTGCGTGCCGACGGTGACAACATCATGATTTTTTTCCAGCTCCTCGATAATCACCGCATTTTTCAATACGAATTCCAACTCCTGGATCTTCCCTTCCAGGAAGGCCTGGTACTCCTTGGCCGCGTGGTAATCAGCATTTTCGGAAAGGTCGCCCATTTGGATCGCTGACCGCAAACGTTTGGCGAGTTCATTCCTTTCGGGGCCTTTCAGGCGTTCTAATTCTTCCCGCAGGCTCTGCGCGCCTTCATAAGTTAAGTATTGTTCATCACCCATAAGTCTACTCCAAGGGGCGTATTATACCTCGAAATAAATAATGTAAATTTACCCTTCTAATTTTGGATTAGTTTGAAAAATCAGGGTAATAAGGTTGGATCGAAGAGCTTGTTGTACTCTTGTAAAGCGAATCTATCGGTCATCCCCGCAATGTAATCGCAGATAGTGCGTTCCAAACCGTGTGTTTCCAAGACCTCCTGCACATGTTGGGGTAGCATTTCCGGCTCAGATTGGTAAGCCTTGAAAAGATCTGAGATGATGCGCTCCGCTTTGACCGCCATGCGCACAACTCGATGGTGGCGGTACATGTTTGCGTACAGGAAATCCTTCATTTGCCGGTTGCGGCGGTACATATCCTCGCTGAAACTGATCACGTTAAACTTCAGCTTCTGAAGTTCTTCAACCGAACGGACACTGTTTTCCCGCAGGCACTGGTTGGTCGTCTCAACCAGGTCGGTAACCTCCAGGCCGATGAGACGGCGGATCAAGCGGTGACGAGCCAGATCGTCCAATTGACCACCTCGCCAACCAACACTTTCAACCATGATCTCCCACAATGTGATCCCCTCCAGCATCTGGGGATTGATCATCCCTGAGCGCAATCCGTCATCAAGATCGTGTGCTGTATAAGCCAGCTCATCCGCAGCATTGGCGATTTGAGCTTCCAAATGACCGCGCAGATCGGGATTGTAATCAGATGCATCGGAAATATCGTATTCCGATTCGTGCTTCACAATCCCTTCGCGCACTTCCCAGGTCAGGTTCAAACCAGGAAAATCCGGATATCTTTTCTCGATCTCAGTCACAATGCGCAGCGATTGTTTGTTGTGGTCAAATCCGCCGTGATCTCTCATTAAGCGACCCAAGGCGACTTCGCCCGAATGTCCGAAGGGCGAATGTCCCAGATCGTGAGCTAGGCAGATTGCCTCTTCCAAATCCTCGTTCGCCCCCAAGGCCCGGGCTATCGTACGGCCAATTTGAGCCACTTCCAAGGTATGGGTCAGGCGAGTGCGGTAGTAATCGCCTTCATGGATGATGAAAACCTGGGTTTTGTATTCCAGGCGGCGGAAGGCGGTCGTGTGCAGGATGCGGTCCCGGTCACGCTGAAATGTGGTCCTGTATTCAGGCTCATCCTCTGGATAAAAGCGACCCTTGGTGGCAGCACTTTTTAACCCATATGGAGCTAGATTCTGCTCTTCGTTGGCTTCAAGCTGTTCGCGTTTGATGTACATGGATTTACTAGGAATAGGGTGGGTAATTACGGTTGATTATCGCATTAAATTATAACTCAAGGCGAAATTTCCTTCATGTCCCTCGACGTTCTTATTTTCTTGTGTAGAGTCACTCGCTGCATATCACGGTCCCGCGGCTCGCTCCCAGCAAAACGTTCTGGAGGTTCCCAGGTTCATCTCCAGAAAAAATCAGGATTTCAAGACCCGGGAATTTATTGATCAGTGCAACAGCCTGGTCAACCTTGCTCTCCATCCCACCGGTGACATCCGTCTCGGCCGATCCGCTCAGAACATGCAGGATTTCTTGATAGTTTTTTGGCGTGATCTTGGGAATGATCTCCGAGCGGTCGGGAAAATCCTGCCAGACGCCTGGTTCGATTCCGGCGAGCAGCATTCTTCCAGGATGCAGCTGGGTTACTAAATGGGAGAACAGGTCTTCCGTGGAAAGGATCGTGCCCCCGCGCTGTAGATCGAAAATCACGTCCCCATAAATAACCGGTACCAATCCCACCTCTAATGCACTCTTGAGCGGACCCAGGTCCCACCGGGCAACAGCACCCTCCTGAGCGGTGACACTGGCAGAAGGAGGCAGGGATACAACTGGCATTCCCGCTGTAAAAAAAGCCTCCATCACCAGACGGTTGAGTGTAGCCGCATCCCACCAAACTTCTGCAAAACCTAGCCATTGGTCTGGTGTGTGGACTCCCATTCGGGTGGCATGCTTTTTTGCAGATACGTGCGCAAAAGAGCCTGCCCCGTGTCCGACGATCAGCTGCAGGGAAGGTATTTGCTGGCGAGCGGTAGCGATCTCTTCTGCCAGCCGTTGCAATGTTTCCTGCCGGAGTGAGCGGGGTTGAGACTTATCAGTGATCAAAGAACCGCCTAATTTCAACAAGACCAGTGATTGGGATTTATCTTTTTTTTCTGCCATTGGTTTCTTGACTAGCTACTGACAACTGTCACCAGAGAACTCTTTGCGCTGGCTTTGGTTAATGCTTCTACTACCTCACTAGTGGCATCAATCGGTGCTAAGGCGATCATATTGCCCCCGCGCCCACCGCCGGATAGTTTCGCTCCATAGGCGCCTGCCTGGCGGGCAGCCTGGATCAACCGCTCCAGATCAGGAGAGGACACACCTATTTTCTCGAGTATTTCCTGATTTGCGTCCATCAATTGTCCCAGGAGTGGGGTATCGCCATTTTCAATTGCACTTCGGGCACTTTTAACAAGATCACCTGTACTCGCGAACAATCCTTCATAAAGTTCAACATCCTTCAACCAGGCTTGTCGTACATCACTCACGGTCAATACGGTTGGGCTGGAGACGCCAGAATCACCAATCACCAGTGTAAACGGTTTGGCGACCTTTAAGGTCATCATCTGACCCCTTGCAGCATCGTTGGATTTTGTAAAATAAACTGCCCGCTCATAGGTTACTACAGTGTTGTCGATCCCAGAAGGAGTTCCATGGTGCAATTTTTCCACCTGAAAAGCCAGGTCAGACACCTGTTCATTGGGCAAAGGACGGCCCAGAAATTCAGAAAATGCCCGGATGATTGCTACAGAGATCGCTGCGCCTGACCCCAGCCCAGCGGCGATGGGGATCGTCGAGGTAATCCGAACTGTGCAGGCTGGAGGTTGGGGAATTACTATGGTTTCGAGAACGCCTGAAATGACTCGAGCCAATGGGTCATCAGCTGGGAGATCGGCTAAGGTTGTCTCAAGATCAATATCTGGAGCTTGAACGCCCACCCAACCTCGGGGACGGTCCGGTCTGGCGGTTACAATCGCTCTGGCTTTCACCTGGATCACAGGTACAGCAATGGCGGGTTGACCATAAACCACTGCGTGTTCGCCGAGTAGGATAGCTTTTCCTGGAGCAGTTGCGGTGATGGCGGGCATCGTCCTTCAATTCAAATAGAGGATGAATAATACCACCAACCCCCATAACACGATTGTAACTTGTAATGGTCGATCGGAAAACAATTCCTCTTCTGGTGCCCCGCCTCCCTGGTTGTTTTGCACCAGGTACAGGTAGCGCAAGATGCCATATATGGCAAAGGGGATGGTCAGCATCATGGCATTACTGGCGGGTAAATTTGGAGCAGAGAAGGTGTATAAGCTGTAAGCCACGATGGTGGTGGCGGATACGATGGTTATGTATTGGTCCAAAAGCGGGATTGAGTATCCATCCAGCACCTTTCGGTGTGCCCGGGCATCCCCCGAGAGCAGCGTTAGTTCGGCGCGCCGTTTACCCAGACCGATGTACAGGGCCAGCAGGGTAGTGACCACATACAGCCAGGGAGAAAAGCGAGTCACCTCGATTAAAGTCAATCCTGCGAAAACCCGGATCACGTAGAAGCTGGCCAGGACAAAAACATCGATAATCACGATGTGTTTCAACCAGCGGGAGTAGCTCAGGTTTAGCACCAGGTAAATTAACAAGATCAGGCAAAAGCTGGGCGAGAGCAGGTAAGCACTGGGAATTGATACCAGTAAGAGCAGGAAAACTGCCCAACGCGCCTGGGAGACTGGCAGGTCCCCAGCTGCAATGGGCCGTTTGCGTTTCTTAGGATGCTGGCGGTCTGCTTCTAAATCGGTAATGTCATTCAGCAGATATACCGAGCTGGAGATCAAACAGAAGAGGATAAAACCCAGGAAAGTGACCAGCAGGGCTTGTAGATCTAGCAGTTTCTCATCGAACACCAGGGCAGTGAAGATGAGCACATTTTTGAGCCACTGCTTGGGGCGCATCGAAATCAGCAGAGCTTTAAACCTTTGGGCGCTCATGGGGGGAATTATACTTGCGATCTATTGGAAAAAAGGTGATCTGCGAACTAACTTGCATTTCCATTAATTCTTATCCTGACGTATAATTTCTTTGTGGATTCGATACCCGAAGGACCATACCCGCGTAATATTCTCGCCGGTCAGCTCAGGCGAGATTTTGTTGTCCTTCCCGATGGGCAGATCTGCCTGGATGTACCCGGCGGCAACTTGCTGTATGCCGCAGCTGGTCTAGCTGTCTGGGAATCATCCCCGCCGCCCGGTCTCGTAGCGAGAGTGGGTGAGGATTATCCGCAGGAATGGTTGGCTAATTTTTCAGTGCACGGTTTTGATGTGCGCGGCATCCAAGTCCTTGATCAACCAGTCGATCTGCGTTCCTTCTATGCTTATCAAGATCCAACTCAACGCGTTGAAGAAGATCCGATGGGTTATTTCTCTTCTCTGGGACAGCCCTTCCCCAAAGCGCTCCTAGGCTATCAAGCCGATTCAGCCAAACCGGATAGTCGTACGCGCTTATCTCTAACTTCACTGCGGCAGGTTGATCTTATCCCCGAATACCTGGAAGCGACTGCCGCTCATATTTGCCCCCTGGATTACCTGACCCACAGCTTGCTGCCAGCTATATTGAGACAAGCTGGATTCACTTTTATCACCCTAGATCCGCCTGCTGGGTATATGAATCCCTCCTTCCGTGAGGATGTCGCCTCCATAATCACCGGACTCAACGCCTTTCTGCCTTCAGAAGAGGAAGTGCGCAGCCTGTTCCACGGAAGAAGCACAGATTTGCTCGAGATGGCTGAAACGCTTGCTTCATATGGCTGTGAGATCATCGTAATAAAACGCGGGGTGCGCGGGCAGCTGCTCTACGATTCAGCCACCCGGAAGCATTATGAAGTGCCCGCTTATGATGTGGAATCTGTTGATCCAACTGGCGTTGGGGATGCATTTTGTGGAGGCTTCCTGGCTGGTTACCGGCGTACTTTTGATCCGGTTCAGGCCGCCATTCATGGCAATATCTCTGCCTCCCTGGTAATGGAAGGTCAGGGCCCATTCTTTGCCCTCGATTCGCTGCCCAGTCTTGCCCAGGCCAGGCTGGAGGCGCTCAGTCAGACCGTGCGCGAGATGTAGTCGAAAATGGATACTCAATTGGTCAATGGGGTTCTCGATTTAGCAACTGAAATCCAGCAGATTCCTGCGCCCACTTTTCACGAAGGAAATCGCGCCGAATTCATCCGCGCTCGAT
>CALBUI010000191.1 GCA_937968125.1 uncultured Anaerolineales bacterium | reverse complement strand
TCCCTAAAGTCAGGTTTGTGTTTCCAACATCGATGGTTAGTAACATAGTTCACACCCCTAATAAGATATTATCGATTAATCTGGTTTTTCCAAAGTACACTGCTAATGATAACAAGCCAGAAGAGATTTCGCCGGTAAGTTCGTCCAATGTTTCCATATCAGCGCAAGATACATACTGCAGATCAGCTAAACTTTCACTCGTGATGATTCTAGACACTAATCCCCTCAATTGATCAGCATCATGATTGCCATCCGCGAAGGCTTCTTCTGCGGTTTTCAAAGCCTTAGAAAGTACGGTTGCAGCCTGGCGTTCAGAAGTATTTAAATACACATTCCGGCTGGACATCGCCAGGCCATCAGGTTCCCGAATGATTGGAGCTACGACAATTTCGATCGGAAAATTCAGATCCTTAACCATTCTGCGCAAAACAACGACCTGTTGGGCATCCTTTTGACCGAAATAAGCCTTATCCGGCTGCAGGGCAATAAATAATTTTGCCACAATGGTTGTTACCCCACGAAAATGACCCGGACGCATGTTCCCTTCGAGGGGCTTGGTTACATCATCCACGGTTACCCAGGTTTGGAATCCTGGCGGGTACATATCTTCATTGTTCGGGATCCAGACCAGGTCTACACCCCTCTCTTCCAGCAGATTAAGATCCCTGGGGATATCCCGCGGGTAGGCTTCCAAATCCTCATGCGGACCAAATTGAGTTGGGTTTACATAAATGGTGGTGATGACGCTTGAATTTTGGTCTCGGGCCAGGTCAACTAGAGATAAATGCCCCTCGTGGAGGAATCCCATCGTCGGCACCAGACCGATAGGTGAAGACAAACTGCTCCTTATTCGCCTCAGATCAGAAAATGAGTGAACTACATCCATGTTTTCACTAGTATCTATCCCGCTTGTCTTCTGTTTACAAAGTCATAAATCTTCATAGTTTATTTTTGCTCAACTCGCATGCTCAGAACTGAGCGCTTTGACCATAAACCACATTAATCGATTGTAATTGACAGGGACTCCGGCACGTTCACCAGTTCGTACAATTGCACCATTTATCGCCTCGATTTCTGTTTGACTTCCCCGCATTACATCTTTGTACATAGACGAATGGTTCGAAGCTGTCCGCTGGGCGACAGCTTCTACTTCGGATATGGCATCGGGATATGGCAAGTCGACACCTGCTGCCCCGGCAACATCCGCAGCCTCGATCGTAACCAGGTTCATGATACTTCGCGCAGACGGATTGGAGACTAACTCTCCATTGGACACACGTAAAATGGCTGTGAGAGGATTGATAGCTGCATTGATGACCAGCTTGCCCCAGATCAAGGCTTCTGTATCGACAACTGTATCGATTTCGAATCCCGCCAGGGAAAGATTGGAAATTAGAGGTTGTATCTTACTATCCTTTTTCAGGCTGACTGAACCTTTGCCACCCACACGAACGATTCCTGGACCGATCAGTGTTGCGCCAGCTGTTGTCACGCCCGATGCTACCCTATTGACACCTAATGCTTCAACCAGTGTTTGGTGATTGTTTAATCCATTTTGTAATGTAAGCGCGATACCTTCATCAATCAAACAGTCAGCGAGTTTCTGAGCAGCCAGATCGGTTTGATAAGATTTCACCAGGACGAGTGCAAACTGACTCTCCTGACATGATCCTGGATTATCTGTTGCTTCAACAGGATAAGCGAATTCATTTCCTTGTTCATCAACCAGTCGCACACCATTCGCGGTTAGAGCTTGAATACCCTCTTTCCAGGTACCCAGCATTCGCACCGGCACCCCACTCGCTGACAACCTGGCAGCAAATAAACATGCCATTGCGCCAGTACCGACAACGAGCAGCGGAACAGCGCGGGAGTCCATTGTTCGAAGATCCTGTAGAAATTGTTTTTCGCTAGGATAGTAGTTTTTTGTTCCTGATATCAATTTCTGACATCAAGATCATCCACTCATCATCAGGCATATCGACCGTATGCTCATCCCCAGGGAAATTTCTTTCTTCAACATCTGCGATGAAATCACCAAAGGCGCGTTCCATCTCGTTGAACAGATCAGCATACTTGCGAACAAATCTTGGTGTAAATCGATCAAACAAGCCCAGCAAATCGTGTGTCACTAGAACCTGGCCGTCACACCCAATTCCAGCACCGATCCCAATTGTGGGGATCTCTAGATTCTCGGATATCAGCTCGGCCAAACGACTTGGGACAGACTCCAAGACTAGGCTGAAACAACCAGCGTCTTGCAAAATAACCGCATCTTCATACAGTTTTTTTGCAGCCGCAGCCGTTTTACCTTGCGCTCGGAAGCCTCCCAGCTGGTTCACACTCTGCGGGGTCAATCCAATATGTCCTACAACCGGAATTCCGGCATCGATTATCGCCCGGACAGTATCAGCTCTCTCACGTCCGCCTTCCAATTTGATTGCATCCATGCCCCCTTCCTGAAGAAACCGGCCAGCATTTCTCACTGCCTCTTCAACAGAAACCTGGTATGACATGAAAGGCATATCTCCAACCAACAAGGCGTAGTCAGCGCCGCGCCGAACTGCCCGGCAGTGATGCAGCATCTCCTCCATTGTGACCCGGAGCGTGTTCTCATATCCTAAAACCACCATGCCGAGTGAATCTCCGACCAGGATCGAGTCTACGCCAGCTCGGTCCATGATAAGCGCTGTAGGGTAATCATAGGCGGTCAGCATGGTGATTGGATCACCACGATCAGCCTTCTGCTGGATCACCTTTGTGGTTATTTTTTTGCGGTTTACGACCAATGGGTCTGGGGAAATTGTAGGAATTGTAGACACGGTACCCTCCTTTTGGGTGGTAGGGGCCGAAGATTTAGCAGGTTTTTCAGCAATGTTTGCTGGTTATCCGCCTTCTAAATCGATGGATAAAATGATTTGATTTTTATCAGTCCTGGTCAAAATTGATCCAGGCTGAGATCATATTATCTCTAATTTCTTGAGTTTTGACAAGCTTGTTATAGTGTATAACCCATCCGCGTTAATTCGGGCTCAAACTTGTTCGTAAAATGTTCTAGTTGGGATGGAGAAAATGCATCTCTGAACCGTTCCGACTGACCTTTACTGAAGTGGGTGCCCTTGCGTCCAGATTCACCTTTTTCAGGTCTGTATTCGTCGAATATGGGATCGCTCTGACTCTTTTCCATCTTCAATTTTAAATGATCCACCAATCGATTAAATTCAATTGGATAATCCGAAATTAAATTTTCATAGCGTACCAATAGCACATAATCAGCCTGCGACCATGCTTCCCAAATTTTCGCGTAAATTTGCATAAATTCGCCTGCGTCATCCATACTCTTGATCTGGGAAAAGGCATTTTTGCGGTCCTGCATAATCGCTTTTTGACCATATTCATATGCCGAAAGCAGCGCCGCGCGTGGATCCCGGTAGATATAAATGTTGCTGATCCTTCCAGATCGATTCAGCCAGTTGGAAAATTTGGTTGGTCCAGCATGAGTCTTTACGACATATCTATTCCCAAACAAAGTTGGGAGCAAAACAGGCGCTAAGCGCTGAAATCTGAGCGTGCTGATATTACAATTTACTTCGGTCAAGAGATTTTGCAGGTAGTATTTTTCGCGGATTTCCCTCGCATTCTGTCCCCCACTGGCGACTACTAAATCATGCACCAGGTTGTAATACCATCCGGAGCCAGCCCTGGGCATTCCAGCAGAAATAATCAGTCTTGGACTCACCCTTGAATATCCTGGGAGCTGTTTTCAAGTAATTCCTTTTTCTCCGTGGGAGATAAAAAGGCTATTTCGAGAGCATTTTGTTGTGCCTGGTGAATTTGATCGTTACTTAAACCAGCCGCCAGCGCGGCGTGTTCATATTCATAAGTAATATCAATCGCACTGATACCGGGATCATCTGTATTAATCGTGGCCAATATTCCTGATTCCAAATATTTTCGAAGCGGGTGGCTGGCGTAATCACTAACTGTACTGGTTTGCACATTGCTGGTCAGGTTTGCTTCTAAACCAATTCGTTGCTCCTTCATGAATTGCATCAATTCATGGTCATCAATAGCTCGAACACCATGCCCGATCCTTTCTGCACCAAGTTCTTGTATCGCCTGCCAAATGCTTTCTGCACCGGAAGACTCGCCTGCATGAACCGTTACATGCCAACCGGCGTCTCGTGCAGTTTTCAAATGATCAACAAACATTTCACCAGGAAAATTGGCTTCATCTCCCGCCAAATCGATGCCGACGAAGTCGTCCCGATATTTTAATAAGGCTTCCAACTCTTCTTTTGCAGTCTCTGGCCCGTAAGTACGGCTGATAATTCCAATCAAGTTCACCTTCATCCCGGTGTCTTGCTTTGCCTGTCTTACTCCATCCACGACCGCTTCAACTACACCCTCTCCATCTAAGCCATGTGGTTCGGCCATGAACCAGGGGCTAAAGCGTAATTCCACATAATCCAGTCCTTCATTTTGGGTGTCTGCTACGTTTTCGTATGCCACTCGCTGGCAATCTTCAAATGTTACCAAGACTCCTACCATCCATTCAAATTTGGAGAAGAAGGCCAATACGCCAGGTTGTGGAACCGATACCTGCACGTAAGGACGGATTCCCTCGATATCCCAGGCTGGTAGGTCAAGATTGTTTTTACGGCCGAGTTCTAGGATGGTTTCTAAGCGGATCGAACCATCCAGATGGCGATGTAAATCTATTAGAGGTAGATTTGGATCTATCATAGTCATACCATTTTCCTCCTTAGGTGAATAAAAGTATTATAATTCTGGATCAAGAATAAAGGCAACAATACAATTAGGAGTAAATTATGAACCGAGGAATAAACTTTCTTTTGGGGGCTGTGATTGGAGGTTTCATAGGAGCGACAGTTGCAATTCTCATGGCGCCCGCCTCTGGAGAGGAACTACGCACAAATATTAGAACGCGGACAGACCAGGTCCGCTCAGAAGTCGCCCAGGCTGCTGCAGAAAGACGCGCAGAACTGGAAAATCAATTGGCATCGCTCCGGGCACCTCGTAAGTACGATCAAGAGATGTAATTGCGTTAACCGAAAGACGGGCGGTCAGTTGACCGCCCGTCTTATGTTTAACTTCTAGTGTAGGAGTAAGATTGGTTTTCGTTATTTCATTCTTCTATAATCTCGATCCTGTAGGCAGCCTTTTGGCGGGTGTATCGAGCAGTACCTGTCACTACAAGCACAGCCTCGTCCACCCCCTCACCAATCAGTAACTTGATCTCAGCAGTCCCATCCCGATCCAGTGGGATCTGTTTCACATCGGTGGTTTCCCCAAAAGTGATCAAAGCCAGTCGATACGACTGTGGGATTACGTTATCTATCCGCACCCAACCTTCAGTTTCCCATCCATCCAAACCATCTTCAAAATCGGAAAAGTATCCCATCTCCGGGATAGCGATATCATCAATAAGCATCCCCTCTCCATTCGCAACGGCATCGGTAACATATTCGAAACGGATTTGGACCTCTTTCCCTGCGTAAGCGGACAAATCAACGCTTTCCTGAATCCAACCGTCAGTTACTCCGTTGTAACCCCAACCGAAGCTATTTCCGGAAGGATCTTCCCCGGTCCCAGATGGGGTTATTAATATTTCCCAGGCTTCCCCATCTTCCGAAGCCTCTAAATAGATATAATCATAATCCTCTTCAAGGTCATACCAGGTCCAATATGTGAGCGTTAATGGACCGTTGTGTTCTGAAAAGTCGAAGGTTTTGGTCAGAGTCATATCCGCCTCATCACCTTTATTCGACCAAATATAATGATCTCCCGAGTAAGGGGATGGCGGAATGACCTTCGCCTGGGTTGATCCTTCAAATCTTAAGGTATGTTCGCCGCGACAATTGACCCTGATGTAGTCCACTCCATACTGGTGGACATCTCTGACCATAGGGCCTTTAGGGCATATATATATTGTTTCAGTGGCAGCTATCTTAGGTACATCATCAAAGTTATGGTAGATATACCTGCCATCTGCCGCCTGTTCATCTTGCACAAACGAGGCAATTACCCAATCTAAGAAAACATCATCAGCCTTGATCTGTTGTCCGGTTAATGGGTCAATCGCACCAATTTGTTCCAAGACCTGGTCGATTCCTTCAAAACCATTGGCGGGATTAGCGACTAATAATTGAGTTGCCAATTCACCGAACCGATCCAGAAAATAGGTGAAGAATAAAAATGACGCCTCGTAATGAGGGGAGGATTCACCATTGTTGTACGGCCAATCGTTGAGCTGGATATCGGGATTGAGGATGTAACTGTACACTGAACCCAACCAATACCCATTTAGCAGGACCGCTAACTCAGAAAAACCTTCATTGACCCAGGAGGCTTCATTTCGGTCACGGAACCAGTGGATCATATGTTGAAACTCATGGGCTAAAACACCGTAGGCAAAATTGCTGCCCAGGTCAACGTTGTCTGCACTCAATACAAAAGCTTCATGAGCATTTGAAAACTCATGCGCCAGTGGGTGAAGCTCATCCGCCGAGGAATAATAGCCGGCGAGATTGGATCCCAATCCTGAAGCATAAATTATGTAGAGGTGGGGATCGCCGTCGACTCCAGGAGTCCATTCGCTGCCAAAGAAATTCCGGTTGAGCGGGTAAATATGGTTCTCAAATGTCTCTACCAGCTGCTGAAGTTCATCGGCATTTATCGAAACACCATCTTGGACCCAAAAATATACATGCTCTGTTTCGTATTTCAATGTGGTCTCAATCTGAAAATTCTCATTTGAATCGACATTCGAAACCCAAAACGATTGTTTTGTACCTACCTCATAGGTGCTGCTTGGGGGTGGCACGGTGAGCGGAATATCATTTTTTCCTTCTAATCGTTTTGCCAGCTCGCGGAGGTTGTTTGGGGGGATCTCAACCAACTTAAGGGCTTCCAAGGTCTCACTGCTGATACCTATATTTACGTCCGTCTCAGATTGGTTTGCTGAAATTCCAGGATTTGGACGAACCACTACAGGAGTAGAGGTGGGAATTGGATTAATAAGATTTTCACCGTTGAGATCACTGGTAGCTTCGAGGAACCAGCGATACCCGAAGATTCCCGAAATCACCGCACACCCACACACCACAATTATGAATGCTGTAACAATTCCAATTACCCAACCACGCTCCATCAAATTCTCCAGGAGATCTTGATCGTTAGACCGATTGAATATCTCCGTCCGCTGCTAAATTCTTTCTTGACATCCGCATTGCTGCGGTGATCAAGCCAAATACAACCCACATATTGGGGATTGCAAATGAATCGAATGAATAAACGACCAGGCCGAACGCGATCAGGCTCAACATCCCGCCGACTCCCCAAAATTTTACCTCTGAATCAGGTGACAACCACAAATACAAAGCGCATCCTAATATTGCCATAATAAAAGCGATGAAAGCTGCCAATCCGAGTATCCCCGTCTCAGCCATTATTCTCAATATTAGATTCTTTGGTGTGATCAACCGGTTAGTCCCCGAATCCGGAACGACTAAACGTAAGACTTCAGGAATCGCGGCCAACGGTTTGTCTGATAGCTTTTCATTGAAGTAAAAAGCATAGTTGCCTAATCCGACACCCAAAATTGGGTAATCCTCGTAGACCTGGTATGCCGTCTCGGTGTAAGTGAATCTGGCTCCGAAACCCAGGTATTCAAAATAATTGACCAAATAGCGCGCATATCCCTCGTTAGGAGCACGCTGCCAGTATTCCCAAATTCGAGCAAAAAACTCATTTCTCGAACCCGCAAAGAATATCACAGTGCCGAGTACTGCAATCAGGACGGCTCCTTCACCGATTCTCCTCCATGGGAACTTTCGCCTTTGTTTCTCCTCAGTCGATTCACCGGATTTCCTCGACCTGAAGAATAAGATCCCAGCTAAAACGAGGGCTAGCATAACTAAAAGTCCTGCTCGTGAGAAAGTGAACGGTAAAATCGCCAGTGCCCAAACCAAAAGCAGTAGCTCAATCGTTACCCTTCTCCAACGCCATTTGAACACGGTATTCCCAGAGAGCACTGAGGCCATCAACCATGGTAATAATAAAAAACTGATTTGGTCTGCGAACCAGTTGGGTTCGTAAGTAAGACCAGATACCCGGTTCGTGAACAATTTCCGCGTGGAAACGAACTTTTGCGCAGCGCTCATTAGGTCAAACCAGCGTGGCGTGAATCGGAGGACATAAACCGCTTGTAGAGACCCCCAGGTTAAGGCAGCCATGAAGCCGATATAAAGCCAGCGTAGAGAAAAATTTAGATCTTCCTTCTTTTCTGGCCAAAGGGTCACCGCCAGGTATACCGCTGTTCCCACCCCCAATGTAACCAGCGCCCTAAACATGCGTGATACGACCGAAACTCCCTGAAGATTTTCGATGCCCTGGAGAGCAGCCAGTAGCGAACTGGCAACCGCGATGATGATAAATGGCAGCAATGACAAGAGTGTTTTCGGGATTGGTTTAGTGAAGAAGCGCGGCAAGATGATCAAAACTAGCAGCACAAGCAAAGGATAAATTGATAAAGGTCGCACGAGGGTTCCCCCACCAATATTATCTGGGAAGAAAGGAAAACTGGTGATCGGCAAAGTGACAAGAAAGAGGATCCAGCAGACCTTTGAGACGAGTGCAATCACTCGCTTACCATCAATGCGGGCGGAGTTTTCTGTCACCGATACCCTTTTCGTGTGATTTGAACCAGAAACACAATTATCCAGGCCAATAATCCGAGTAAAGCTCCGATCAGTGCAGCCAGGCTGTATGATCTGATTTCTTCAACCCGAGTGTTATCCTTTTGTAGATTTTCTAGGTTCAAAGTTGCTGAGAGTCCACGGGCCTTGACCAGGCTTTCTTCCCATTCAGATCGGACCTGGGATAATTTATCCTGGATTTCAGCAATTCTCAATTGAATTGAGTCCAATTCCCTCTCAAGCATCAAATTCACCCCCTCAAGCCAAACTGCATACTCATCAATCGCTGCACCGGCTTGCGGAAAACTATTAATAATAGCCTGCCCCCCTGGAAGTAGATCGGTCATCTGGGTTGCATGGGCGAACAATTCCATGCGTTCAGCCTCAGTGATAATTTCATTTTCCGGTTTGGAAATAAAATTATCCAGGATTTCAGCGGTATCTCCTTGTAATGCCTCCAGGGTTGTTTGCTGCAGCTGAAATTCAACCAGCTCATCGTTCAGGGATCGCATTACAAGCTCCAGCCGAAATAAATCCCGCGAGATGGCGATTGATTCTTGGGTCAGATCAATCACCACCTCCCTCCAGGTTTCAACCGCCTCAACTGATTGTCGTGCTGTGCTGGTATTCGCTGAAAGATGCCACCGGCCAGCATTTCGCCAGTTGGCGCTCAACATTTCTCGCAAATCTTGTGGGCTGATAGCTTCCCACTCTGCGTCTTTCTCCCTCAGGCGGGTCACTGTCTCCAGCATGTACGGATCGGACAAAACTACAATAGACAATTGCAGCATTTGCCAGTGTTTATAGTCGTCAATATTGCGGAACTCTGCACCAGCAAACTCAGGGATATACTGGTCATCCAGCACACGGTAAGGATTCAATTCAACAGATACCTCAACATTGGCTCGATATGAAGCCGGCCAAAGGTAGGCAAACGCCAATCCAAGCAAGGTTCCAACCAGAGCAAAGAGGACAATCATTGGCCAGCGGTGGAAAGCCGCCAGCAGCTCATCTCGCAATACCCATTCCTGCATCGGATCTTGTTTCATGCTATGTCCACCGTTCACGGTTATCTAGATAAGCGATTGACACTATCCCGAACAGGATCACCGAAATGAATATGGTGTTCGCCACCAGGGGTGGTCGAGTCAGGACAATAAATGCCAGGCAGCCCAACAATAAGGACGCGACTTGCATAATCAGCACTGCTTTTCCAGAACTCCACCCGAGGGCTACAAGCCGGTGGTATGTGTGGTCTGTCGCGGCAGAATAGATTGGTTTTCTTCGTCGAATACGAGAAAATACCACCAAAACCATGTCAAAAATGGGTACTGCCAAAAGCATAATCGGCACTACCCAAGAAGATGATTGAAATGCACCAAGAGGCCGGTATGCAATCGCAATCACCGCCAGAACGAAACCCAATGTCTGGGCGCCAGAGTCTCCTAGAAATAGTTTTGCTAGAGGGGAATTGAAAAAATAAAGTCCTATGCATATCCCCAACAGTAGGGCTGATTGTTGAGAAAGGATCGGCTGTCCAGAATCCAAAGTTACCAAAATGAAGAAGGTTGTCGCCATTCCAGCCAATCCAAGCGCTAAACCATCCATGCTGTCAACAAAATTAAATGCGTTCGTTATTCCAACAACCCAAAGGTAAGTTAACAACCAATCGAGATAAATATTGGTTTGACCGGGAAAACTAAAAAAGAACTCAGGCGATTCAAACACCCGAATCGATATACCCAATGCGATCAGCAGGATCACAGCAATTGACTGGCCGATTAGCTTCAGCAGAGGAGAAATTTCACGGTAATCATCCCATAATCCAAAGAGAAAAACGGGAATTGAGGCTACATACATGGAAACCACATTAGGATTGCGGTAAATCCCAGTTATCCATGCGGTAAGGAGTAGTGTTCCAAAAAGCGCGATTCCTCCCGCAATTGGAGTCGGGGAGCGATGCTTCTTGTGGGGCGCGCTGTTTGGTAAATCTACCAAGCCAGTTCGCTTCGCGATTTGAATTGAAATCCAGGCTAGAAGTGCGGTTAAGACTGAAGCTAGCAGGACGTATTCAAAGATGAATGAGATCGATGTAACTTGAAGTTCCATTTAACGCTTAGCTTTGACTCTCCCCAACTGGCAAATTGGTCAGAACCTTGACTGGTTACTTACCGCTTTGGACCTGCATATCTCTCGCGCCTGAAAATGTTAACCGCTAGCGAGACCAATAACTTCGCCACCATGAACACGTAAAAAATCCAGTTAAAGAGGAAGAAATAATCTTGAGCAAGGTGTTTGTTGTAGAGCCGCCAATAAGACCGGTGCCATTCAACAATTGACCGGTAAGGTTCAACTCTTGATCCACCCTGTCCGCCGTAATGGATTATTTCTGCTTCTGGAAAATAATAGACCTCCCACCCTGCCTGGCGCGCCCGAAGACAAAAATCTGTATCTTCTTGATAGGCAAAGAATTTTTCGTCTAAATATCCGATTTTATCGATAACTTCTTTCCGGATCAGCATGCAGGAGCCAGATACAGCCACCACTTCTGAGGTCGCATCCTCATCTAAATACTCTAACAGGTATCCACCTAACGCTTTGTTATTCGGAAACAACTTTGTCAACTTGAAAAAATACCCCAACATCGCTAAAGGCCGAGGCTCTCCTCTACGGCACTGCCTCTGGAAGGTTCCATCGCGATTGAGTACCTTTGGACTGCAGATTCCAACCTGTGGATGTTCATCCAAGAAGTCTATTAATTGGTCCATAGCCCCTGGCAGGATAACTGTATCAGGATTGAGCTGCATCAGATAACGACCTTGGGCAGTTCCCAAGGACTGGTTCATCGGTCGCGTATAGCCTTCATTTGTCTTGTTCCCAATGAAGTGAATTTCCGGGTAATCCTGGGAGAGCATATCCTGAACGCCGTCTGTGGAGCCATTATCTACAATAATTACTTCCAGATTGAGGTTCTGCGTGTTTTCATACAGGGATTCCAGGCAACCCTTCAACCAGTCACTCGCCTGGTATGTAACGATGCAAACTGAAAGGTCGATAACCTTCAGCTTTTTATCGCTTTTTGGTATACCTGCAACGTCAACTGTGCTGTCTTTGACCATGAAAATTCCGCTGCTCTCTCGGGACCCTTGCGAATTAAATCCTTTCGTAAATCCTCATTTGTGAGCGCCGTGACCATTGTCTCGAATAATGCATTTGTATCATTCACCGGTGTCAGCAATCCAGCCTCTTTTACTATTTCAGGGAGAGATGATACCGCAGAGGTGATAACTGGAATACCGCAAGCCATGGCTTCCAAAGCCGGCAGCCCAAATCCCTCATAGATTGTGGGATAGACAAACAAGCTGGCTAAATTATATACCAGTGGTAAATCTTCTTGAGGCACATAACCAAGGAAACGAACTGCGTGTTGCAGGTTCAATTTCCTTACCTGCTCGAGAACTTCTTCATACATCCAACCATACCTGCCAACCAAGACTAACTCGTAATCGAGATCATTTTCGATTAATTGTTTATAGGCATCAATCAATACCGGCAAGTTTTTTCTGGGTTCCACCAATCCAACATATAGAATAAATTTTTCAGGGAGATTATATTTCTCTGCTATTTTCTTTTTCTTGTCCTCATCTACTGTGGGCTTGAAGCCAGGATTAACCCCTAAATGAGTAGTGGTTACCTTATGGGGATCGATTTGCAGAATGCGGATCAAATCATCACGTGTGCTGTCCGACACTGTGATCAATTCATCTGCTTTTCCGGCGCTGTATTTCATCATCCGAGGGAAATATTGGCGTCTGGCCCAGGTATGCAGTTCAGGATAGAGGAAAAAAGTCATATCATGGAAGGTCACTACAGATTTACACGGCAACCTGACTGGCCGCGTATAATGCAATGAATGCAGCAGATCAACGCCAGATTTGCGAACGAGATTTGGAAGGTATAACTGCTCCCAAATCAATCTTGATCCAGAGCTGCGCTCATCCACGATCACCCACTCGACCGAGCTTTTCTCTGAGAGATCGATCAGGTTCGGACCACTCGGCTGGGCGAAGACGACGAACTCATGATCTGAGGTCATGCCTGTGAGGGTGCGGATTAAATGTATTATGTAGTTACCTGCCCCCACGGGTTGTGGGGGCAGAGCTGTTGCATCTATACCTATGCGCATATAATCTACTAGAAACTTGTTAGACAGGCTGGATAATGATCAGATTTTCAAAGAAAAATCTGCAAATGACTTTAGATCCTTTCTACCGCATACTGAAATCAAGTTCCAACCAGTATGATCAAACACATTATCATAATTGATTGGTTAGGCACCATTATCAGGATGGAAGCGCCAACCGCCATTGTACATAACGCCAGGTACGATGAGCAAGACCTCGCCATCCTTCAGAATGCATGATGAAGCGCGCTCTCGCTAATTTCGTTCTCCAGGGAGATGATGGTTTACTATTAATCCCTCCCTCAGCACGCAGCTGCCTGTCTGCAGCGTACGAGCCCGACAGACAGTAATTTCTCAATGGTGATACAACCTGACTCCATCTAAAATTTTTGTCCAAAGATGCAAATGCACTTGACCAAGCCTCCTTTGGCCTGCCAAGAATTTCAATCAATGCAGCTGATACTGCTCCTGTATCAAAAGGAGGAACTACTTTGCCGATTCTATTTTCTCGGACCCAGGTACTCGTTATGTCTCCTTCTGAAATCACAATTGGCAATTTTGCCCACATATAATCCACTACCCTCGTGCGAATCGAATACCGAGTTTCAATATGCATTGGGTGTAAGACTATCCCAACATCCGCTTCAGATAAGAGAGATTCGCGGTTATTATAGGATAACCACTCGATGAAAAGAATCGTCTTATCTTTTTCACCGATTTCACTCGCTAAAATTTGTGCTTCCCTTGCCATTTCATGCTCAGGAATATCCGGGTTTGGGTGGCGCGTTCCGAGTATTATTAGGCGTGCCTCGGGATGGGCTTCTACAACCACCGGCCATGCCCTTATCAAAGTGAGGGGATCTAACCAGTTCCAGACGCCTCCACCCCATAACACGATCCTGGAATCTTTGGGAATATGGGGATCGATTCCTCTAAGAATTGGTTTCTTGGTGGGTTCGCTTTCCGGATAACCAATCCCAACAACATCAATCAAATTTCGTAAACCGGGATCGTCTAAATAATTGAGTGGATTTACCCGTCCATTTGCTGTAAGCACACCCATCCAGTAATCTTTTTGACGTTCATTGCCACAAATGAAGAAATCTCCAATTTTTGCCAGCTGATTTGTTAGCTCAACAGACTGTTCATGTAATATCATCTGAGCGTCTATAGATTCTTCCTGGTAGTAATGCAGATTTTCGAGTACAAAAGGATCATATAGATCTACTATGACCTTGGCAGGTATATTCCAAATGAATGGGTGCTTATCAATGAGATAACTCGATATTAGAATGAAATCTTGGTCTATACAAATGTCTTTTAGGGATTGCGATTGCTGCGGCTCATAATCCACCAAAGAAATACTTGGCACAATTAGTGTCGTTTTTGATGGGATGGCTAACGTAACCTGGAGATCTTCACTCAGTGCCTTGCTCATCTCCAGATAACGCATGCCAGGTCCAGCCATTTTCTCATCAACAAGATCATGGCTGATGATAAGCAATTTCGGGCGGCTTTCATTAGTTGCGAATTCAGGCATTTTGTTGGTTCTTCCTTGCAGGATTAAGGGTAAATACTCATTGCAGATTAAATCCCAAGTCAGTTCAGGCATGCCGTGCCACATGTTTGTTGCAGGCATGCTCCGTTGCAGTAGAAAAAGATTACGATCACTCACGATTGTACGTTCCCGCAATCGGGTGCGCATTCGGTATATATGCGTTGAGTCTTTTGCGAATTTAATCCATCCCCGAATAAGGCCTAAACACATGCGCCATTTAAGGGTTAAGAAGAAGCGGAAGAAATTTAATCCATCCTCGATCAAATAGGAGAACAAAAAAAGATAAAGATATTCATTGAGTAATTTTAGAGAGAATCGCAATCTCCCATACACCACATTTGCCATCTTATCCGCAACAAAGGTGTTCATTCCCTGATCTGGGAGAAAACCACTGAATGCATGATAAACCACCGCTTGTGGTGCAGCATATAGCTTGTAACCTAAAAGTCTCGCTCGATACGACCATTCACTGTCTTCATAATACATTTTGAAGCCTTCATCAAGCGGACCAATATGCTCCCAGGCTTTCTGAGAAATTAAGGCAGCCGCGAAGCATACGGAAGGTATTTCTTTCCAATCATCGAATTGACCTAAATCCAAATGGCCTAATCCATTGTCGGTTCCCCAAGAAAAGGACCCCACTCGATTGCCAATCCCATTGATGAATCCAGGTGTCCACATCAAACGCAGCTTCCCTGCCACAGCAGCACAATCAGGATGATCTTGAATAACGCTGACCATCTCAGCAAGGGCATTGAATTTTAAGCGTGTATCTGGATTTAGGAAAAGAAGATATTCTCCACTTGATTCCTGGACCCCTATATTGATCGCACTGGAGAAAGATGGTCGCTCTTTCAACCGCACATATTTCACTTCTGGAAATGCATCCCTTAGCCAGGCTGAATCATCAACAGGTCCATTCTCAACAATGATTACCTCGAATGACACATAATTTTGTTCCTGAATCGTTGAAAGGCAATCCTCAAGCCAATTACGGCTATTGTGGGAGACAATGATAATGGATATTTTCTTGGAGACGATTTCACTATGATTTGATTCATCATCTAAATTTAAGCGTTCAAGGAGACCCGCTTGCACCAGACAGCCCATAGCTGCATTGATGACTTGATTATTGGTTTCAGGAGATGAAACTGCAGCTAATATCTCAGGTTGTGTCTTTCCAGCTG
>CALBUI010000190.1 GCA_937968125.1 uncultured Anaerolineales bacterium | reverse complement strand
GCCCCCAATTTTTCCCTCACTACAGTGGACGGAGAACCAGTTTCCCTGCATGATTTGCGGGGTAAGTCGGTAATGGTGAATTACTGGGTCACCTGGTGTATTCCTTGTATTGAGGAAATGCCGGTCTTAGAAAAACTCCATCGGGAATTTCAGGATCAAGATTTTGTCATGCTCTCCGTGAATGGAATTGCCCAGGATGATTTGTCCACAGTGATGAACACGCTTGGAGAATTCGAGGTCACGTTCCCGGTCGTTTTAGATGAGGGTGATGCAGTTTATAACGAATTTCAAGTGAGATTCATGCCTACGTCCTTCTTTATTGACCCACAAGGTGTCATTCGCCATATCCAATTCGGCAGCACCACCGAAGATGGGTTTAGATCAACCATTGAGGAACTGCTCTCCCAACAACTCTAATCTCACCTTTCCACCGTTTTAAATTAACAGACCGCCTATCATGGCGGTTTTTTTCTCATACCTCACCGAAACACATCAATGAACAAATTGAGCCTCCATCCAGATATTGTTTATTTAATGATGGACAGTGGCAAATTTTCTATCCATTGCGAGATGTCCTAACCTGGGATATGATTTACCTTAATGCAAATAAATCTCAAAATTTGCCGGGCCTCATCGTGGGGGAAGAATGATCCGCAATAAGCATTCTGAGCGCGAACTGCTCCAGGAGATCCAGCGTTTGCAGGCTGAACTCGAGGTTCTTCGCGCGAGTGACAGTATTCGCCAGGAGCAGCATCTCCAGCGTTTGCAGATCTTACATGAGATCGATCATGCCATATTATCCTCCCAAGATGAGGCCGAAACAGCCCTAATTGCCCTGCGCCAACTAGGAACCCTGGTACCGGATTACAACTCGAGCAGCGTCCTTGTCTGGGATCAGTCCACCAACACAGCAGAAATCTTAGCTATTGATTTGAATGATCTAGACGAACCTATCGAATTCCAGGATAAATTCACTTTAGATCAACTATCTGTTGATCTAAACGCGCTTGAAAATGGACATCCATATTCATTACCAGATACTCGGGAAATTGAGAGTCCTACTCCACTGCAATCAGCTATGCTTGCCCAAGGCATTCAATCCTATCTTACGGTGCCTTTGTTGGCCAGCAAGCAGGTAATTGGGACATTAAACCTCGCCTCTTCATCTGCCCATGTTTTCGAAAGCGAACATGAGCAGATAGCCAGGGAAGTGGCAGATTCGCTGGCCATCGCCCTCCAGCAAGCACGCCTGCAAAAAGGCGAAAAACAAGGCCGGCGGGAAGCCGAAGTGATGCGAGACATTATGGCTTCCCTGGCAAGTGCTGGAAATTTGAACCAAACTTTGGAGATCATCCTGATCAATCTGAGAAACGTAGTCAGCTATGATCGAGCCGCTCTCTATCTTTTGGATGAAAATCAGCAGTTCGTACCTGCCGAGGAAAATATCCTCGAAATTGAAACATCATTCAGATCACATTTCGATGATGATGCGCTTATCGCTGATATGCGCAAGAATAAATCTGCCCTCTCTGTTGCTGACATCCAGCATGATCCCCGTTTTACCAGCTGGCCAGACATGGGTGCCATTCACGGTTGGTTAGGAGCACCATTAATTGCTGGCGATGAGATGGTCGGATTTATCTCTCTCGGATCGCTTGAATCTAACGCTTATTCAGAGGCCGATGTTGCCCTGGTCCAAAGTTTTACCCGCCAGGTCGCCCAGGTATTAGAAAAAGCCTGGCTCCAGGAGCAATCCCATCGTAGAACAGAAGAACTTGAAGTCCTTTCTTCACTCACTTTTGCTCTTGGCAAAGAGGATAGCCGGGAAGGCACATTATCAGCAGTCATTGAGCAGATTACCCAAATATTTGGTGCACAATGCGGTACTTTTATTTTCCCCAACGAGAAAGAAACCCAACTGATTGTCAAATTCAGCCAGGACGAAAATCTGGTAGGAGGATCCCACTTCGCCGGTGAGGATGCCCTCTGGCAAGTTTTCCATACTGGCGACCATATCATCATTAGAGATATCCCAAAATTTCTCCTTTCCAACCAGGCGGAGATTTATGTTCACCTGTTTGGGGACATGCAATCAGCCGCGATCCTGCCACTCAGCGCGGATGGGACGAATTTTGGTGTACTATGCATCGCTTTTAAGAACCGGCGTTTCTTGTCCTCAGAGGAAATTAACCTGTTGGTCACAATTTCGGATATTGCTGGGGCATCTTTACGCCGGGCTGTCGTCCTGGAAGCGCTCGAAAGACAAGTATATCGACGGACTCAACGTCTCTCTACACTCTACAACATCAATGCGGTCTCGAATGAACCCTTGGATTTGGAGGCCGTGCTCGAGCAGTTGCTCAGCATCGCGCTGGATACCAACAACAGTCAAATGGGAACCATTCACTTGATTGATGCCAGAGAAAATGAGCTGAAATTATTCTCACAACTTGGCATTCCGCCTGACCTCTTGCCGCGATTGGTAAGCCTGGACTTGGAACGAGAGTTATGGGCGAGCTTGGTATTTTCCTCCCAACCTTTGGTTGTACCAGATATTACCTCTGACGAACGATTAAAAGAAATTCTCCCCCAGGATGACCTCGAGAACAAAATAACCTTCATTAGTACACCAATTAGGGCTAAGGGGATTCCCATGGGCCTGTTGAGTATCTACCGAGATTCAATCCAAGATTATTCTGTCGAGGATATTACCCTCTTAATGACCATTGCCGGACAAATCGGAGGTTCAGTTGAGCGCGCTCGATTGATCACCCAGGCCGAACAAGCCGCGGTGTTTGAAGAACGCCAACGCTTAGCCCGGGAACTACACGATTCTGTCACCCAATTGCTTTATTCTCAAGTTCTGTTCGCCACCGCCGGCCGAAAATCAATCGATCAAGGACAAGTAGATCCAGCCGAACAATACCTTAACCGAATTGACCATACCGCCCAGCAAGCCTTGAAGGAGATGCGTTTGCTGGTCTATGAGTTAAATCCCCAAGATTTGCTTATAGATGGCTTCATTTCTGCGTTAAATCACAGGCTTGAAGCGGTAGAAAAACGTGCTGGAATGGATGTCTCTCTTTCAGTTGAGGGTGAATTGAAGCTCGACGATTATTTGGAGCTGGAACTCTATCGCCTGGTTCAAGAAGCGCTCAATAACACCCTGAAACACGCAAAAGCATCTTCAGTTAATATTAGAATTCAAAGCCAACCGCAAAATTTATTAATTGAGATAGAAGATGATGGGATTGGTTTTGATCTGCAAAAAGAATCCCTTAGCGGGGGAATGGGGCTGTCAACGATGGAGGAAAGAGCAGCCGCCTTAGGCGGGGAGCTTATAATAAGAACTGAACCAGACCACGGGACAAGGATTAGGACCATTATCGAGGATCTGCAATGAGCGAGCCAATTCGAGTTCTGATCGTTGACGATCATACCGTCGTTCGTGACGGATTGAACGCCCTGTTATCTGTTGAACCAGGCATATTAGTCGTCGGATCAGCTGCGGATGGTGTAGAAGCTGTCAAACTAGCAGGTGAACTGGAGCCAGATATCATCTTGCTCGATTTGGTGATGCCCAAAATGGATGGTGTGCAGGCGATCAATGAGATCAAGAATAATAATCCGGAGATAAAAATCCTGGTATTAACCAGCTTCGCAGAAAACCATCAGGTCTATTCAGCGATTAAATCTGGTGCAATCGGTTACCTCATGAAGGACTCTTCAGCAGATGACCTGATCAACGCCATCCGGGACACTTATGAGAACAAACCTGTCCTTCAGCCGGAGATCGCCCGAAAATTGATGCACGATATTCAGGGGCAAGAAAGTCAGAAACCTCTCAAGAATACCCTGACAGATCGCGAGATCGAAATTTTAAGGCAGGTAGCACTTGGTAAGACAAATCAAGAGATCGCTGATGAATTAGTGGTTAGCGAAAGAACTGTCCGGACCCATATCACTAATATCTTGGCTAAACTACGATTATCCAACCGCACCCAAGCAGCCTTATATGCTCTCCGGGAGGGGATCGCCCATATGCGCTATGTTGAAGGAGAAAACGAAAACGAATAATTGCTTTCCACTTCGCTAAACTTAATTTGCATAACAAACAGCCCAGCTTCATCGCTGGGCTGTTCGTTGAATCCCGCCTGCTTGGAGAATCGCGGAGGTGCTCTCACCGCTTGAACAAAAGCCTCTCCTTATACCTGCATTTGGGACAAGATTACGGTTGTTCTCTTAAAGTCGCTTCGATAGTCAACAGATTTCCATCCCTGAGCACAGCCAGGGATACCTGCTCTCCGACGCCGGCCTCTTGAAGATACGCTGCCAATTCTGGCACCGTTCCGACATCGTTTCCATCAGCTCTCACAATAACATCTCCACCAATAAGTATCGCTTCACCATTGATCGTTACAGTCTGGTTGCCACCAATAAGTCCTGCTTCCATAGCAGGGCTGGCGTCTTGAACCTCTAACACCAGCACACCAGTTTGATCCTCGGCCAGACCCATTTCTGCGGCGATCTCAGCGGTGAGAGGATTTCCCATAATTCCTAACCAGGCTCTACCATTGGTAACCGTTGGAGGGGGTGCAGCTTGAACTCTCTCTTTCGGCCTGGCTTCTAAAGTGACTGAAATTTCAACTTCTTGACCATCACGCAGGACGGATAAGGTTACACTCTGGCCAACGACCGCGTTTGCAGATAGGTACGCGATCAGGTCATCCATATCGTCGATTGATTGACCATTAATGGATTTAATCACGTCTCCACCTGCATCTATATCCAAATCATCGATCGTCACCTGGCGATCACTTCCTTGCAGTCCTGCTTTATCAGCTGGTCCATTCGGAGAAACTGCAGCAACCATCGCCCCGCGCTGATCTTTGTCAAGGTTCATCGCTTCCGCCAGATCAGGGAAGAGCGAGATGCCACTGATTCCAAGATATGGGTGTTCAAAGCTGCCTTTCTCAATCAGCTCGGGGACTACTCGATCAACGATAGATGCTGGGATCACAAATCCAATTCCAGCATTCGCCCGGACGGGAGATTCGATCGCAGCTGTTACTCCAATCACTTCGCCAACATCATCCAGCAGCACACCACCAGAATTTCCTGGATTGATCGGCGCATCGGTCTGGATAACATTTGGAATGCTGTACACTGGTCCCACAGAAAATCCATCACTGGCCGGTAAGGAGCGACCTAATGCGCTGATAATACCGACTGTCATCGTGCCATCCAATCCAAATGGATTACCGATGGCAATCGCCAGTTGGCCGACACGCAACAAGTCAGAGTTTCCCATCACCACTGGCTGCAGTTTCTCTGCAGGGAGATCAACCCGGATCACGGCCAGGTCGCTGTCAGGGTCTGCACCAACCAATTCAGCTGTCACGACGGTCTCATCTGAGAAGGTGACTTCAATCTTCTCTGCTCCAGCGACGACATGGTTATTCGTAATGATGTTCCCTTCAGTATCCCAAACAAATCCCGAACCAAGACTCTGGTTCGTGGGAGGTTGAAATTGGGGAGAATCTGGAGTTTGCGGCTCGTCGGGGAACAGATCAGGTAGATGAGCAGCAAATGGCAATTCTTGACCGACAACCCGAATATTGACCACCGATGGATTAACCTGCTCGTAAATGTTGATCAGGGTGTTTTCATATGCGGCCAGCAGCCCAGGTTCGACAGGTTTTTCTTCCGGATGAATCTGTTGGACAGATCGAGCTGCTGTTTGTTCTTCAATTTTATTATCTTCGACAACAGCATTAATCACCTCTGAAGCCTCAGCTGGCAACGCAGCCAATGTGGGGCTGCAGGCAGCTGCGAACAAGGCGATCAATACTAAAACTACTGGTAAAGTTTGAATTCTCTTAGGCATGTTCACCTCAAAGTTTAATAGAATCTTTTTCTTTGGAGTAACGATAATCTATTGCTTGCCCTGGGTCTTTAAATCAAGCTTAAGGTCAGCTTAAGGAAAAAGCTGACCTTCTATTGACTATTGATTTGAAATTACTTAGGGGTGATTTCGCTCGATTTTGGCAGCCAGACCGTAAATTGGCTCCCCTGGCCGGGTTCACTGGTCAATTCAATTTCCCCGCCGTGCGCATGGAGAATGTCTCGGGAAATACTAAGGCCCAATCCCATACCTTGTTTGATCCTGCGACCCTGAGCGCCACGATAGAATGGTTCGAAGACCAACTGTTGTTCAGCTTCCGCGATTCCCGCGCCTGTATCACTGAACTTGACCCAGATCTGTTCGTCTATTTGCCCTGCTGCGATAATAATCTTACCCCCCTCAGGCGTATATTTAACTGCATTCGCAGCGAGATTCCCAACGACCTGTGCCATTCGTAGTGGATCTGCATTGATGCGTAAATTTGTTAGAGGAATTTTCTCCTGCCAAACGAGTTGTTTTTCACCTGCAGCCTGGCGCCAGGGCAGCAATACCTTAGGTAACCATTCGCTCAAATCCAGGTCTTCCTTGTTGAGCTCAAAGGTCCCGATCACTTCGTCATGCAGATGAGCCAGTTCTTCCAGCACATGCTGCATCCGGTCAGCTTCCTCGTCCATGCCTCTGGTCAGGTCGATCAGCAGCTCGGCATCCTGGTCAGCACCTCGCAAGATGGATTGGATACCCGACCGCATTGCACCAAGAGGGCGTCCGAGTTCATGAACGAGGTTGGCTAACAGGTGCCTGCGAGCGATCTCCAATTCCTCCAGTCGATTAACGAGATAATTCACCGATCGTGATAAATCTCGAATTTCTTCTGGTCCTTCTTCTGGCAAAATAGTTTCCCGATCTCCCTGTGCCAAACCATAGATAGCGCTAGTCACACGCCTGATTGGGTTGCCAATATTCAGTCCTAATACCAATCCGAGTGCGGTCCCCACAAAAAGCCCCACAATTAAAACCCCAGTAACCAGGTTTCTAAGTTGTGAGAAAAACTGAAAGAGTGACGCACTGCGGTAGCTGACCCGCACGACGCCGATCACATCTTCTTGAGGGGAAGTAACCGGGGTAAACACATCGACCAGCACATCCCTCAAGCGGAAAATCGAGTAATTCGTCAGCACGACCTCATCCCCACCTTGT
The DNA here is from genome assembly GCA_937968125.1 of uncultured Anaerolineales bacterium. Lineage (GTDB taxonomy): Bacteria > Chloroflexota > Anaerolineae > Anaerolineales > UBA4823 > PFL25. The sequence continues at coordinate 1,192 of CALBUI010000190.1, read as the reverse complement.
GCATCTGGTAATCCTTCACTCTCTAAGATCTGACCCAATTTATCTGAGTCAACCCTGTCACTGGAGTACAGTAGTCTCCCATTTTCATCCAGAAACATCACCCGGATTGAAGGGTCTATCCGCACCCGGTTAAGCATATTGCTGACTATGACCGGGTTCCCGAAAAGTTGGAACTCAGCCCGGCTGAGTTCTGCCAGATATCTCGCCTCTTGGGATAGATCTTCCGCGACGGAAGGGAGCAAAAACTGAGATTCTAGGACGAAAAACAACGCCACTGCTGCCAGCGGAATGATCACCAATACTGGCAGAATATGGCTGAGGATCAAGCGGTTGCGCAGAGAGCGGATCACCCGACCTCCTGTGGCACAAACTTATAGCCTTTCCCCCGAACAGTTAATATTCGCTGTGGGCGGGCGGGCTCAGGTTCGATTTTCTCCCTCAACCAGCGGATATGGACATAAACAACCTGTGGCTGTCCGATGTATTCCGCCCCCCAAACTCGTACCAGCAAATCCTCTACTGTGATAATTCGGTCAGGATCTGTCGCAAATGTGTATAGCAGGTCAAACTCGCGCGGGGAGAGGTTAACACTGTCTCCAGCTACATTGACTGAATGAGCTTCTGGATCAATGGTAATGTCACCAACTATGAGTGAGGTCTGATCTGACAACAATTGGCCAGTTCTATTATCCCGGCGCAACACCGCCTTGATACGTGCGATGAGCACATCCACGTCGAAAGGCTTTGTGACATAATCATCTGCGCCTAATTCGAGGCCCACAACCTCGTCCAATTCTCTCCGGCGAGCTGTGAGGAAGATCACCGGAATTTCAAACTGACTCTTTATCTGCCGCAGGGCGTCCAATCCATCCATCCCAGGCAGTCCAATATCGAGAACAACCAGGTCAGGAGCAGTTATTGCCACCATGTCCAGGGCATCTTCGGCACTGGCAGCTGTGTTTGTCACGAATCCAGCTTGTTGGAGGTTGAAAGCCAGGCTGCGCCTCAATAATTCATCATCATCGACAATTAGGATGCGTTTCGCCATAGTGAATCTCCATGCGATTTTATCGCAATCTGGGATTTATTGCATTTGGAATAGGTTGATTCTTTAAACTAATACTTAAAAGAGGCATACTTTCTCTCACCTAGAAATTACTGCAGCTCACATTCAGCGATTGAGTAATCTTGC
>CALBUI010000189.1 GCA_937968125.1 uncultured Anaerolineales bacterium | reverse complement strand
GTCCAGAGCCTGCCACAAATCGACATTGGCTAATTTGCCCCCTTTTCGGCGCCAATTGCGCGCTTTCCAATTTGGGATCCATTCAGTGATGCCCATTTTTAAATATTGTGAATCGGTGTAAAAGTCGACCTGGCTGGGTTCATTTAAGGCTTCCAACGCCTTAAGCGCGGCAGTCAATTCCATGCGGTTATTGGTCGTATCTGCTTCTGAGCCGGTCAGGGGAACTTCCTGGTGGTCGTAGATCAATAATGCTGCCCAACCTCCTGGTCCAGGATTCGGGTCGCAAGCACCATCGGTGTAAATTGTCACGTGTTCCCGGTCGGTCATGTTTGTTCGTCAATCATCTCTCTGCTCATGGCGGGTTACTCAATATGTTTCAGTACAGCACCTGATAAGCTCAGTTTGTGAATTCGTGCAGCTCAGCAGCTGTTTCATCCATCAGCTCCAAGGTGGCAGGTATTCGATCTGAGGTGAAGTAATAGCGGAAGATCTGGGTGCCTACATCTCCCAGGATCCAACGCACATTCTTCCAAGATTCTAAACCAGGTTCTGGCCGGGCAACGGCCAGCAACTCCTGGGCAGCAGCCCACTGTGGGTTTTGACTTGCATAAGAATCAAGATAACCCAGCCCGGAAGCCCGAGGGGGGAAAGTGCCCCGGGCAGCCGCGAGTTTAGCTCCTTGTTCAGGGGAACTCAGCCATTTGATAAGCAGCCAGGTAGCCAGATTTTCTTCAGGAGTGCCGGCAAAGATGACATATGAAGGTCCATAAACGTCGATTACTGCCTTCCCTGATGAGGTTGGGAAACCGATTGCCGTCCAATTATCTTTGTTTTCAGCGAGATCAAGTTCCTCCTGCTGATAACCAACATCTCCCAGGGTACTGGTAATGAAGAGCGCCCTGCGATTGGCAAACTCGGCTTCTGCAGTCGATTCGAACAGCTCCCAGGCGCAGCCCTGATCGAAAAGGTCCTTGAGGTACTGGAAGGCGTCAGCAGTTTGGGGCGAGTTGAATTGATACCCATCCCCATCTGAGAGAGTGACAGAACTGTCGAAAGCATAGAGCCAGCTTAAAACTCCGGAGGGCGTGGTATCGATCAACCAGCCACCCGTGCCATCATCTTCCGGAAAATCGTTGCTGCTGTTGGCAAGAGCGGCGGCACAAGCCTGTTCCGAAAATTCTTCCGTGGTGCTGGGTGGAGCGGAAAAGCCTAATTCCTCTCCCCAGGTGGAATTGTAAAATATCAGCGGTGCGGTCCGGACTGCCGGGATTCCGAAACGCTTTTGATCGATAACATCTTGTTCGAGAAAGACGGGATAAAAATCTGCCAGCTCCTCAGGGCTCAGCCCCCATTCCGGATCATCCACAAAGGTATTCAAACCAGTTACCGGTTTTCCTGCGCTGATCCAGGATTGGACCTGGTAATTTGTGCCAAGGGCGAGATTTGGCAGTAGAGAGGCTGATTCCGTAGAATCAACCATCTCATACAGGTTGTCAATCGTCCCCTGGGAAATGCCTTCCACCGTAATGCCAAACTCATTTGAGGTATTGAACTGATCTATGGACTGTTGAACGGCTCTGCCTGTTTCACCTGACCAGGGGTACCAAAGGTTCACTCTTATGCCATTCAAATCGGCAGGCTTTAGGCCCAGGGACGAAGTTGGTTGGGGAGTAATTGTAGGGGTTGGTGGAATTTGGGTCGCCGTGCTGGTTGAACTTGGGGTTAATTCCTGGGTTACGATCACCTCTGTTTGGGTTGGGATTGGTTCAACATTACAGGCTGCCAACAGGATTAATGCAAGCAAAATTATCAGCAAGCAGGTTGGATAACCCAGAGAAGCCCACTTTAATGAGGTAACATAATCCCTGGTGGTTTGAACAAACCGCATTAATGTATCCATGTTCACCAATATCACCTAAACAAATCAAGCATTCAGCGCAGATTTTTATCTTTAGCAAGAATGGAAGATTGGATGCGCCTTGCGATTATATCAAAGCTGTCCAGATATGATTCCCTGAAGAGTCACTATGCCAGATCTAACTAAACAATTGTTACCAGATTTACGAGCGCACCGGCTGCCGGGTTTAAATCTAGGTGGGGATTATGTTTATCCAGATTATGAGGGCCGATCGCTGGTCAATGTGCCGGCCAGTATTTGCCGCTGGTTGGGGGCGCCTACCATCGGTAGAGCTCCCCTGGCAGATCAACTCACCGCATCTCTTCAGGAGCAATACCAAAACGTGATCTTGATCCTGATGGATGCTCTTTCGTTGGTGCGCTTCACCAAATTGGTTGAAACTGGGAAATTACCAATCTGGGAAAACCTGATGGATAACGGGATCCTGGCGCCGCTTACTTCTATCACGCCCAGCACGACGGCCGCGGCGCTCACCAGCCTGTGGACTGGCAGGGGTGCGATCGAACACGGCATCGTGGGTTATGAGATGTGGCTGAAGGAATACGGCATGGTGGTTAATTCCATCCTCCAGGCGCCGATGAGTTTTAAGGGAGCCGCGGGCAGCCTTGAAAAAGCCGGATTTGATCCGGAATCGTTCATCCGACCGACATTGCTGGGAAACCATTTGTCGGCTCATGTCATTGATGTTTATGGGTTTCAGCATCAAAGCATTGCCCGTTCGGGATTGTCACGCATGCTGCTCCAAAAGGTAAAAGTGAATCCATTCCGTTCCCAAGCGGATTTGTGGTCAAACCTGAGGAACCTCATGGAAGATAAGCCAGGTGAACGGAAATATATCTGGGCTTATTGGGGAGAGGTGGATTATTTTTCCCACAACTATGGACCTGATGACGAACGAACGGTGAACGAGCTGGTCAATTTCTCGGATCAACTTGGATCTTTGTTTCTGAACCAACTGGAGGGTGGGAACCGGCGGGATACATTATTGATCTTGATGGCAGACCACGGCCAGATAAAAACCCAGCCAGATCCGCATTACGATTTGAGCAACCACCCAGGTCTTACCCGTCGCCTGCATATCATGCCGACCGGAGAAAACCGGCTGGCGTTTTTACACATGCGCCCCGGACAGGGTGAAGCGGTCCGCGAGTATATCGAGCGGACCTGGCCGGAACAATTTGCTACCCTCGACCCGGTGTTTGCGGTTGAAGCAGGATTGTTTGGGCCTGGTGAGTCACACCCGCGTTTATTCGATCGGCTGGGCGATTTGATCGTCATCGCCCGCGGGAATGCATACTGGTGGTGGTCAAACCGGACGGATCATTTATTTGGGCGGCATGGGGGCTTGTCGGCAGAGGAGATGTTGGTGCCGTTCCTGGCAGCGGAGTTGTGAACCTTGGGGCTGTATTGGAAAAATGTAACCGGATGTAGATGCAGTAAGGGCGAAGCAACCCTGATGAAATTCCACTCAAACCAGTATTTTCTCTAGGATTGCTTCGCCCCTACAAATGGGGTTATTTATTTTCTAGGGCAGGAAATCCCAGGGGTTGACTTTGCCGTAGCTGTCATGGAGCATCTCATAATGGATGTGAGGGCCGCTTGATTTACCAGTGCTGCCGATTGTACCGATAGGGGTGCCCTGGAACACACTCTGCCCACAACCGACGGTGAGAACCTGCATGTGGGCATAGGCAGTCTGCCAACCGTTCCCATGATCGATCACCACCATATTGCCATAGCCGAAATTATTCCACCCTGCATATACCACAACGCCGCTATCTGAGGCCCACATGGGCTCACCAAGGTCGCCATCAATGTCAATGGCGAAGTGATTTGTGGAAGGTGAATAGTCATATCCGGAGAGGAAATGGGCTGCACTGGGCCAGATGAAAGCACCCGTGCCCACCGCACCATCCACAATAGTGCCGCAGGCGCCAGGACCAATAAATTTAGCCACTCCTGGATTCGACCTGGTAATCTTGGGTGCGCTCCAGGTGACAAACTGCCGCGAACCACCTGGTACAACTAAAAACGTACCCGGATCGATATTCGGATTGGCAAAATCACCGACTGTTTCGATACTAAGATCATTGCCCTCCCAGTTGATGATGTCCTCTGGCGTGACGCTGTAGCCATCGGAGACACCATTCAAGCCTTCTCCAGCAGACCACCTGTGGAATGTACCATCGACTGGCAAGATGTTCAATTCCTGGCCTTCGACCAGCGCGTGGGGGTTATCAGCGAGGATGAGATAGTTGCCCCAAAGGACTGTCTCTGGTTTTAACCCAAACATCTCTGCAATACCAAAAACTGTGTCGCCAGTCTCGACGATATAGGTGATCACTTCTGTCCTCGGCCGGGTTGGGATGGTGGTGTGTACTTGAGCCAGGCGGGGAATACCAGCCTGGTAAGTGTTGCTATCGGCGGATAAAGGGGGCAGGTCAGGTAAAGAGTAGGTGGGAGTTGGGGTGGGTAAGACGGCGGCTTGAGCGGCACCCTGAGGTGTCTCCGGCATCTGGACCTGTAAATAATACCCCCGCATCACCCATACGACCAGCAGGGCGAGGGCGATAAAGAGCAAGTGGGTACCCAGGCGCAGAACAGAATCAGCGATGCCGAGGTGAGAGAGGTTCTCCACCAGCATGAAAAAACGGCTCTCTTGGGTAGATTCTGATTCAGGCTCTACTTGTGGGGCCGTATCCAGGTCTTGATCTTCATTTGTCGAAAAGAGCTCATCGGAAGGTTCCTGGAGCTCTTCAGGGAGTGGATCATCACCCATACAAAATGTCTCCGGACCGCATAATAACACCGCCCATCTAATTCGTCAACTGCTCCAATTAATGCCTTATTAATAGTAGCGTGGCTGTAAAAATGGGGGGACTAGGGATTTTCCAGGGTTGCGATAGCGTCGTTAGCAGCCGAAATTGGGGAGGATTGCTGCTTTAAAACATCAACCGTAGCCTGGCTAAGTGCTGGTCCGATGGCAGCCATAACATCGTTAGGAGGGATAATTCGGGCGGAAAGGATGATTCTTTCAACCAATACACGCAGGGCTACATTAGTCCAACCTTCCAGGGCTGATTTTCGCGGGGGGAGGTAGCCAGAGGCTTGCGACCACTCAGCAAGAAACTCACCATCGGTGATGTATTCCGCCAGGTCCACGCTGAGGGCATGCCTTTCGGTATCAGGATTGGAGAGCGCCCAAACCCAACCATCAGCCAGGGTTAAAGGCGATCCGGTTTGGGTAAGGATAGGAGCAGCTGCAGTATCACCAGACAGCGTGGTCAGATAACGGCTGATCCAGGTGACGACAGAATTAACCTGGTTTTCGTTGTACGCCTCCCAGGATTGTTCATCATCGGTAAATTGAGTCAACCAGATCGGCATCACACCCGCGGCTTCCGCATCCCTAAAAAAGGAGAGCAATTCCGTCAACGGATTGCTTTCCAATAAAGGCCGTCCATCCGTGTCTTGTATTTGAGCTCCGGTGGAGAGATATTGAGCCAGAGTGAAGAAGGCACTCGGCTCAGCGGCCGGAAAAGCGATCGGGTGACCTGCTTCAAGTGCGGCCGGCCAATCAGCAGGATGATTTTCGATTTCAGAGGGGCGGTAAAGAGAGACTAAGGCATTGCCGGCGAATGGCAAACCGAACGTGCTGGTCTGGAGCTGACCTAATTCTTGCGCATATGGGTACCAATCACTATCATCAAGGCTATCGGTTAATCCATCATATGGAAAAAGCAATCCTTTGAGGGCCGCGATCTCAAGGCTGGCGCGAGGCAGGAGGATCAAATCTGGCACGACCAATGGTGCAGCGGCATTGGCAGAACTCAGCGAGTCGAGTAAACCCCCGGTCCCACTGGAAGCCTTTACCCGGGTCTCGATACGCAGATTAGGCCTCTCGGAGGTATATAAGTCCAGGCGCTGTTTCAGAAGGTCGCTGGCAGGTGAATTGCCTTCGGGATCAAATTGTGGTGGAACCCAAATACGCAGTACGGTCGGGCCGGGAGCTGGTTGTGTGTTTTCTGAAGTCGCCTGGGGGATTGTGGTGGGTGTTTGCGGGGGCGCGGGGGTTGAATCCTCTTCTGAGATAGGCGCCGGTGTACAGCTCGCCAGTACGATGGTGATTAATATGGTGCCGACCAGGATTTTTTTCATCAATCAAAAACCTTCAGGGACTTATCCCAGTTCCACCTCATGGGTAATCAGTTCCAGCAGCAGCTGGATGGCATTATTGACATCGTTAATATCGACCATCTCAGAGGGGGCGTGGACATAGCGACAAGGGATAGAGATACAGCCCGCCGGAACGCCAGCCCTGGTGAGCTGGATGGCGCGGGCGTCAGTAGTCCCGGCTTCCAGGACTTCCAGTTGATAAGGTGTTTTGGCATTTTCAGCTGTGGTGACCATCCAATCTACGACCTGAGGGTCTGAAAGCATACCGCCGTCACGTACCTTTATAGCTGGGCCAGAGCCTAAGGAGACATCCATCTTGATCCCCTTGGGAGTATCTCCGGAACGGGTGACATCCACCGCAATACCAATATCTGGGTCCAGTCCGAAGGCAGCGGTCGTGGCGCCCCGCAACCCTACCTCTTCCTGGACACTGAAAACAAAATAAACTTGATGCGGCGTTTTTTTAAGTTTCAATAGAGTCTCTATCAGCACGGCGACCCCAATGCGGTCGTCCATGGCCTTGGATACTAACCGGTCACCATAAGCTGAGAAAGGTCGATCGAAGGAAGCTACATCACCAACTCGCACCGGGCAACCCTCACGACTGGTGGCCCCAACATCAATATACATCTGGTTGAAAGTCGGCAGTGAAGCCGCATTTTCCAATGTCTCATAGTAGATTACCCCTTGGGTTCCATCAAGGAAACGCACCCGTCCGCCTACGCAAGTGTGTCGGGATACACCACCGATGGTGGTAAAGCGCACGAAACCAGAGTTATCGATATGGGTAGCAATAATGCCGATCTCATCCATGTGGGCAGCCAGCATGATCCGTTTCCCCCCAGAGTCTTGGTCTCCTTTGACAGCAATCAGGTTTCCGAGGGCATCGACGTAGACCTGGTCTGCTTGAGACTCGATTTTTGAGCGGATTAGCTCCCGGACTTGGGACTCATATCCAGAGGGGCTGGTTATTTCGACAAGTTCTTGGATCAAGGATTTCATCATAGCTCCGATGGTTATGGATTATTTAATGGTGCGAGGGCGGCTATCTATCTGTCGCCAGCAGTTTGGGTGTCATCGTTGAAAGGGCGGCATGCAACAAGGTCAGGGTATTCCCCCAGTCTGCAACTCGAGCAATACCAGCTGCAGTATGAGCATAGCGCCCAGGAATGGAGACCGAAATACTGGGCACCCCTGCACGGGAGCGGTTGATGGCGCCAGCATCTGTACCTCCCCCGCCAGGCTGCCGGAATTGGTAGGGAATGTTCCCCGATTCAGCGGTATCAACCAGGTGTCGAACCAGTCTCGGATCAGCCAATGTGGCACTATCGGCGAGGTAGATTGCTGGACCTCCATCCAGGCGAGTATTGTAGCGACTATTTTCGCCCCCCTCGTGATCTCCTTCCCAGGTGGGCAGATCGATGGCAGGGGTCGAATCGATAGCGATGCCCAGATCGGGATCAAAAGCATAGGCCGCAACCTGGGCACCCCGCAAGCCGACTTCTTCCTGGACGGTGAAGGCGGCCAACAGATCAATATTATCAGGGGCATGCTTGATTAATTCGATCAGGGTAGCCACCCCTAAACGATCATCCAGGGCTTTGGCCATAATACTCGGTCCAATCCGGGAGTACTTTGTTGCAAAGGTGGCACGGTCGCCAACTTTTACCTTGGTATTGCCACCAGGTCCAAGATCTATGCGGAGAGAATCGACTGAAATGGTGCTTTTGCGCTCGTTGCTGGTGGTTAGATGAATGGGTTTGGCCCCAATCACACCAGGTATATGATCTTGACCAACTCGGACAGGTTTGCCAGGCAGCTGGCGAGGATCTACACCACCTACTGTTTCGAAGCGGAAGATACCATCCCCATCGTGATGGGTCAGCATGAAACCAATTTCATCCATATGGGCGGCGAGCATCACCTGCAGGCGCTTGGTCCTCTTTCGGCCGGGCTTGGTAACGAGCACATTGCCGAGGGCATCAACTTGAATATCGTCTGTGAACGGGCGCACCTGTTCCAATACGATGGCCCTCACCTCGCTTTCATCACCAGAGACAGCGCAAGCTTCGCAAAGTCTTTTGAGCAGCCTGGTTTGGGCTGCGCCAATCTTGGGTGCAGAATTCCTTGTGGCGGAGTCAGCGCTCATGATAACTCCTCTAATGTTAATTTATCCATATAATCAATATCCAATTGAGAGATGAACTCGCTCAACAGGTGGGCGGTACGGCGAATATCCTTGAGGGCGACCATCTCTACTGAGGTGTGCATATAACGAAGGGGGATGCTGACCACCATGGTTGGAACGCCGTGGGCGGCAACCTGCAATCCAAAAGCATCGGTACCGGAGTGGCGCGGCATAACTTCCGTCGCATAAGGAATCTCGAATTGGTCGGCCACCTTTTTAAAGGAGTCATAAAGTCCGGGGTGGATGTTAGGACCCCAACCCAGCGTGAGACCTTTGCCAAGAGGGAAAGTCTGGTGATCGGGAGTACTGGGACTTTTGCCAAAGGTGACATCAACAGCTACAGCCAGGTCTGGGCGGATTTGGAAGGCTGAGGTCCTCGCGCCGCCCATGGTCTCTTCCTCCTGGCTGGTTGCCACGGCCCAGACATCCCAGGTGTGTTGTCGGGTTTTGAGTTCATCGAGACATAGGGTCAAGGCAGCCACGGAAGCCCGGTTATCTAATGAGTGCCCGGCCAGGGTCTCACCCTGCATTTGAATCGGCTCCTGAGCGAAGGAGATTAAATCTCCATTGCGGACCTGCTGATTAACCTGTCTCGGTCTCAGGCCGACATCGACCAGCAAATTGTTGAGCGGAACGGGTCCATCTTGCGCTCCGGACGGCAGCAGGTGGGCCGGCGGCTGGACGATCACCCCGGGGAGATCACGTCGGCCGTGGACAGTCACCAGCTGGCCTGGCAAGACGCGGGCATCCAGCCCCCCGATTTCAGTGACCCGCAGGAAACCTTCCTGGATGCTGGTGACCATCAAGCCGATGGCATCCATGTGGGTCGCGATCAAGATGGTTGGCCGGGGCTCAGCAGCCGTGCCGCGTTTTAATCCATGCAGGCTTCCCAGGCGACTCGTACTGAGCTCATCGGTGAGTGGTCGCCAGGCAGAATCGATCAGCTCTCGGACCGGCGCTTCATGTCCAGAGAGACCAGAGGTCGAGATCAGGGATTTAAGTAAGGGGAGTAAATCGGTCATTGTTTCCTGTGAATGGTTTTAGGGGGTTTCTGTGGGAGATGGAGTTGGGGTTTCACTGACTGTTGGAGATGGTGTGAGGGTGCTCTCCTCGGTAGGTGTAATTGTCGGGGTGATAGTATTCGTTTCGGTGGGAGTCGGTATCTGGGTGTCCGTTTGGGTCGGTGAAGGGATTAGCGTCTCGGTGTTGGTTGGGCTGGGTTGGATCGTCTCCGTGGCAGTAGGCATCTGAGTATTAGTGGCTGTGGCTGAACTTGTGGTTGTTATAGTTGGGGTTGGGCTCAGTGTTTGAGTTGGGGTATTGGTGGCGGGTAAGGTTGGGATGGCGGTGAGCGTTGGGGGCAGCGTGGATGTTGGAGTTGAGAAAGTGGTTGAAGTTGCAATAGGCAAGGTTTCACTTTCCGGAGCCAGGGCAACTGCCATCAATCCAAGGCAATAGCATGGAAGAGTTGCCAGGATGATGCCGATAAAAACTAAGCGCAGGCGAGTAAATTCAGGGAAATTTGAAAACATATGTGCGCTTCACACGCATAGATAATAACACCTGCCCGCAGGAGTGGCAAGGCGAGGCGAGATTGGGTAAAATTCACGGGTAGAGGAGTGGAAATTAATTATGGAATGGATTTATCTTTCACCACATTTTGACGATGTCGCCTTTTCCTGCGGAGGCCTGGTTTGGGAGCAAACAGAGCTAGGGGATGAGGTTTCAATTTGGACGATTTGTGCGGGAGAACCACCACCAGGACCCGTCTCCAAGTACGCACAAAGTCTGCATGATCGCTGGAAAACTGGTCCGAGTGCCGTTTCCGCACGGAGAGATGAAGATATAAACTCAAGCAGGATAATGAGGGCGAACTCGCGCAATTTCTCGATCCCGGATGCGATTTACCGCCGCTCACCAATGGAGGTTGAGGCCTTATACACTGCAGATGCCGATCTTTTTACGGAGCTGCGGAGTGAGGAAGATTACCTGGTAGAAATCCTTAGGAATGACATTGAGCAGGCTTTGCCCGCTGAATGTGGATTGGTTTGCCCACTTGCACTGGGGGGACATGTTGATCACCGCCTGGTTAGATCATCTGCGGAGCAGTTGGGGAAGCGCCTGTGGTATTACGCAGACTATCCTTATACAGTTGATCCTGAAAAGGATATTCCTGATCATGATCGCGGGATACAACCCAAATTGTTTCCAGTATCTGAAGCCGGGCTAGAAATCTGGCAGCAAGCTGTCGCGGCGCATGCCTCCCAGATCAGCACGTTCTGGTCGAGCTCAAACGAGATGCGGGCTGCTATCCGGGCATATTGGGAACCAACAAAAGGCGTTCGACTCTGGTCTTTTCAATAGAACATACGTTTTTGAATGTTCTCTTGCAAATCAAAATAGATTGTGTTAAAATCCGTGCGCGGCGGTGGCAGAGCATCTTGCTCTACCAAGACGCCGCATCTCCTTTTCATAAGCTGGACAAGGGATTATCGGGGATTAGGTTACAAATTAAATTTTTAGTTCACGGGTGAAACAATGCCTCCATCTTTTCTGACCCCTACGGGTTACCAAAAATTGCAGGATGAATTAGAACAACTCAGAACGGTAAAACGCCAGGAAGTGGCTGCGCGATTGCGTGAAGCCATGGAAGACGGCGGTGACATGGGCGTCGATTTGGACGCCGAATATGAAGCTGCTAAAAATGAGCAGGCTTTCGTCGAGGGCCGGATCCAGGAGCTGGAGATGCTTCTGGCCAATGCCCGCGTGATTGAAAATTCGGGAAAGCGAGAAGTTGTCGAAATTGGCGCCACGGTGACCATCAAGGAAGGCAGAAGTACGCCGGAGATATATACGCTGGTAGGACGCGCGGAAGCAAATCCTCGCGAGGGCCGGATTTCTAACGAGTCGCCACTTGGTCGTGCTATCATTGACCGCAAAGCTGGCGACAAGGTCGAGGTTGAAGCACCGGGTGGTAACTTTGAAGTTCAAATAGTTAAGGTTGAGTAGCATCGGGCATTCCGATCACAAGCCCCACGCGAGCAACCTCTGCGTGGGGCTTTTATATAAATAGGGAGAAGGTTGATGACCAAGGAATACTCGAATTTGGAAAAGATACGCCTGGAGAAGGTGGAGCAGCTGCGCGAACAAGGCATAGATCCATATCCTGCGCAATCCGAGAGGTCGCACACCAGCCAGGAAGCCATCGCGGCATTTGAGGGGGTCGAAAGCAAAGAAGGTGAGGAAGTCAGCGCGACCCTGGTTGGACGCGTCCGCTCTCTGAGGGCGATGGGTAAGATCACTTTCGCCCATATCGAAGATGGATCTGGGCGGGTGCAAATCTTCCTCAGGGCGAATGATATCGGGGGTGAGCAGGTGGAGTTCTTCAATAAATATTTCGATTTAGGGGATTTCATCCAGGCGAGCGGTGAAATGTTCCGCACGCGCACGGGAGAGGTGACCCTGCGCGTAAAAGAATTCCACATGCTGGCAAAATCGATCACCCCATTACCGGCTGCAAAGGATGAAGTTGTGGATGGGGAGGTCGTGCAGCATGCAACCCTGGCGGAACCCGAGGTACGCTACCGGCAGCGCTACGCAGACCTGGCGGTCAACTCAGATGTGCGCCAGATATTCCGTAAGCGGGCGGCGATAATTCGCAGCCTGAGGGATTTTTTGGATGGTCAAGGTTTCCTGGAAGTGGAGACTCCCATCTTACAACCGATCTATGGAGGCGCAGCAGCCCGCCCGTTTGTCACTTATCACAACCAGCTAAAACAGGATCTTTACCTGCGAATCTCTTTCGAGCTGTATTTAAAACGGCTGCTGGTAGGTGATATCGAGCGAGTTTATGAGATCGGTCGTGATTTTCGAAATGAAGGGGTCGACCGCACACACAATCCCGAGTTCACTATGCTCGAATTTTATATGGCTTATGCTGACTACCAACAGGTAATGGAACTCACCGAGGAGATGGTGGTCTACGTGGCTGACCAGGTGGCGGGAAGCCGGGAGATTTCCTACCAGGGGCAGGTGATCAACCTCGAGCCACCCTGGAGCCGGATGAAGCTCAGCGATGGACTGGCCGAGCTGGTGGGCATTGATATTGAAGAGCATGCGACAGCAGAAAGCCTGGCGCAGGCGATGCGGGCAAAGGACCTGGAGCCCGAACCCGAGGCAACGCGGGGGAAATTGATCGACTCGCTGATCGGAAATTTTCTGGAGCCCAATCTGCTCCAGCCGACCTTTTTGTATGATTACCCACGTGACATTTCTCCCCTGACAAAGAGCAGGCCCGAGGATGCCAGCACCGTGGAGCGTTTTGAGGCGTTCATGGCCGGGATGGAGATCTGCAATGCCTTCAGCGAATTGAATGATCCACTTGATCAGGAAGCGCGCTTCCAGGAGATGGGCCGGGATTACGCCTCCGACGATGAGGAGCGCCACCCGATGGATGAAGATTACCTGCGAGCGATGCGCTATGGGATGCCGCCCAACGGTGGCTTTGGCATGGGGGTCGACCGCTTGACGATGCTCTTCACCGATACGCCGAATATCCGCGAAGTGATCCTGTTCCCGCACCTGCGAGAACGGGAATAAGAAGATATTGCCCCCACCTCCCGCAGTAATGCGGGATCCCCTCCACTGTTTACGGGGGAGGGGATTTCTCTTTTCGCTCCAAGGGTTTACTCTTATACTGCCGAGCCTGCCCCGCTCCTGCGGAACCGAAGGGTTTACTCTTTGACCAGAGGTCGAAGGGGATGTGCAGTCCCCGCCCCAATCCATATACTTTCTTTTCAACCTATTGAAAATTCAGTTTAGGAAACCTTTCTCACCAGGCAACCAATTTCCAGATTTCTGGTTCCCAATCTTCTACTCGTTGACCAATTTCCGCGAAGATAGTGACGGCTTTTTTCAGCTGAGCCATAGCTGAATCCTCATCTCCTGAAGCCCGCAGCTGGTCTGCCAAGTTATTTCTCAAGGCAGCCTCAAGATGCCTATCTCCAAGGACAATGCAATAATCGAGTGCGCCATGAATAGTCTTGATAGCTTGACCGTGTTCACCGAGATCGGCTTGTGCAAGAGCAAGATTGTTGAGTGCAGCTATCTGAGCACTAGGATTCTCGATCTCGTAGGCGAAAGACAAGCTTTCCTCCAGATGCTTCAAGGCCAGCTCAGGCTGGTTTGCAGACCGGGCCAGCACACCCAGCAAGTTGTGCACTTGTGCCAATGCCAGTGGATCTTCCACCCTTTTGGCGAGTGCTAAGGCTTCATGTGCGAGAGAGTCTGCCTGCTCTTCATTACCAGACCGAAGGCAAGCCAGACTCCAATCAGCTCTGATTTTGGCCTCGAGGGAATTTTTCCCTTCAATCTTCGACTCTCCGAGGACTATCAGCCCATTCTCAAAATGGTAAGCAGATTGGTCCCAACGACCGCCCCGCAGATAAACTTGTCCAATTTTTTGTTCGATTACTGGTAATAGATCAGATGTAGAAATAGCCGCTGCGGCTTCATATTGCTGGATCGCTTGAAGGTAATCTCCTTTGAGTGTATATAAATCACCCAATTCAATAAAGACTTCTGGTTTTTGTGGATATCCCAATGCGAGTGCCGTCTGGAAATGGGCGAGCGCATCATTATTGGCATGCATCAAGCGATCCATTCTACCTGCCAGGAAATAATAATTTGCGGCCTTCTCGATTAGCCCAGCTTGATGATAGTGATACGCGATCTGCCCCCTTTGTGAGCGCTGTAAATTAAATCTGCCCGGTTCTTCCAGTGCTTCTGCGGTACGGCGGTGAAGGAGTTGGCCCCGAACCAAACTCGTATCTTCCAGTACTAATTCGCGAATTTGCTCATGTCTGAAATCATAGCAAGCTGTAGCCAAATCACTGTTTCCTTGAGCAGGCACCCCCCGTATTAAATTTCGAGAGAGCAGTTCTTCGATGCCTTGGATTGTCTCCTCCTCCGACCGCCCACTAGTTGATTTAAGCAATTCGCTGTCAAAATTTCGTCCAATAACTGCAGCTGCTTGCAGAATTTGAGCAGCAGTATCGCTTAAGCTGGTAAAACGGGTTTGGAGCATACTCCGCAGACCTGATGGTACAGGCCAATGTTCTTCTGTCAGATTTGTGCTAATTTCTCCCCTTTGAATTGCTTGCAGGTACTCCACCAGAAAAAATGGCAGCCCATCTGATTCTTCAACCAATCTTTTTAAAAGTATCGGTGAAAATTGTTCATCATTGTTCACCTCTCGTTCGATCAATTCTTGGGCTTGATCAGACGATAGAGCAGATAGATTTAGATGAATTCCACAATCTTGCAGCACAGCATCATTCAGCATCTGTTCTAAGATGGTCGTTGCAGGTGAAGGCTCTGTCCCCCAGGATACCAACAGGAACAATGAACGACCTTTCAAACGCCGCGTCAGGTAAGCCAGTAAATCCAAGGTTGATTCATCCGCCCATTCCAAGTTATCTATAAAGAGTATTCCCGGTGAGGGTCCAGCGACCATCGCTTCCAGAGTTTGACAAATCCCTTCATAAAACCGGCTTTGAGCTCCAGGGCCATCTATTAATTGAGAGGATGGTAAATCAGGGATGATATCGGACAATTCTGGAAGAAGGCGTGAGACTTCACTCAGCATATGGGGATTTACCCCCTGCCACCACTTCTGGTCGCCGGATAATTTGATCCCTTGTCGGAGCAGATCGATCAAAGGTGAGAATGTCAGATTGCTTTCACCAGCATAACATTGTGTAGATAGGTTTGTTGTTCCTCGGCTTTGTAGCTGGCTTAGAAATTCGTGTGCCAAGCGGGTTTTACCAATCCCTGCTTCCCCTGTCAGAACAATCAGGAACCCATTTTGCCGTATACCTTCATAAATTCTTTTTAACTGCTCCAGTTCTTGGCTGCGACCAATCAAGGGTATAAGATCACTAGTTGGCGATAAGTCACCTCCGGGATAAGATAAGTTGTTGGGTGGCGCGGGTACCTGCTCAGGAAATATTCCCAGAAGATGTTTGTAGATTATTAGCTCTGTGACATGATTTTCTTTAACATCTTCATACAGTTGGGTAGTTTCCTCAAGTGGGGCTACGCCTAATTCCTGATCGAGGATGCGGACGCATTCGCGATATTGATGCAAAGCCGCGTTGCGCTGCCCGTTGAGGGCATAAAGATTAATCAGGGTTCGGTGAGCGGCTTCATTAAGCTGATCCAGGGAAAGCCACCGGCGGGCATACTCAAGAGCAGCTGAATAATCCCTTTGCGTACCGTGGATGAGCACTAACTTATCCAAAACTTCAGACAATTCCCGGCGCAGCTGTTCCGCCTGCATGAACTGCCAATTGTCAAACTCAACGCTGTCCCTAAGGCTGAACCCGGCTAAGAAATCACCCCTGTATATTTCTGCCGCTTCCGTTAGAGGAGCCTGACAGCGCATGCATACCTGATCTTCAGCGTGATTGTGATTTTTGTAATTCTCCAGGTGAGCCCTGAAAGCTGTCACATCGCACCAAAGACCTGCCTCTGGTTTGAGTGCGATGACCTCTCGTCCAAAATCGACCATATCTTTATCTAGTGCACGACGCAAGGTAGAAAGGGTGCGGCGCAAAGCCGCACGCGCTAATGTTTGATCGGATTCGGGCCACAGAAAAGCTGCCACTGTATCCCGACTCTGGGGTTCCCCACTGACGATCAGGAAAGCTAGCAGGGCCAGCGCCTTGCGAGTATCGACTGCTACCGACTGCTGGTTGAATTCTATGCGCGGCGCGCCAAGAAGAAATACCTGATAACTTGACATACGGCTAATTTTACCGGAATTGTTACCAAACTGCTATCTGTAACGGTTTCAGTAACGTTTCCGATACGGTCAAGGAGTACTATTTGAATGCATTGATGCAAGGTTTTATTCGCTAGGATACAAACCTCACCTGATCAGAAAACGTTCCTCCACTAAAAATTGGCGAAATATTGGCGAAAAACTCAATTTCTCAAAATAATATGGCGGATATAATTATGGATAAAACAGGTAATATCTCGGAGAAAAATAGCAATCTTGGTACCCTGGCTGCAGATGGTTTGATTTATGGGTTGGTAGGCGGTATAGCAATGTTCATAAGCCTGGCACTCTTCGCTTTATTTGTAGGTGTCACCCCCGGGTCACCTCTTGAAATCTTTAGCGTTGAGGGAGTGGCGTCACCCTGGCAGGGATTGTTTGGCCATCTTTCTATATCAGCAACTTATGGCGCCTTGTTCGGAGCATTGATTTGGCCGATAAAATCTTATCTTGTCTCCAGAGAAATATTTATCTGGCTGGCGGGATTTTTATTTGCCGTTATCCTGCTGCTCGTCGCCCAACTTGTGGTTTTTCCCACCACTTCCTCTCCAGTGGAGGCTTTCCCCACCTGGCAATGGGCATTTGCACATGGGATTTATGGTCTTGTATTAGGAGGGTTATTTGCCAGAAAATTATCAAGATAACCCTGGCTCAATTCGCTGATGCAGCTCTTATTGAAGTGGAAGAGTTACATTCATTTCAGCCTTATTGGAAATGGTTGAAGAAACGCTGAATTTGGCGCAGTTCAGTCGCTGCTTGAAAATGGAATCCGCTTTGTCAGGCTGAAGAACAGGAGGTTTACACGGTGAAAATCCGGAAACACATCTTCCTCATTTGGGGTATCGGCTTACTAAGCGCCGGGTTATTGCTGTTTGCATCAATTGCGGATGGATTTCAAATCAATCCAGATATTTTCGTGCCGTTCGCGCTGGGCTACATCATTATTGGAGGTTTGATCGCCGCGCGCCACCCTGAGAACGCCATCGGCTGGCTTCTCCTAGGTGGATTGTTAATCATTTCTGCGAATGATTTCATGTATTGGTATGCGAACATGGGACTTCAGGCGCAACCAGGCTCATGGTCTGCCGCTAACATATTTGCCAATCTGAGGGACGCTACTGAGACAATCGGTATAGTACTGATGTTTATATTGCCTTTCTTACTTTTTCCCAACGGGCGGCTTTTGTCTCGGCGATGGCTTCCAGTCCTTTGGTTGGCTGGGTTCAGCATCTTTTTATTATTCATTGAGATTTTTCGTCCAGGACCATTGGTTAACTTCACCGATTGGGATAACCCCCTGGGGATCGAACAGATGACGGGTTTTTTTGAAGTTAGCAGTACCTTGTACGAAATATTGTTACTCGCATTGCTATTCATCTGCCCCATACAACTGATCCTGCGCTACCGCTCAGCCACGATAATCGAGCGTCAGCAGATCAAGTGGTTTGCCTTTGCTGCAAGCGTTGCTTCTGTCAGTCTTTTCATTTCCCTGGGTTTCGCACCGGTATCACCGTTTTTGGAAATTGGGCTGTGGATTCTTATCAACTCCAGCCTGCTGCTGGCGATGGCAATAGCGATCCTCAGATACAACTTATGGGATATCGATCTGATCATCCGTCGCACGCTCCAATACACCCTGCTGACTGGCTTGTTGCTGCTGGTCTATTTCGGCACGATTTTCGTCTTGCAAAGTCTTTTTGCAGGCCTCACAGGTCAGCGATCGCAGGTCGTAGTAGTGATTTCTACTCTGACAATTGCCGCCTTATTTAATCCTCTCCGCCTGCGCGTGCAGGATTTTATTGATAGACGTTTTTACCGTCAAAAATTCGATGCAGAACAAGCCCTGACTCAATTTGCAGATACAGCTCGCAACGAAGTGGATATGGACAAACTCACCGCCTCATTGTTGAGTGTAGTGGCAGAGGCCATCCATCCCGAAACAATCTCCTTATGGATTCATTCTTACGAGGATGATTGATTTTGGATGTGGAGATCGACACTGAAACTTAGGTATTTTTTATATTCAAGCGAGCCATTTTATGTATCGATTGGGAGACGATCAATTTAGAGCAGTTCAGTCTCCGGTTGAAGTAGGAATTCGCTTTAGCAGGATGAAGAACAGGAGGTTTACACGATGAAAATTCAGAAACATATCCTCCTCATTTGGGGTATTGGCTTGCTGAGCATGGGGTTGTTGCTGATTGCGGCATTTGCGGATGGAATTCAAATCAATACAGTCGATGATGATGTTTTCGTACCGTTCGCCTTGTCCTACCTCATTGTGGGAGGATTGATCGCATCTCGCCATCCGGGGAACTCAATTGGCTGGTATCTTCTAGCTGGGGTGTTCACCCTTTCTGCCAATGAGTTCATGGGCTGGTATGTGAACATGGGACTAGAGGTGCAATCAGGCTCGTTACCTGCTGTGGAAGTATTTGCTGCTCTGACAAACGGGATGGAATACATCGGATACACACTTCTTTTAATTTTCCCTTTCTTACTTTTTCCCACCGGGCGGCTTTTATCTCAGCGATGGCTTCCCGTCCTCTGGTTGGCTTGGTTCGCCGTCATCATACAATTCCTGGAGGTTTTTCGTCCAGGACCGCTGGATTATTTCCCTGATTGGGATAACCCGTTGGGGATTGAGCAGCTGGCAGGTTATTATGAAATTAGCGGCGCATTGATCGAGTTGCAGTATACAGCATTGTTTTTCATCTGTTTAATCTTGCTTATATTACGTTACCGCAGGGCTGCTCTGATCGAACGTCAGCAGATCAAATGGTTTGCCTTTGTTGCGAGCATTCTTTCCGTCGCTATTATTATGTCCCTGATTTTCGAACCGATACCACTGATATTGGAAGCTGTGCTTGGGCTTTCCATCTACGCCAGCTTGCTGCTGGCGTATGCAATCGCGATCCTCAGATACAACTTATGGGATATCGACCTGATCATCCGTCGCACGCTTCAGTACACGCTGTTGACCGGTTTGTTGTTGTTGGTGTATTTTGGAACGATTTTAGTCCTGCAGAATTTATTTGTAAGTTTCGCGGGTCAGAGATCCCAGGTCGTCGTCGTGATTTCCACATTGACAATTGCTGCCTTGTTCAATCCCCTGCGAATCCGCGTGCAGGAATTCATTGACAGCCGTTTTTACCGTCAAAAATACGATGCAGAGCAAGCCCTGGCTCAATTTGCAGCTACAGCTCGCAACGAAGTCGATATGGATAAACTCACCGCCTCCTTGTTGGGTGTAGTGGCAGAGGCCATCCACCCAGAATCAATCTCCTTATGGATTCATACTTACGAGGAAGACTGATTTTGGATGTTGAGATCGATACTTAAACTTAGGAATTTTATATTCAACCGGATCACTCATCGTAACGTTTTGGAGACGCAAAGTTCTTAGAATATATTCAATCTTCAAATGCACATTCACCGAGCGAATTTAAATTTCATTTATTAATTGTTTCTAGTCATAATCACCTATCGCGGCAGAAAATTCTTGAGCAGGAGTAATCAGATATGGGAAAATCTGAACTGCAGAATAAAAAATTCATAGGCAACCAATCCTCGCTAAAGTTAAATGATGGCTCGCGTGTTGCGGTTATTGGGGGCGGTCCGGCGGGCACTTTCTTCAGCATATTTTTGCTGGACATGGCCGAACGAGCTGGGCTGGATATTTCTATTGATATCTACGAGCCACGCGATTTCCTCAACCCTGGTCCAGCGGGCTGTAACATGTGCGCAGGCATTGTCTCCGAAACCCTGGTGCAGATGTTAGCCGCGGAAGGCATTAACCTGCCCGGTTCGGTGGTGCAGCGCGGCATCGATTCCTACACCTTGCACATGGATGTTGGTAGTGTAAGGATCAACACACCTTTGAACGAAAAACGCATTGCGGCGGTTTACCGTGGAGCCGGTCCACGCGACTTGAAAGAGTTCAAATACGTTGGGTTGGACAACCATCTGCTAAACCTAGCCCTTGAGAGAGGAGCAGCCCTGATCAACGAGCGAGTAAATAAAGTGACCTTGGTAGATAGTTACCCACTGGTGACAACCCGCAATTCTGAAGGTCAAATTTATGACCTGGTTACTGTGACCACTGGAGTTAATTCTCCCGCCCTGAAGATGTTCGAAAATCTGGATATCGGCTACACCCCCCCTGAAACTACGAAAACTTACCTGCGTGAATACTACCTCGGGCACGAATTGGTCACCGAAACACTGGGAAACGCTATCCAAATCTTCCTGCTCGATATCCCCCGGCTCAAGTTCGGGATGATAATCCCAAAAGGCGATTATATAACTGTTGGCCTGCTAGGCGAAGAGATTGATGCAGAATTAGTGCAATCTTTTCTTGACTCGCCGGAGGTACAAAAATGCTTGCCGCCCTCCCTCGTCGCAAATAATTTTTCCTGTCACTGCTCTCCGCGCATGAACACATTAGCAGCCAAACAACCCTACGGAGATCGGTTTGTATTCATCGGAGATGCAGCTGCTGCACGACTGTTGAAAGATGGTATTGGATCAGCTTATCGCACGGCGAAGATCGCTGCTTCGACTGCAATTTTTCACGGCGTCTCAGCGCATGATTTCGCCACCTACTACCTCCCAGCCTGCGAGAAGGTAGAATACGACAACGACATCGGTCGTCTCATTTTTTGGGGAGCTGCCAAAATTCAGAAGCTTCGTTTCGCCCGGAGGGGTATGCTGCGAATGATAATAAATGAGCAGTATAAACCCGGCACAGTCCTCCGCATGAGCACTGTGCAATGGGATATGTACACTGGCAGCAGTTCTTACAAGGAGATTTTTATGCATATGATAAATCCCGCTTTCCTTCTCCGGCTCAGCTGGGATATGCTGAGCGCCATCTTTACGAAGGATCCTGATCCCCCACAAATAACCCGATCCACAGCAGAGGAGAAAGAGACGACTGGAATTGAGCGATCCAACCTTGGTATGCTCTACCAGCCAGGAGAAACAATCATCAAACAGGGTGAGACTGGAGATTCAATGCTCGTTATCCAAGATGGCCAGGTAGCTCTGATGCGTGAACAGGATGGAGAGGAGGTCTTCTTGGGTGTACGAAGCTCTGGGGAAGTCCTGGGGGAGAACGCAATTTTCGAAAAGGAGGTCCACACGGCAACTGTGCGCGCCCTGAGCGAAGTGCGGGTGGTCACCATCGATAAAGATAATTTCAACCTCAGGATTCATGAGGACCCCTCACTTGGCTACCGGCTTTTCAATCTCAGCTCACGCCGGATTCGCGAATTGAGCCAGCAGGTGACCATGCTCAATCAGGAGATCGACCGGTTGACGCAAACCAGTTCTGACTGAATCAGCTGTCATCCTTTTTATTATCAACCTCATCATCGCAATGGAACCTGATAAGCCCTGTTACTCAATAAAAATGAAAAACCATTTTCTTAAAAAGGATTGATTTTCTAAATACACCTTTGATAAAAAATCAATATCATGGCGGAAATATGAGCAATAAACCTTCATTTTGGAAAAGAATCTTCAAACGAAGCCAGGATCAATCCAATCAGGATTCTTCATCAAATCTTGAAATGACTTCCGAATCCGAAATCAAACCGTTGGATATCCCCTCTGACGATCCATTGCTGACCTTAATCACCACTTCCCCAGGTTTGATCGAGGTGAATAAGCATAATATCGATTCCCCGACCCTGGATCGTTTGCGAGCAGATGGTGTCAAACTTGTCTTGCCTCTCGTTAGCCAGGGTGATCTCATCGGTCTGCTTAATCTGGGCTCACGCATGAGTGAGCAGGAATACTCAAGTGATGATTTCCACTTGCTAAACAACCTGGCCACACAAGCTTCTCCTGCACTGCGCGTGGCCCAGCTTGCCCGGCAGCAACAACTCGAAGCACAAGAAAGGGAGCGTATCATATACGAATTACAGGTCGCCCGTCTCATTCAAGAGACCTTGCTGCCAAAAGAAATCCCATCGTCATCTGGTTGGTTGCTTGATGTTCATTGGCAGCCTGCCCGCGAAGTGGGTGGTGATTTCTACGACTTTATCCATTTACCTGAAAATAGGCTAGGTATTCTTGTTGCAGATGTCACCGATAAGGGCATTCCTGCAGCGATGGTGATGGCTACTTCCCGTAGCCTACTGAGGGAGGCAGCTGAGCGACTGATTGAACCAGGCAAGGTCCTGGCCTATGCAAACGATGTGCTCCACTCCGAAATACCACCAAAAATGTTCGTTACCTGCCTCTACTTGGTGTTAAATCTGGAAAGCGGCGAAATCCTGTTCAGCAATGCAGGACACAACCCACCATATTTACATAGTAAAGACCAGGTCAGCGAATTGATAGCCACCGGTATGCCACTAGGTCTCATGCCTGAAATGGACTACGATCAGAACCGAGCCACCATCCAACCCGGCGAGACCTTGATGCTCTCCAGCGACGGATTGGTTGAAGCTCATAACCCTGCCTATGAGATGTTTGGTTTCCCCCGTGTTCAAGAATTAGTGCGAAATTATGAAGGTGGTGATGGATTAATCGCTCACCTGATGCAAAACCTGCGGACTTTCGTTGGTGAAGCATACGAACAGGAAGATGATATTACTATTCTCACAATCGAGCGATTTGAGGTTCTCGATTCAGCTGTCGATACCTATAAATCCGTAATAGAAAAGTTTGAGGGTGCACAAGTCCTAGGTGAGTTTGCCATCGCAAGTGAACCTGGCAGTGAGCGACGCGTCGCAGAACAAGTTTTAGAAGTCATCGCTCCCCTCAACCTGCCGGAAGAACGGTATGAACGATTAGGTACTGCAGTAGCGGAAGCCGCCATGAACGCCATGGAGCATGGGAACAGTTTTGACCCGAAAAAAAACGTTGAGATTAACGTTTTAGCAGACGAACATCAGGTTACCATTTCGATCACTGATCAAGGGGGTAGCTCGAACATTCCAAAAACCACCCAACCCGATTTGGAAGCCAAATTGGATGGCGAGCAGCCAACCCGCGGTTGGGGCATGTTCCTGATCAAAAATATGGTTGATGAGATGAACATTATTCAAACTGAAGATAGGCATACGATTGAATTATTGATGCATTATGGAGATGGTGGAGTATAGGAAAAGGTGAATAAGACATCTTCTTTAAGGAGAATTTCAAGTTAATTTCCCTTACTAGTCGAAGGAGCAACCGATGACAGCGGATAAGTTTTCTGCAACTGTACGCAATTCAGATGATAATGCGATCATCGACTTATTCGGATCGATGAACGCCCTGGCTGACGATGTGCTCAGCAAAGCTTTCGAAGAAGCAGCTAGGTTTAATCCTAATACGATCTTGCTCAATTTTTCAGCTGTCGATTACATCAACAGCACTGGAATTGCCTTGATTGTGGAGTTGCTGGCCAAAGCCCGCAAGAACCAATGGGAAGTGGGAGTCTTCGGTTTGAGCGATCACTACCTGCAAATATTTAGGCTTACCCGTCTATCAGATTTTATGGAAATTTACCAAAATGAATCGAGTGCTTTGTTGACCTAAGCGATTACTGGCGGTACTTGGAGGATAAATGACTCAAGCTAACATCTCAACATCGGTTCGTAAGCCAAATCCAAACTACAGCATCATCGACATTCAAGGCGAAGTGACTGGTTTTGCTGAAGACAATTTGATGGATGCTTTTTCCCAGGCTAGTAATGGTAAAACTACCAGAACAATCCTGCTGAATTTTACCGATCTGGAATACATGAATAGCTCTGGTATCGGTCTATTGGTCACTATGCTAATCCGGTCCCAGCGACAGAAACAAAATTTGATAGCTTTTGGGTTGAGTAGGCACTACCAGGAAATTTTCAGGCTTACCCGTCTAAACGAAGCAATTAGCATTTATACGGATGAATCTGGCGCTTTAGCAGCAATTCCTAGCTAAGTGAAGGCAACAACTTTCAGCTGACAGTTGTGGGTATTCAACTACATAGAAATATTCACCAAAATGGGATTGCTAACTTTGGAGGAAAATCCAATGTCGAAATCTGAAAATACTCCAAAAAATAATCCGAACAGCTGGGCTAGGCCAGTGGACAAACTAAAAGTTTCTGAGTCGCCGAATGAGGCCATTAATTTGAACGTCGATGGGCGCAAGTTATCCGGACTGACCCACGGATTCGGCCAACTCTGGCAAAAAACCTATAAAGTGCGCTTGAGCGGGATCGAGATCACACCCCAGGCTGTGGTTGAAGAATGGAAGGCAAACTTCTCTAAATTCTGGCCGCAAGGCAACAACCTTTATGTGCCCCTCACTGGCATCCAGCCTGGGGAGGTTGGCCTGATCAACCTGAGCGCACCCGGTGGTCTGAAACTATCTACCGGTGTCATGGTAATCTACGCTGATGATGTTTCATTCTCGTTTATGACCCCGGAAGGCCATATGTTCGCTGGAATGATCACCTTCAGCGCATACGAAGAAGATGACGGCACGTTTGCGCAGGTGCAAGCCTTGATCCGTGCCAATGATCCGGTTTACGAGGTGAGCTTCCGCATGGGTTTTGGTCATAAATCTGAAGATGCTTTCTGGGATGCCACACTAAAAAACCTGGGCCAGCATTTGGGGGTTGCCAATCCGCAGCCTACCCAGACCAATTCTCTGGTCGATTCACGGATGCAATGGGCTGAGTGGCGCAATATCTGGAACAATGCCGGTATCCGTTCCGGTCTGTATATGCCGGTGGTGATAGTGAAAAAAATATTCCCACGAGGATAGATGAATACCAGATGGGGGATTTATCATTAACATGGTAAGCTAACCCGCAGCTCCCTAAATCCATTACACTGCGTTACATATTTTCAACCCCATGAACACCTATGACGCCATCATCATCGGTTCCGGCCCAAACGGTCTGGCAGCTGCTATCACCCTGGCGCAGAATGGACAGAAAGTATTGGTTCTGGAAGCCAAAGATACGATTGGTGGCGGAACCCGAACGGCTGAAATAACCCTGCCGGGTTTCCAGCACGATATCTGTTCGGCGATACATCCACTGGGGATCGCTTCACCTTTCTTTCGTAATCTATCTTTGAAAGACTTCGGGCTGGAATGGATTTACCCACCTGCGGCGCTGGCGCACCCACTGGACGATGGTAATGCGGTAATTTTGACCCGTTCCCTGGATGAGAGTGTCGCCAGCATGGGGATAGATGGCCGCGCCTATAGAAATTTAATGGCTCCCTTGATTGACTCCTGGCAGGAGATCCTTGGAGATATCCTCGGTCCACTTCCCCTGCCGCCGCGCCACCCCCTCAGCCTTACCCGTTTTGGGCTGCAGGCATTGCGCTCGGTGCGCGGCCTGGCGGAAAGCCGTTTCCAAGGGGCAGCGGCACAAAGTCTATTCGCTGGGCTGGCTGGACATGGTATGCTGCCGCTTGAAAAAATCACCACAGCATCGATCGCATTGGTGCTGGGGATGCTGGCTCATACAGTTGGCTGGCCAATCCCAAAAGGAGGCTCACAAGCAATCAGCAACGCCATGGCGGCTTATTTGAGTTCCTTGGGGGGAGAAATAATCACTGGCCAGGAAGTAACTTCCCTTGATGATTTTCCTGATGCTGAGACGATTTTACTGGATATCACCCCCTGGCAGATTGTACAGATTTGTGGTGATCGCCTGCCCTCCAGATATCGCCAGGAGTTGGAGAACTATCGCTATGGTCCGGGGGTCTGCAAAGTAGATTACGCTATGAGCGGACCGATTCCATGGACCTCAGCAGATTGCGGTCAGGCTGGCACCGTCCACCTGGGAGGGACACTAGAAGAGATCAGCCTTTCTGAAAATGAAGTCTGGCGGGGAAAGCATCCTGAACAACCTCTGGTCTTATTGGCTCAGCAGAGTCTATTTGATGAAACCCGAGCCCCTGATGGGCAGCACACTACCTGGGCTTACTGCCATGTGCCGAATGGGTCCACCTCGGATGTCAGTGAACAAATCACTGCTCAGATTGAGCGTTTTGCTCCCGGGTTTCGGGACTTGATTCAGGCAAAGTGTGTGCACACAGCCTCTCAAATGCAAGCCTACAACCCGAATTATGTTGGCGGCGATATAAACGGCGGAGTACAGGATTGGCGCCAGCTATTCACCAGGCCAGTGGCACGCTGGTCACCCTATACCACCCCGGTCAAGGGGTTATATATTTGTTCGTCGTCCACGCCTCCCGGAGGGGGGGTGCATGGTATGTGTGGGTATCACGCCGCAAAACGTGTCCTTAGAGAAATCGGATAATTACTTCAGCGATCGAGATCGTACACATTAATAGATAAGCGAATTTATCCCCCTTTGCACACAGGTTTAGATATCACTCTCACCGGGTGGGGGACCCTGCTTAATCCGCGAACTAACTCTCTCCAAGTCCGGCTCATCCCACAAGGCTTCGATCCACCAGGTGGCGCCAGCCTCTCGATAAGGATTGACGATGGCGCGTGCTTTTTCCAGATCAGCTCCCGGGGTTTCACCTTCAACAATAATGTCGAAGGGGGTGTCATGGTTTCGATTGGTAGTGATGAATTCATTCATCTGGTGAATCTCCTCCGCCGTCGGCGGGCCCATGCGTATTTTGCCATCCTCGCCCATAACATTGGGCAGCAGGCCGTCATATTGCAGGGCACGCCGCATCGATTTCTCCCGTGGCCAGGCGCCGACCACCCAAATCGGGATGCGTGGTTTTTGGACCGGTGGGGGTGGCAGCTGGAAGAAGTCCTCTTTCAGGTTTAACCGGTAGTGCTTCCCGGAGTGATGGTAAGGCACGCCGGACCATAATCCAGTCAATATCTCCAATCCTTCATCCAACAGTTCTGCGCGTTCTCCCCGATTGGTGATTTCGCCAAATTCCGCGAAGCCGGTGTCAACCGCGCCTAACCCGACGGACAAGATGACTCGCCCATTTGAGAGGTTATCCAGGGTGGCAGTTTCGCTGGCCAGCTTCCAGGGGCGCATGCGAGAAAGCGGAGTGAGCATGGTGCCAAGCCGGATATGCTCGGTGACCATTGCCGCGGCGGATAAGCACACCCAGGCGTCGATGCCCCAGACCGGCTCCCAGACGAAGAAGCCGTCCCAGCCGGATTCCTCGGCCAGGCGGGCGAATTGAGCGGCGGTTTGAGCGTCCCCTTTTGGGAGTACAAAACCGAATTTCATTTGTGGGCTCCAGAGTTATTTTATGGAGTTGTGAGAAATCTGAAAAATGACTGAAGTCATCACTATTTGAAACAATCTGAGATGAAAAACGAATAATGACTGAAGTTCCTCGGCCCCGTCCAGTCGTTCTGGGATTAAAATCTGTCCGACCAAGTATTAATCCCGCACTTATTGCGGGGCGCAAGTCCCGCCACGCGGGGGACAGGCAATACTACGTGCTATCAGAAAGGTGCCCTTTAAATCACAACGGTATTGTCAGGCAGCCCCTACGAAGCCTGATATATCTGTATCAGGTTTCCGCAAGTATCATCAAATAGGGCAATCTTTGCAGATCCCATGTCGGTGGGCTCCATTTTGAAGTCAACCCCAAGCTGCTTCAATCTCTCATACTCCCTCTGAATATCGTTGACAGCAAAGGCGGCGGCGGCGATCCCCTGCTCAAATATCGATTCTTTGAATGATTTAGCAGCGGGGTTGTCACTCGGCTCAAGCAGCAATTCGGGACCATCGGGTTCTTCGGGCGAAACCACAGTTAACCACTTAAACTGTCCCACCGGAAAGTCCTGTTTCTTCTCAAAGCCCAGGATATCTGTGTAGAACTTCAAGGCTGATTCTTGGTCGTCCACAAAAACACTAGTTAGTTTGATTCTCATCAGATCTTCTCCTTTGTAGATAGCCTAATATGGGCGTAACCTGCCTGCGGTGGGGCAGTCCCGCCAATTGTAAACTAGAATGTCAGATTGCAATTTCGCGTCGCGTACTCAGGAGCAATTATCGGTAGACAGTATGAATTTGTATTCTTCCCGGCAAGCAACTGCGGTATTTAGATCCACATACATCCTGTTGTATTTTCAGACCCCAATTCTTGAATCTATTCTGTAGAGAATTAGTCTCCATTCGTAGATTGAAAGTTTTCAGGCTTGCTTTTTAAAGGACCTGAAATGTTTTGATTTACTGTGCATAGACTATTGTGCTTGACTCTGCTTGAACCTCGGGTATAATCCACCCAACATAGTCTGAAAAGATGTGCGCGGAGTCAAGTAGCCGTAAATCCTCACAGAGAGCTGCCGGATGCTGCGAGGCAGCAGGTCAAGCGGTGAACTCCCCTCCGTCGACCCTTAAGGGTCAATCGCTTCCGCAGGGATTCTGTCGTAAGGAAGCCGGGTTCGCCCGTTAGCGCGTTGAAGAGGCCGTCACGAACGGCGAAAGCAGGTGGCACCACGAGCGCCCCCTCGTCCTGCAAACGAGGGGGCTTATCTATTCTGGAAACCAAGAATGGTTTTGGAGGTGCAACTATGTTAGACATCAACCTGTTCCGTGAACAACCCGACCTGGTAAGAGATGGGCTGCGCAAACGCCAAATGGACCCTGAACCGGTGGACCAGGTTCTGGCGCTGGATGAGCAGCGCAGGAGTCTGATCCAGCAAGTTGAGAGCCTGAAGGCGGAACGAAATGTGGTCTCGAAAGAGATCGGCAAGATAAAAGACCAGGATGAACGCCAGCCGAAGATCGACCAGATGCGCGCGGTCGGCGATCAAATCGATGGTCTCGATAACGAACTGCGCGAGATCGAGGGTAATTTGAATGCGCTGATGTCGGAGATTCCAAATATTCCTGATCCCGGCGTACCCCTGGGCGTAGACGAAAGCGAGAACGTGATCATCAAGACGGTCGGTGAGAAGCCGGATTACGACTTCGAGCCGCAGCCTCATTGGGATTTAGGCCCTGCTTTGGGGGTGATCAACTTCGAGCAGGGAGTAAATATCACCGGTTCGCGATTTTATGTACTCAGCGGGGCAGGAGCCCGTCTGCAAAGGGCGCTGATCGCCTGGATGCTGGACGTGCACATCCAGCAGGGATATACTGAAAAGTACACCCCCTTCATGGTCAAAACCGAGGTCGTCTACGGCGCTGGGCAGCTGCCCAAGTTCGCCGACAACCTGTATAAGGATCATGAAGAGGATTTGTGGTTCGTGCCAACGGCGGAGGTGCCGCTGACCGGTCTGCATATGGATGAGATCCTGGATGAGACGGCGCTACCCTTGTATTACACGGCATACACACCCTGTTTTCGCCGGGAAAAGATGAGCGCCGGTCGAGATGTGCGCGGGATTAAACGCGGCCACCAGTTTGACAAGGTGGAGATGTATAAATACTGCAAAGCCGAGGATTCGCCAGCCGAGTTTGAGAAGATGGTCGCTGATGCGGAGCAGGTCTGTGCCGATCTGGGATTCACATACCGGATCAACCAGCTGTGCACCGGGGATCTCGGTTTTGGTGCTCATATCACTTATGATATAGAGGTCTGGGCCCCTGGGGTTGGCGAGTGGTTAGAGGTCTCGTCAATTTCAAATGTGGGCAGCTTTCAGGCCAGACGGGCCAATATCCGCTATCGACCGGAGGAAGGTGGGAAAACCAGGTTCGTGCACACATTGAACGGCTCGGGTCTAGGATTACCCCGCGCCCTGATCGCGGTGCTGGAGAACTGCCAGCAAGCGGATGGTTCTGTGGTTGTGCCCCCTATCCTGCGACCTTGGATGGGCGACATCGAAGTGATCGAGCCCGAGGGATAGTTTGCCTGACTGGGCGAGCGCACTAAGCTTTTGGTTGACACTGCTGATCATGCTTGTGGGATTGGTGTTGTTGATTGTGCCGATATTCCCGGGGATCACAGTCATCTGGTTGGCGGCCTTGATTTACGGATTTGTCACTGGATTTGATACCCTGGGAATCGTCATAATTGTGTTCATCACCCTGGGAATGATCGCTGGAATAAGTGCGGATAATGTCCTGATGGGAGCGGGCGCCCGCCAGGGAGGTGCATCCTGGCTGACGATTATCGTTGCGCTGATAGCTGGTATCGCCGGTACGATAATCTTCCCTCCCATCGGCGGTTTTATCGCCATACCGGTGGCGATATTTCTTCTAGAATTACTACGCAATAGAGAATGGCGCAGCGCATGGCGGGCGACACGCGGCCTGGCTTTAGGGTGGGGGTTATCTTTTTTGGTGCGCTTTGGGATTGGGTTGGTAATGATCGCCGCCTGGTTGGTCTGGGCTTTCACCAGGCAGTGAGGGGGCTGGTAAGGCTAGGGCTCAAAGAATACCGTTCCGACCCCCATCTTTTCTAAACCCTGTTCAGCCCAGTGTTCCATGACAGCAGAATCTTGATCGAGCACCTTGATTAAGGCAGGTATGGCGCGGGTGTCGCCGATTGAGGCCAGCGCCCGGACGGCTTCCAGCTGAGCAGGTTGTGGCCCACTATCCATCACCGCGATCAATACGGGAACTGTCTCCTCTCCAATGGCGATCAGTGCATCCCCAGCCAGGCGCGAAAGCAGTCGGTCTTCAGCGCCTAATAAGCTGACCAGCTGCGGGATAGATTGAGCATCTGGCT
>CALBUI010000188.1 GCA_937968125.1 uncultured Anaerolineales bacterium | reverse complement strand
CTCCCGGTTCGAACTTATGGTTTTCTGTATGGAAGCTTCTGCGTTTGCGTTTAGTAATCTTCATCAGCGGATTTCGCCGCGCCCGGCTGCGCAGCAAAATAGGCACGATCATGCTGGGGGTGGTCTTGCTTGGGGTGCTGGCGGCCGCATTTGCTCTCAGCGTCCTGGTGCTCAATGCACTGCGCTCTCCCGTAATCGCTCAAGTCGTCAATGATCCCGATCGCTTACTGGGCAGCATTCCAGCTCTTGTGGTCACCATCGCGTTCGTCGCCATCTTAATCACCAGCTTCGGCTTGCTGCTCCAGGCACTCTACCTGGCGGGGGATATGGATTTTTTGCTCTCCTCGCCATTACCAATGCGAGCGGTATTTCTCTCCAAGCAGCTGCAAGCCATCCTTCCCAACTATGCTCTGATCTTGCTGGTTGGGCTGCCTGTCTTGTTCGGACTGGGAATCTCCCAGGGCTATAATTTCCTCTATTATCCCCTGGTTGTTTTATTGTTAACCCTGCTTACGTTAACCGCAGCTGGAATAGCCAGCCTGGTAGTGATGGTGGTGGTGCGCATTTTTCCCGCCCGGCGAGTGGCTGAGGTATTGGGCTTTCTCGTGGCCACTATTTCAATCCTGTGTTCACAATCTGGCCAGATCGCTAACTTCGCGGATGTCTCCGGCGATCAGGCCTCTATAGCGTTGAACCAGCTGGGGCGCATAAATTCCCCTTTCTCTCCGCTGGCCTGGGTCGGAAGCGGCCTGGTAGCGATCGGGGAGAAAAATTGGCTGTCCGGTACAGGATTGATCCTGGGCACGATCGTAATTTGTGGAGGGATCTTCATCCTGTCTCTGACCGTGGCCGAGAGACTTTACTTCTCCGGCTGGGCATCAGTTCACATCACCAAAAGAAAGAGAAAAACCGATCGCAAGCAATCTACCCGTTCACCCGCCAGAGCGTTATTTTCACCATTTTTCACCCGCCTGATAACCGCACAGGTTCGGGCTATTATGGTCAAGGATTTCCTGGTCCTGCGTCGTGATCTGCGCAATATGTCCCAATTGGTTACGCCGCTGATCATCGGCATTGTCTACGGCGTGATGCTGGTGCGCGGTGGGGGGACTCCCTCACCAGGGCGTGGAGAGGCTCCAGAAGCACTCATGCAGGTGCTTGAAAATTTCTTTCTATACGCCAACGTCGGCATTTCAATGTTCATCGGCTGGTCCCTGCTTTCCCGTTTGGCGGGGATGAGCTTCTCTTTAGAGGGAAAACAGTACTGGCTGCTGAAATCCGCACCGGTGAGCACCATGCGCCTCATTTCCGGGAAGTATCTGGTTGCCTATCTTCCTACTGTTGCCTTGTGCTGGACTTTCTTGCTAATCACCTCTCTACTGCAGCGCACGAGTCTTGACATCCTGGCTTACAGCCTGGTGGTGGTTGCCTTCACAATTGCCGGTGTAGCTGGTTTGAATCTCGCCTTTGGGGTGGTCGGGGCAAACTTCGAATGGGAGGATCCGCGCCGCATCTCGCAAGGCGCCTTAGGCTGCCTGGGAGCCCTGGTCAGCGGAGCCTGCTTGCTGCTCTGCTTGTTCTTCTTCTTCGGTCCCCTGGTCCTATTCGAGATATTTGGAATCTCCACCACTATTGGCCGTCTGATAGGACTCCTGTTAGGCCTCTCTGTAAGCCTGAGCCTGATGATCGTTCCCTTGTGGCTCGTTCGTCAGCGAATCCCACGTCTAGCGGAATAACCCTATCTCCGCACACCCCCATGTAGTAAGCAGACAAATTCAAGTTGTTTGAGAACTAAATCTCGGCTCATTTTGTCACAAACATGAGGAAGAACCGTAAGGGCTCTGTTATCCTGGCGGTCGCTGGCCCATTATCTGTGACGGTAGTAAAGAACCAACACTGACACTGGTCACTCCAGATCTCGCCATGTGCTGATGCATTAAACTGCACTTCACCCGGCGCCAGGGTTCGGAAAGTAATTGCCTGACAACCATTCGCATGCTCATGAAACTTGCAGGGCATTGTTAGTTCTGGATCATATTCGACCAGGTTTGGTGGATCGATCTGAATCGTCGTGTATGGCAAGCCAATATTATGGTAAGTGATATTCAAGGTGATCAGACTACCGGCACGCGATTGAGCCGGATCGACAGAAAGTTCAAGATAGGCCTCTGGATCCGGAGTTTGAGCAGGAACAGTATCTTCTGCGCTCGTTAGGTCAACGAACACAAACACTGCAGTACAAAGAAATACTGCCATTAACGCCAAGGCAATGTATTTGAGCGATTTATGCTTAAGTCTGAGCATTATGATTCCCTCCTGAGATTACATTGGATCTGCCGGGTTGAGGAAAAATTTTTCATTCGGCAACGTGGATTAGCAGATTGTCGAAATCCACGATAGCGACTCTACCGACCCTGAACTGTTCCACCCCTAACCTTATGCCCCCTCGGTCAGGGCCACCTGGTGGAAGTTGATATTCTTCCAAGTGCAGCTGGTCGTTAAACTCAATTGTGATTTTGGAATCTTTCACTTTGATGGTGATTTTATTCTCACCATCCACATTAAATATAGAACTATCCAGGTTGCCGGAAAAATAAGGTGGCGGGTTATTGAGGTCCAAATTAACCAGGAACAGCTTAATCTCATAGGTAAGATTAGGTCTTATCAGGACCGCGTAGTAGCTGCCAAAATTATCGTAATGAAACCCAACCAAAAGGGCTGCATTCTCTGGTGATTCTACAAAAGCTGCATCAACATTGAGAATAAAATCATCGATCACTACGTTTGGTACTGAGCTCCAATACCTGGCTGGGAGGGTTGAATCCTCTTCCGTGGTCAAAATCATGCGGTATTTTTGATCGTTGAATCTGGCCTCGAACCGGCTGCCATTCTGCTGAAAACCTTCGAACCAACCCCTGTTGTTAACGCTGAAATCCTCCTGGATCATTGGTATGTCAGTCGGTGTCGGTGTTTGTGTCGGCGTTGCAGTGGGTGTATCGGTTGGCGGTTGCTCAGTCTCCGTTGGCGTTGGTGTGAAGGTTGGAGTTGGTGTATCAGTAGGTGGGGGTTGTGTGCTCGTCGGAGTTGGCGTGCTCGTCGGGGTTCTTGGGGTGTTCGATGGTGTCGGCGTCTCAGTGACCGGGGGTGGAAAGAATGCAGTCGGCCTGATGATAGCCAGGGCGATAAACAAGATGATCACGATCAATCCCGCGCTTACCCCACCGATCTTAAGGATCGTCAAGCTGCTCACCTGGCTCGTTTCTTCCGGAGGGGAATCATCGGGAGACTCTTTCATGTCTTCAATGATCTCCTGCACCTGCTCGGCAGTGAATCCGCTCACTATCTGCGTGCCGATCACCGATCCAGTGACGCGGATTTCGTTTTCCTCGCCAAAATTAGTGCCCCCAGACTGCATGATTTGCTCTGAATCACCAATCGGATTAATCTCCAGTTGTCCGGAGGCGACAGCCGCACTGATCAGGTGGAGATCTTCGGGACTAGCCTCTCCACGCTTGAATCTATCGAGTGCTGAATACAACGTGCTATCTATAATTTCTGGCACGGATTCCACCTACCTTAATGAAATTCCTCTATCCCACGACCAAGCGTGATTAATTCACTATATACAATCCACCCGTATTAATAGACGCACAAACTCACCACTTAGTTCCTAATGGTGGGATAAATCGCATCCACTAATGAGGTGTTGGGCATTCCTGGCAAAATGTTTTGTGGTTTTGAGCCCCATAAAGTATACCCTGCTTGTCCATTTTCAACTCGAGCTCGTGTGACCTCGCCACTTGCCTGGATCGCCGATCAAGATCAAGGTCCAATATTCACAGTCAACCTGTGCTTGATCTCTTCTGGTTGGTTCGTACCGAGGCGAATTAGCTTGTTATCACCCAAGACCAGTTCAACCGCCCTGCCTCCCGGAGCAATACTGTAAAGCCAACCCCTGGGGATCGATTTTATCCCCCAAAAGTAGTACCAGGGATTCCTCACCACTTCTACGGAACGAATCTTCTCAAGGGGAATTGATTTCCTGGCCACTCCAAAGCCAAACCAGAAAGAAAGCTTTCCATCAGAAATTTGAATAGTAAATGAATAAAAAGCGGCCAATACTAAAACAAAAAAGCCTGCTGCCACCAGGCCAACTATCTTGAGCATCTCTACCGTCTGCCCTTCCGCCGATTCGATCGCTGCATTGAATATGAACCCAGTAAGGATTCCAACCAGCAAGATCATGATAATGGTGACGATCCCAATCTGGGTATGCTTATAAATTAATCCCATCTGACCACCATTTCAAATACATTTTCTTCACGTTCGGAGCCGCTAGCCGACCTCTGCATCCGTTAGCTCAAGGAGGTCCCATAAATTGCCGTACAAATCTTCGAAAACAGCCACAGTGCCATAAGGAGCCTCTTTTGGTTCCCTAACGAACTTGATGCCTGCTGCACGCATCTCGTTGTAATCACGCCAGAAATCATCGGTGCTAAGGAAGAGGAATACCCTACCGCCGGACTGCCTGCCGATGAAAGCTTCCTGCTCGGGAGTGGCTGCCCGGGCTAATAAAAGGGTGGTGCCCGTTGAACCAGGTGGCTCTACAACCACCCAGCGCTTGTCCTGTTCCGGCTGGTAGGTATCCTCCACCAATTTGAACTTGAGCTTTTGGCAGTAGAACTCGATGGCTTCATCGTAATCTCGAACAACCAGGGCAACGTGAATAATCGATTGTTTCATTGTTCTTCACCACTTTCGAATTTTATTTTGTAATCTATTCATTGGGAATTTTCCCAGCAATCCTCCGAAAAAGAAAAAATCGTTCCCCTCAATGGGCATTATTCGAGAATGAAATACGTTTAATTCACTTTGAATCATTGTTTGCCCATTGCACGACAGGAAGTATCCAATCATCTAAGGGTTGATAAAGGATGCCATGACCGGTGCCAATATCCAGTACGATTTCATTAGATTTGGATAATCCTCTGCCCTCAGAAAGTGAAAATAATTCCTGACAGGAGCCAGCAAACTCGTCCACAAAATCATATATGGAGAGGATATTTCCATACAGGAAGATTTTGTCTCGGATCAAATCTTCAACATAGTCTGGATGGCAAATTCCCATCAAGACAATATTTACTTCTTCGTTCTCGAGGAAATGGGAGACGAAGATAGCAATCGCGCCACCTTTAGAGGCTCCGACAACAATAATGTTCTTTGCCGGCACACCGGCCTCGATCAAAGTTGTAATTTGATCAGATATCTTTCTGGCATAAGCCACACCGTCGGTATCCCTGGTTCTACCCTCGCTGATCACAACAAATCCATACCCACTGAGCTGTTCCAAAATCGCCTGGTACTCATATTTACCAAACTCAGGGCTTACAGCCGGAATGCCCTGGTCTTCGATGATCTTGCCGTGTAGATAGAATAAGTATTGGTCTTCAGGATCGATCGAGCTTGGATATTCATATTTCGCAAGATCATGTGCAGGTGTGAGTTGTGGTCTTGGTGCAGCGAGGGGCTGTGTTGATTCAATTTGCAGCGGCGAATCTTGCTCAATTGAAACACCTGCACAGCTTCCCAAAAAGACAACAACCAGGATGAATGCGAATCTCCTCCTGAACGAAGCAATGGGATTCATATGCGAAGCTGATTGCATTCTATCGTGCGATCAATTAATTCAGAGATCCAGCGCCGGGACGCCATGCGCTCCGAGGGTGATCGAGATTTCACCACCGTGGTGCAGGTCATGTTCGATCAGATGCCAGATCACCCATTGGCGGGTAACCACCTCCGGTTCGCTGTCATCCTCCCCTGGCCAGGTTTGTTGCCACTCTTCTGGGGTCCAGCGGGCAATCGCCTCATGCATACCAGTCCAGGTCGCCTGC